>NZ_JBTNDD010000015.1:0-46016 GCF_054511195.1 Arthrobacter sp. Sr33 | reverse complement strand
CCCCCCCCCCCCCCCCCCCCCCCCCCCCCCCCCCCCCCCCCCCCCCCCCCCCCCCCCCCCCCCCCCCCCCCCCCCCGCCCCCGTCCGTTGTGCAGCAGTGTTAACCTAGGTCCATGCCAGAGATGCCTGAGGTGCAGGGACTCGTTGACTTCCTTCGGCGGAAACTCATCCCCGAGGACGGTCCGCCCGCCGTCGTCGCCGGTCTTGAGGTGGCGTCCTTTTCGGTGCTGAAGACGGCCAAGGTACCCGTGCAGTCCCTGGCTGGGCTGCAGGTTCAATCAGTTGACCGGCGTGGCAAATTCCTGGTGCTGGAGATCGGCGGGCTATTCCTGGTGATGCATCTGGCCCGCGCCGGGTGGCTCAGATGGTCCGACAGTCTCAGCACGGCACGCCTGAAGCCGGGCAAGGGGCTAATCGCGCTGCGGGTCCGGTTCGCGGACGCTGGCACCGAACCTGGACCCGGGGGTGAGCCGGGCTTCGACCTGACCGAGGCTGGGACCCGCAAGTCGCTGGCCGCCTACGTGGTCGAGAGCCCTGAGGAGGTTCCCGGGATCGCCAGGCTGGGACCGGATGCGCTTGAGTTGGACCTGGCGGGATTCAAGCCCCTGCTACACGCCCACGCTGGCCAGATCAAGGGGCTGCTGAGGGATCAGTCAAAGATCGCGGGAATTGGCAACGCCTACAGCGATGAAATCCTGCACGCGGCACGGCTCTCGCCGTTTGCCCTGGCCAACAAGCTCGACGACGACGCCGTCGCCACCCTCCACACCACCATGCACCACCTGCTGAGGACAGCGATCGAGGCTGCGTCCGGGCGGCCCGCCAAGGAACTCAAGGACACCAAACGGCAGTCACTGCGGGTACATGCCCGCACGGGCGAGGCGTGCCCGGTCTGCGGTGACACGGTGCGCGAAGTTTCCTTCGCGGATTCCTCGCTGCAGTACTGTCCCACCTGCCAGACCGGCGGCAAACCGCTGGCCGACCGGCGTACGTCGAAGTTCCTGAAATAGCCGACGCACCTGGCGGTGCCGTGCGTCTAGCGTTCTGACCGACCGGGCCTGAACCGTCGGTAACTGTAGACGACCAGGCCCAACGCAATGATGCCTGAGCCGATCATGGTGCCACCGGTGACCCAGCCGCCCGGCAGCCACCACCGGTCTTCCAGCGGCCACCAGCCGGGGACATCGGGTTGTAACCCCCAGATCACTCCCGTGGCCATGAGCGTCAGCGCGCCCAGCACACTGAGCACAATACGGGGCCAGGTCAGCATGCCCAGCTCGGCCGCCTGCATGGCCCGCGCCATCACCGGATGCAAGAGCCGTTCCGCCCAGGGATAGCGGAAGGACAGCACTGCCAGTCCGGAAGCGACCAATAGCAGGCCCGGACCGGGGAGGACCAACCCGGCAATACCAAGCACCACCAGTGTCCACCCGCCCACTTCAATGGCGACTCGCCGTATCCAGGGGTGCACGCGGTCCGCCTTCATCATTTGATTAGCTTGCCATATTCGGTCCGGCGCCCGCGCCCAGGAGCGAGCCCTGGGCCATTCGATGAGTCAGCGCCACCGGGACTCGCTAGGATGACAGGACGAGTTGAACAGCAACCAGAAGGAGCGCCATGACTGAGCAGCCTGAGCCGGAAAATGCGAACGCCGACGAGAAGTCGAAAGGCCCCGAAGGCACTATCCCGGAGTCCGAGGAGGGGGTAGGAGCAGGAGTCACTGAAGAGGCCTCGAGCTTTGAGCCCGAGGAACCCTCGGACGAAGACAACTAGCTCCCCGAACCACTTTTCCAGGTACTGAGCGCCGCTGAGCGGGCCGCGACGCATGGCACGATGCGCGGCGCCAGTACCTGGGTCCGATGCGCTCGTGTGCGGGGGAGTGGGGGTGCTAGCCAAGGGTGGGTGCGTGGGCCGGCGGTGCCGGAATGTAGACGTTGCCGGTGGTTATCCCGCCGGTGATCGCCCCCGGCGACTCAGCGGCTGACTCGTCCGAGTGGGCCTGCCCGGCGGGCCTGGACACCAGGAGGTCGTCGTCGGCCGCGGCATACTCACGCAAGGCCAGGGCAACCTCGTGGGCATCCGGGCGCTGCTGGGGGCCGCGTGCCGTCATGCTGGTCAGGAGCGGAGCCCAGAAGGGTCCCAGATCGGCGGGAACCTCAGGATCGCGCAGGAGCCGGGCGACGGCCGCTTCGACGACGGCGCCGGGAAAGGCTTTTTTGCCGGTAAGGCATTCGAGCAGCACCAGGCCGAGGGAGTAGATGTCGGATTTGTAGTCGACAGCCGTTCCGTGCGCCTGCTCGGGGCTGAGATAGTTGGCGGTGCCGATGGTGGCGCCGGTCGCGGTCGCCGCCGAGGCGTCAACCATCCGCGCAATGCCGAAGTCGGTCAGCTTCGAGTACAGTCGGGTGTCCTGCTCGTCGGAACGGTACAGCAGGATGTTTGCGGGCTTGACGTCCCGATGGATGACGCCCTGGGAATGGACGTAGGCCAGCGCATCGGCCAGGTCGGCACCGAGCTGGGCCACCGCTAGGGGTTGGAGGCGTTCGGTCTTCAGGAGTTTCCTCAGATCCAGCCCATCGACGAGTTCCATGACCAGAAAACTGGTGGTCCGGCCCGACTCGTCCTGCTGCAGCCCCGCATCGTGGAGGGTAACAAGGCCCGGATGGTTCAGCGTGGCGAGCAGTAGTGTTTCGGTGTGCTGCCGGCGGTAGTCGTCGTCGTCGGAGGTACTGGGGTTGAACACCTTGACCGCGACGTCGCGGCCCAGGTTCTGATCAATCGCGCGGTACACAGCCGCCGCGCCGCCCGTGCCGAGGAGCTCGGCGGTTCGATACCGCTGCGCTAGCAGTTGGTTCACGGGGTCCTCACCGTACGAGAGATTGACAGGGATCAGCTCGTATTACTAAGTCGGCTGACTATGCCACGCTATCGTACTTTGGCGCGAGTAGTGACGCGCCGCACGGAGCCAGCGAAAAGCGCGGTGAGCTAACCGTTGAGGAACTCAATCGCAGCCGTTTTGAAGGCCCTCGACGTCACCGCATTGGTGTGGGTTCGGCCCGGGAGCCACACAGTCTCCGCGCGCGGACTCAACGCGGCCAGCTCGGGCATGGTGGTTGCCCGGTCGTCCTTGTCGCCGGCGACCAGCAGCAACGGCATGTGCGGCACTGCCTCGGCAGCGTTGAACGGCTCGCCCTTGATCGCCTCCACCATGGTCAGCAGCGCGAAGACGTCGTGGGATGGCACCAGCCGGGCCATCCGTAACAGGCCGGCGGTCGAGGCGTCGTCGATGGGGGTGCCGTCGGTCAGGTGCTGCTGGGCGGCGGGAAGGTCAAAATCAGCCAGGGGGTCTGCGGTGCCCGGCCCCCCGAGGACCATCCGGTGCACCAGTTCAGGCTGGGTGGCGCCAAACTCCCAGGCAAGTCTCGATCCCAGCGAGTATCCGATAATGTCCACGCCGCTGGAAGGCTTGGACTCGTCGAGGGGGCTCACCTGGTAGTCCAGCAGGAGCTGCAACAGGTCGGCCCGGATCCGGCTTGGTGCGTACGCATCACGTTCCTCGGGGGAGGCGCTGCTCCCGTGGCCCGGCAGATCGACGGTAATCACCCGCCGACCGGCGTCGGTCAATGCCCTCACCCAGCCCGAATCATGCCAGTTCAACTTCGACGACGACGCAAATCCATGCAACAACAGCACAGGGCGTGCGTCGGACTTTTGCGCAGGGCTGTATTCCTCAACGGACAGGTGCGGGTCAATGCCCTCCACGAGGTGGTCCCGGTGGCGTCCCATATCGATCTCCCTCAGATTAGGCGTGTCAGTCGTCGTCGGACCCGAGGCTCAGGCGCACCCGCCGCTTGGGCGCGCGTTCCTCGGGCACGGTGCCAACAATGCCGGCCGTGTTGTCGGGGACCTCAAACACAATCAGAGGGTCCCCCACTTTCACTACGTCTCCCGGCTCACCATGAACTCTAACCACTGTTCCCGCCTGCGGTGAGGGTAACTCCACCGCAGACTTGGTGGTTTCCACCTCAACCAGCGGCTGATTGCGTTCAACAGTGTCACCCACGGCGACCAGCCATTCCAGGACTGTAGCCTCGATCAGGCCCTCACCCAAGTCGGGTAGCGGAAAGGACAGTTCAGCCACGGCGATGCTCCAATACTCGTTGAATGCCGAACAGGATCCGGTCGATGTTCGGTACGTACTCGTCTTCCAGATCGCCGGAGGGATACGGGACATCAAACCCTGTCACCCGTTCCACCGGTGCCTTCAGAACATTGAAGCACTGCTCGGTCACCAATGCCGCGATTTCGGCGCCCAGTCCGCTGGTGCGCGGCGCTTCGTGGACGACGACGGCGCGCTTCGTCTTCAGCACTGACGCTGCAAGGCCTGCAGCGTCGATCGGCTTCAGCCAGCGCAGATCGAGGACTTCGACCTCGATCCCGTCTTCGGCCGCGAGCTCGGCTACCTGAAGGCAGCGTGACACCATCGCACCCCAGGCGATCAGGGTGACGTGCCGACCGCTGCGGGCGACGCGCGAGCCTTCGAGGGTGCCGCCGTCGGCGGTGTCGACCTGTCCCTTTTGCCAGTAGCGGGCCTTGGGCTCCATGAAGATCACCGGGTCGGGGCGCCGCACGGCATGCTTGAGCAGGTGGTAGGCCTGATGGGGGTCCGACGGCGACACCACCTTCAGCCCGGGCACGTGGGCGAAGAGGCTCTCAAGGCTTTCGCCGTGGTGTTCGGGCGCGCGGATCCCACCGAAGGAGGGAACCCGCAGGGTGATCGGCATGGGGAGGGTGCCCCGGCTCCGGTAATTCATCCGGCCGATCTGGCACACAATCTGGTTGACGGCGGGGTAGGCAAACCCGTCGAACTGCACTTCAGGGATGGGGTGGAAACCTGCCATCGCCAGCCCCACCGACATGCCCAGGATGCCCGATTCGGCCAGGGGGGTGTCGAATACCCGGTCCGCACCGAACCGCTGCTGCAGCCCGTCGGTAATTCGGAACACGCCGCCGAGCTGGCCCACGTCTTCCCCGAAGATGAGGGTCTTGGGATTCTCGTCCAGCGATTCTGCCAGCGCCCGATTCAGCGCCTGCTGCATGGAGAGGTGCTCGAGGGGCGACTCGGGATCGACTGTGACCGGAGCCGTGATCTCCGCCGTCTGCTCAGACATGCTCTGATTCCTCTCTCCATGTTGTCTCCTGCTGCTGCAGGGCGGGCGTGCTTTCCTGGAAGACGTAGGTGAACATGTCGGATCCGGGCCGCGGCTCGAGAGCCTCCAGACCCTCCCTGACCCGTTCGGTTTCGGCCTCGGCCTCGGCGAGGACGGCGCCGAAGTAATCGGTCTCCGTTTCGTAGACGGTACGCAACAGGTCCGCGCAACGCTGCACCGGATCGAGGCTGCGGGCTGTCTGCTCGTCGGCGAGGGAACGGTAACGGCCTGGGTCATCGCTCGTGGAGTGTGGACCCAGGCGGTACGTGTTGGCTTCGATCAGCATTGGTCCGTTCCCGGCGCGGCAATGCTCAACCGCCTGCCGGGTCGCCGCAAGGACGGCGACGACGTCGTTGCCGTCCACGGTGAGGGACGGCATCCCATAACCGGCGGCGCGGGCCGCCACGGCGCCACCGGCAACCTGCGCGGCCGTGGGGACGGAGATCGCCCACCCGTTGTTCTGCACGAAGAAGACCACGGGGGCTTTCATCACCGCAGCGAAGTTCATTGCCTCATGGACGTCGCCCTGGGAGCTGGCTCCGTCGCCGAAATAGGTGAGAGCGACGCCGCTGCCGGCACCGGGCTGACGCTCATGCCGGGCGAGGGTCTGGCCGTGGGCCCACCCGACGGCGTGAAGAACCGATCCGGCGACTACCGCCTGGATGGGTGCAAGGTGAGTGGCAGCCGGATCGTAAAGCCCGCCATGCCAGGTGGCCTTGTGGGTGGCCATGTACTGCACCATGTCAACGTTCATGGCCCGGGCCACGCCCATCTCCCGGTAGGTGGGGAAAACGAAGTCCAGCGCAGTGTCCACGGCGAAGCCGCTGCCCACCTGGGCCGCCTCCTGACCCAGCAGGGGAGCGTAGCCGGGGATGATGCCCTGCCGCTGCCAGCGGACGGCCGCAATATCCAGCTGACGCACTGTTACCAAAAGCCGGTAGAGCCTCTTCAGTTCCTCCTCGGGAGGGGTGGGCGTGGAGTTCATTGCCATCCTTATGATCGAAGTCACTCTGCTCGAGCGACGCTACGTCCAAAATGCAGCCTCTGCAATCTGTGTGGTGAGAGCTGCGCAGTATGTCTCGAAATGCTGAGACATGTTGGCAATTGATATACAAAGTGTTCGATAGGCTGGGAAAAAGACGGCACAAAAAAAGCGACAGGAGCACGTGCGCCGTCGAACCCACCCCTGCCGCTTGGTCGAATAGACCAACGTCTGTGACAGTAGTCACTATTTCGCCAAGACACAACACCGGCGCCTCTTTTGCTCCCGAAAGGTTATCCATGGTCATCGATCCCCTCGATTCACGAATCGCTGAGCTCTTCACCGATGATCCGCGGATGAGTGTGCTTGAGGCGTCGAGGCGCCTCTCGGTTGCCCGCGCCACCATCCAGGCGAGGCTCGACCGCATGCAGCGCGACGGGGTGATCGCCGGCTGGGGGCCGAGGATTGAACCGCGCAGCCTGGGCTACCCGGTGGTGGCCTACTGTTCGCTGACCATTCACCAGGACTCCGGGCACGACGCCGTCGCCGTCGCGCTGGCGAAGATCCCGGAGATCCAGGAAGTGCACACCGTTTCGGGCGAGAGCGATCTGCTCGCCAAGGTGGCGGCCCGGTCCAACCCGGACCTGCAGCGGGTGATTGACGCCATCATCGCTACCCGGACGGTGGTGCGCTCATCGACCGTGATCGTGCTGAACACCCACTTCGAGGGTCGGACCCTGCCGCTGATGCGTGCCGCCGCCGAGCACGCCCCCACCAAGCCCCGCACCTAAGTCACCCCCACCCTCCGGGTCGAGTAGCCACCAGCCCCGCACCTAAGTCACCCCACCCCCGGGTCGAGTCGCCAGGAATAACCGATTGTCGGGCCGTAACCCGTCATATCTGTTGACTCGATCCCGGGTTGGGGCGGCTCCGTGCGGGGGCGGGTTGGAGAACCGGGGATTTCCAGCTAAAATCAGTTAGAGTCAATCTGACATTAACTCATGGGTGAAGCACTAGGCGAGGGGATCCGATGTACGCAGACGCAGCAAACGTCTCCGAGCGGCAGTTGCAGCCACCCGCGCTGGCGATTTCAACGGTGATCTTCGCGCTCCGGCCGAGTGCGACGTCGGGCCGGCCCACCCTGTGGTTGCCGCTGGTCCGGCGGATCAGGCAGCCGCATCTCGGCAAGTGGGCGTTGCCGGGTGGCCCGCTAGCCCAGGTGGAGTCGCTCCAGGATGCCGCGTCGCGCAACCTGCGGGAGACTACCGGGTTGGTCCCCAATTATCTGGAGCAGCTTTACGCGTTTGGCGGTTTGGACCGGGCCGCCACTCAACGCCTGGTCTCTATCGTCTACTGGGCGTTGGTACAACCCGACGAGGCTGCCCTGACCCAGGAATCCGAGAATGTGAAATGGTTCCGCGCCGACAAGCTCGAGGATCTCGCCTTCGACCACAACTCCATCGTGGATTACGCCCTCTGGCGGCTGCGCAGCAAGGTGGAATACGGCTCGATCGCCTACCACTTTCTTGGCGAGACCTTCACCCTGGCGCAGGTCAGGGAAGTCTACGAGGCGGTCCTGGATCGGCACCTGGATCCCGCCAATTTCCGCCGTCAGCTTCGGGCCACCCCCGATATCACCCCCACCGATGACTACCTCCAGGGAGTGCGTCACCGGCCGCCCCGGCTCTACCGCTATACGGGGTCCACGGGGACCCTCGGCACCCAGGCCACGTCCGGCCAGGCCACGCCAGCAGAGACCACCTCCACCAGCGCTTCCACCTCCACCATCGCCTCGACTGGCTAGAGTTTCAGGAGTTTCCCATGACTAGTGTCACCACTGCGATCCAGCTTGTGACCCGCGAGCAGGCCCAGACCCAGCGAGTCACCACGTGCTCGCCAGCCCTCGCCAAAGACCCCTGGGCGATCGACCGGGAAATCCAGCCCACCTACGGCCCCGGCGCCTCGATGGCCGACCCGGCGCCGCTTTCTTCGCCGCGACAGGGGGAGCTGCCCGAGGAGTACCGGCTCGCCACCGACGAAGAGCTCGACGTCCGGATTCTCGCGGCCAAGGCGACCCTCGGGGACCGGGCGGTCATCCTGGGCCACTTCTACCAGCGCGACGAGGTGGTCAAATACGCCGACTTCATCGGCGATTCCTACCAGCTCGCCCGCGCCGCCACCGAGAAGACCCAGGCGGAAGCCATCATCTTCTGCGGCGTCCACTTCATGGCCGAAACCGCCGATATGCTCTCCCGGCCAGAACAGGCGGTGATCCTCCCCAACCTCGCGGCGGGCTGTTCAATGGCCGACATGGCCGACATCGATTCGGTGACCGACTGCTGGGAAGACCTTGCCGAGCTGTTCGGAACAGAGCCCGACGACGACGGCCGCGTCCCCGTTATCCCCGTCACCTATATGAATTCCTCGGCCGCGCTGAAGGGTTTCTGCGGTCGCAACGGCGGAATCGTGTGTACGTCCTCGAACGCCGCGGCCGTCCTCGAGTGGGCCTTTCAACGGGGCCAGCGGGTGCTGTTTTTCCCCGACCAGCACCTTGGCCGGAACACGGCCAAGGCGATGGGGGTACCGGTGGAGCAGATGCCGCTGTGGAATCCGCGGAAGCCGTTGGGAGGCAACGAGGAGGCTACGTTGCAGGACTCCCGGGTGATCCTGTGGCACGGTTTCTGCTCGGTGCACAAACGCTTCTCCGTGAACCAGATCGAAAAGGCCCGGGCGGACTTTCCGGGTGTCCGGGTAATTGTCCACCCGGAATGCCCCATGGAGGTGGTTGATGCTGCCGATGAGTCCGGCTCCACTGACTACATCCGCAAAGCGATCGAAGCCGCCGCACCTGGCACCACCTTCGCCGTCGGCACCGAAATCAACATGGTCAACCGGCTTGCCAGCCAGCACCCCGAACACACCATTTTCTGCCTCGACCCGGTGATCTGCCCTTGCTCCACCATGTACCGCATCCACCCGGGATACCTGGCGTGGGTCCTCGAAGCGCTGGTGGCCGGCACGGTGCTGAACCGGATTACCGTGGCTGAATCGGTCGCCTCGCCATCCCGGGTAGCGCTGGAGCGCATGCTCGCCGTCCAGCCGCGACCGGTCCAGCCATGAACACCTCGCCGGCACACGTGCTCGTTGTGGGCAGCGGCATCGCCGGCCTGTACTCGGCGCTTCGCCTCCGGCAAGCCCTACCCGGCGCCGCGGTCACCCTGCTCACCAAAGGGAACCTGGCGGACAGCAACACCTGGCATGCCCAGGGCGGCATCGCCGCGGTACTCCCGGGCGGGAATGACCTGGTCTCCAGCCACGTGACAGACACACAGCTGGCCGGCAACGGCTGGTGCGTACCCGAAGCGGTGGAGGTCCTCTGCGCTGCGGCTGCGGACCACATTGGGGTGCTACTGGCGCTGGGCGCGCCCTTTGACCGCACGGCCAGCGGAGAACTGGCACTGGGGCGGGAAGCCGCGCACTCGGCGTCGCGCATCCTTCACGCCGGTGGCGACGCGACCGGTGCGGCCGTCGCGCAGGCGCTGATTGCCGCGGTCCGGCAGGATCCCGGCATCGCGGTGCTCGAACACGCGTTCCTCGCCGACCTGCGCACCGACGAGGCTGAAGCGCCCACGGTCACCGGTGCGTTGATCCTGCGTGCCGGGGTACTGACCACTGTCGACGCCGACGCCGTCATCCTTGCGACGGGTGGGGCCGGGCAGCTGTTCACGCACAATACGAATCCCCTGGTCGCCACCGGGGATGGGCTGGCTGCCGCCTGGCGGGCCGGCGCCGTCGTGAAGGATCTCGAGTTCCTCCAGTTCCACCCCACAGCCCTCGATGTCCCCGGCAACCTGTTGATCTCAGAGGCTGTCCGCGGGGAAGGCGCGATCCTGCTCGATGGGTCCGGGGCACGGTTCATGACCGCCTACCACCCGGCGGCGGAGCTGGCCCCACGGGATGTCGTTTCCCGAAGCATCGCCCTGCACCTCCGGGAGCGAGGCGAGGACCGGGTATACCTCGACGCCACCGGGCTCGGCGGAGCTGGCTTCCTTGCCGCCCGGTTCCCCTCCCTGCACCGGCAAACCACTGCCCACGGTTTTGACTGGTCTGCTGAGCCGTTGCCGGTCGTCCCCGCAGCCCACTACTGGATGGGGGGAATCCAGACCGACCTGTGGGGGAGGACCTCCCTGCCCGGCCTCTACGCCGTCGGCGAGACCGCCTGCACCGGCGTCCACGGCGCCAACCGGTTGGCGTCCAACTCCCTGCTGGAAGGTCTCGTTTATGCCGGGCGGGCAGTCGACGCCCTCGCCACGCAAACAGCGGCCGACGACGGCGGCTGGCCCACGTTCCCGGCCATCGGGCTCGAGTTCCCCGAAGCCGACCGGTCCGAGGTCTGCGAACGCCGCACCCTGCAGAGCTTGATGACCGATCACGCAGCAGTGACGCGCAGTGCAGCCGGCCTGCAGGTGGCCGCCAAACAGCTCGACCAATACTCCACCGCCGGGGACACCGTCGCGGAACGCGAAACCGCCAACCTGGTGGTCGCCGCACGGCTGCTCGTGCACGCTGCCGCTGCGCGCGAGGAGTCCCTCGGAGCCCACTACCGCACGGATTTCCCGGGCCCCCGCCCGGCGGAAAGCGCCCCGCATCTCACCTCCTATCGAAGGGCAAGGTCATGAGCCAGCCGACCGGGCAGCCAGCACAGGCCGACGTCGACCGCATCGTTGCTGCGGCGCTCGCCGAAGATGCGCCCTGGGGCGACATCACGTCGGAGACCCTGATCCCGGCGTCGGCTAGAGCCGACGCAGCGATAGTTGCCCGCGAGACGGGAATCTTTTGCGGTCAGCAGGTCATCGAGGCCGCGATGCGGCTAACCGACCAGCGCCTCACCGTGCGGTTTCCGGTGACGGATGGGGACGCGTTCGACGTCGGCACTGTGCTGGCCGTCCTGTCCGGTCCCGCCCGATCCCTGCTCACCGCCGAGCGGGTTGCCCTGAACCTGGCGCAGCGGCTCAGCGGGATTGCCACCCTGACCGCCCAGTTCGTGCGGGCAGTGGATGGCACGCCCGCCCGCATCGTCGATACCCGAAAAACCACCCCGGGCCTGCGGGTGCTGGAACGCTACGCGGTCCGCTGCGGGGGCGGGTTCAATCACCGCTTCAGTCTCTCGGACGCGGTGATGGCCAAAGACAACCACCTGGCCCTCCTGACCCGCGGGGGAACCACCGGGCTCACCGCGGCGCTCGCCGCAGCGAAGGCCCGGCTTCCCCACACGGTGCACTTCGAGGTCGAAGTGGACCGGATCGATCAGATCGAGCCGGTGCTGGCGGCAGGGGTGGACACGATCATGCTCGACAATTTCAGCCTGGCCCAGTTGTCTGAGGGAGTGCGGCTGGTGGCTGGGCGTGCCCTGGTGGAAGCCAGCGGAAACGTGCGGCTGGACACCGTCGCAGCCATTGCCCGCACCGGGGTGGACATCATTTCCTCCGGCGCACTGACGCACAGCGTCCATTCACTCGATCTGGGGTTGGACCTTGAGCTGCCCTCCGCCCAGCCAGCCGCCGCCGGGAGCGCCACGGAGGCCGCCCTGTGATTTATCTGGATGCCGCGGCCACTGCCCCGCCGCGTCAGGAAGTGCTGCAGGCGATGTGGCCGCTGATGAGCACCAACTTCGGCAATCCCTCCAGCCACCATGCGCTGGGGGAAACGGCAGCGGCTGCCCTGAAAGCTGCACGGCAACAGGCCGCGACAGTGCTGGGGTGCCGCCCCTCCGAACTCACCTTCACCTCGGGCGGCACCGAAGCCAACAACCTGGCCCTGAAGGGCATAGCGCTTGCCGCCCCCCGCGACCGCCACCTCGTGACCAGCGCCGTCGAGCACCCCGCCGTGCTGGAAACCCTCGACTACCTGCACCGGTTTCATGGGTTCCGGATCACTGTTGTCCCGGTGTCGGCCACCGGTCTCGTTGAGCCTGACTCGCTCCAGAAGGCACTGACACCGGGCACCACGCTGTGTTCGATCATGTACGCCAACAACGAGGTCGGGACGGTCCAGCCACTGCGGGTACTCGCTGGCCTCTGCGCGGCGGCATCGGTGCCCTTCCACACCGACGCAGTGCAGGCGGGCGCCTGGTTGCCACTGAGCGTCGCCGAGCTCGGGGTTGACGCGCTCACGCTGTCCGGGCACAAACTGGGCGCGCCCAAGGGGTCCGGTCTGCTCTACCTCAAAGGCCGGATCCCGGTGGAACCGCTCATCCATGGTGGCGGCCAGGAACGTGGACGGCGTTCCGGAACCGAGAACGTTGCCGCAGCGGTGGGGCTCGCCACGGCGCTCGCCCTCGCGCAGGACGAGCGGGATACCGCGGTCCCCGCGGCAAAAGCCCAGCGGGACTATCTCATCAACCACGTCCTGGACACCGTGCCCGGCGCCGTACTGACCGGAGACCGGGAGCAACGTCTCCCGAATCTCGCGTCGTTCTGCTTCCCGGGAACCAGCGGTGAATCGGTGTTGCTGGAGCTCGAGCGCCGCGGCGTGGTCTGCTCCAGCGGGTCGGCGTGCGCCGCGGGAAGCGACGAGCCGTCGGCTGTCCTGCTGGCGCTCGGAATCGACCGTGCAACAGCCCAGACGGCGGTCCGGTTCTCGTGGACCGCAGCCACCACCGAACGCGACATGGCCCTGGCCTCCCGTGCCGTCACCGCGGCGGTCGCCTCGGTCAGGGCACTGGGCCGCCCTGCTTAACGGAATCCCCGCCCTGGCCGTCGGCATACTACTGTTGAATAGGTGACGTCCTCCCCGCCGCTCCCAGTGAAGCCCGCAGCCCCCACTCTCCGTTCCAGTTTCGCCCACGCAGTTCGTGGGGCCCTGATCGGCATTGTCGAGCTGGTGCCTGGCGTCTCCGGTGGGACTGTCGCCCTGGTGCTGGGTATTTTTGATCGCCTGATCACCTCGGCGAATCACCTGATCCGTGGTGTGGTCCGGCTCGTCTTCAAACGTGGCGGAAAGGGCTTCGCCCACCACCTGGGCGACGTCGAATGGTCCCTGGTGATTCCGCTGCTCATCGGCATGTTCTTCGCCCTTTTCGCTCTGTCTGGCCCGCTGCACGGCTTTGTAGAGGGCCAGCCGGTACTCTCGAATGCGCTCTTCCTCGGCATGGTTTCGGCCAGCCTGCTGGTCCCCATCTCAATGGCCAGGGAAGCCGGCCCGATCACTCGAAACACCCGGATCTTCGGCCCCGTGGTGGTTCTACTCGTCGCTGCAGCAGTTTTCTGGCTGCTCGGCATCCCTTCCATGCAGGTCGAAGACCCCGCCTGGTGGGTGCTAATCCTGAGCGGTGCCGCTGCCGTGTGCGCGCTGGCCCTGCCGGGGCTGTCCGGGTCGTTCATCCTGTTGACCTTCGGCATGTACGAACCGACCCTCGAGGCGGTCAGCGAGCGGGACTTCGGCTACCTCGCCCTCTTCGCCAGCGGCGCGGTCCTGGGACTCGCCTCAATCGTCCAGCTGCTCGCATATCTCCTGCGGGTGCATCGGCGGGCGGTGCTGCTGGTCGCGACCGGCCTGATCCTGGGATCGCTGCGGGCACTCTGGCCCTGGCAGGACAACGGAACACTGCTCCAGCCCGACGGCGACTGGCTCGGCCCACTCCTGGCCGCCCTGGGCGGGGCAACAGTGGTCCTGCTCCTCTGGCTGCGGGAGCGGCGCGGCACCGCAGTGGCAGCTTCCTTGTAGGACCCTTACTCGGCCAGGACCTTCCTGCCCAGGCGCCCTACGCGTTCGGTGGTGACACGGTTTCCCGCACCAGGAATCCTGCTACGGCCTCCGGGTCCTCCACCTGCGCGAAGTGTCCCGTTCCCGGCAGCACGTGGGCACGGGCGTCGGGCAGCAATCGTGCCAGCTCCCGAATCTCCGCGGCAGGGGTGAAGACATCCCGCTCGCCCCGCAGCACCAGGTGGGTCCCCCCGGCCAGGGCCCAGTGGGAGAAGTCGTAGTGCTTCAACGCCCGGGCGGCGACGGCGAAGGCGGCAGGACGGGCATCGAGGGCGAGCGCGTCGACAACCGGGCCGGTCAGGGCGGCAGGGTCGACGACGAAGGGCCGCAACACCAATCTGAGCAATCCGGTGCGTCGGGCAACCGCCACCACGCGTGGCGCCAGCACCCCGGTGAGCTGCAGAAACCGCATGATCGCCTTCATCCCGAGGAGTGGTCCCATCGTCAGGAGATTCCGCCAGGGGCGACGGAACGCGCCGGAAGCGATCACCGAGGTGGGAGATAGGACGATCACCGCGAGGGTCCGGTCCGGTTCCCGCGCCGCGATCTCCAGTGCCGGAACAGCGCCCATCGAATGACCGAAAAGTCGCCATTGGCGGTAGCCCGCAAGGGTCAGGACCTCGACGACGGCCGCGGCCTGCGACTCGATCGTGAAAGTCCCGACGCCGGGGGAGTCGCCCCACCCGGGGAGGTCGATCACCACGGTGTCGACGCCGGTGGGAAAGTTACGTGCTGCCTGCAACTCCCTGAAGGTCTTCCAGGACCCCGCGGCGCCGTGCAGCAGGACCCACGGCGGCGCTGCTACCCCGGCGGTCCTCGAGATCCTGACCTGGACGGGCCCCAGTGCTGTGGGATACCGCATCGTGGAGACACGTGCATCAGTGGAAACAGTCGCATCGGACAGATCAGGGGTCATAACAGTAATTCTCCACGGCGGCCGGTGTGGATGCCTCATGGTGGGGTGCTTCACTGATTAGACTCAGATCAGAGGCCCGGCAACCGACGATTAGGGGACGCATCAGATGAGTCGATCACGGGGACCAGCGCGGATTGCTGCGGCGGGCGTCCTGTTGCTAAGCGTGGCGCTGGCAGCGTCCGGGTGTACCGGCGTGGAAATCGGCGACCGGCCGGCGCAGTCAGCGACGCCGTCGTCGGACCCCAGCTCCGCAGCGCCGGCGACCACCCCACCGGCGCCGAAGCCAACGGTGGCAGACCGCCCGGCTCCCGACGACGACTGGCAGGTCTTCACCGACCCTCAGGCTCTGGTGAGCTTTGAGCTCCCACCGGACTGGACCGCCGAGCCGATGGAGGATCCCGGTGAAGGTTTCGAGCCGGAATCAGTTCACGTTGCCGTCGAGAATGCCGACGGGCGTCCGGTGGCTGAACTGCACACGGGCATCACGCCCACGGACGAGGACTGCGCGCCCGACGACGCCAGCCCCTACACAGTGATCCTCAGCCAGCCCGTGGATCTGCCGTCGACCGCCGAGTCCGACCAGTCGATTGAGCCGCGGCTGGTGGTCCGGCTGATCGAGGGCTACCGGTTCTTCAGTTCCTTCGGTGTCACCGATGTGCTGGGCGGCGCGGACGGCGTAGCCTGCACGCTGTACAACACAGTGCAGGGCCCGGAGCACGTTGGACTGTATTCCTTTGGGGACGCGATCTCACTGACAGCCCTGCCCCCCGAGCAGGTGGGATCCCGGACCGCATCGTTTGAAACCATTGCCGACGCCGAGGAGTTCTTCGATGCCGAACAATTCACCCAGATTCGGCGCATGATCGCTTCCCTCGAGGTGGCGGAATAACCTGGTTTCTCTCTCAGGCACCAGGAAGATCGGGGAAGGTGACGCCAGTCATCGCGGCGCTGACCTCCCACAGCCTTCCGGCGACCAGCGGGTCGAGCACCCGCGGTGCTGGTGCCACCAAGACGGCATTTCCCCTGGTTTCACCTGGACCATCGGGGCCCGAGTAGTCCCCACCGCTCGCCGTCGGCGAGGTTGCTGCCCGCAGGATCGGCAGGGCACCAGCGATATCGGACTGCCCGAAGAGTTTGAAGAAACCGCCCAGCACGTCAAGTACCGGTGTGGTGCCCATGCCAGCCGTGAGGTTGGTATTGGACAGACCAGGGTGGGCGGCGACCGCGAGAAGCTGCTCTCCGTTGGCCCGGACACGCCGGTCGAGTTCCATGGTGAAGTACAGGTTGGCTATTTTGCTCTGGCTGTAGGCAGTCCACCGGCGGTACCTGGTGGAGGAATTGAGGTCGTCGAAGTTGATGGTGCCCCGCTTGTGCGCCAGGCTGGAGACTGAGACGACGCGGGGAGCTGACGCTTCGCGGAGCCGCGGCAGCAGGAGGCCGGTCAGGGCGTAGTGGCCGAGATGGTTGATGCCGAGCTGTTGCTCGAACCCGTCCTCGGTGAGGATCCTCGGCGTGGCCATCACACCGGCGTTGTTGATCAGGAGGTCCAGCGGTGCGGTCCAACCGGCGGCGAAGCTCCGCACGGAAGCCAGCGACGAGAGATCGAGGATCCGCAGGTCAACAGTGGCTCCCGGGACCCGGGAGCTGACCGTCTTTAGGGCTTCAGTTCCCCGTGCCTCGTTCCGGCAGGCGAGCGTCACCGAGGCTCCACGCCGGGCCAGGGCTATCGCCGTCTGCAAGCCCAGACCGCTGTTGGCTCCGGTGATCACGACGGCGCGACCCTCAAGGTCCTGGATCTGGTGCTGGTGAGTGGAATTCACTAAGGGGCCTTTCTTGTTCTAACGTGGTGGTAGCTTTCAGCATAGAGTCCGCACCGTGGGCCTACCGCGCCCGGCACCTCATACCCTCAATCAGGAGTACCCCCCATGCAGCGATCAGTGACTGCCCGCATCATCGCGCGGACCCGTTCCGCTTCGTCACTCGTCTTTGCCCTGGCCCCGGTGCGAAACCCCGGGTACAGCAGTTTTGAAGAGAACCTGGTGGTGCTGGTAGATGGCGCACCGGTGGTCCCAGGCGAGTTGGAAGATATCCACGGTGGGCGGCTTCATACCCTCAAAGTGGACGGCGAGGCGAACATTTCCCTTGAGTACAGCGCCACGGTCACGGGTACCGCATCCGCCGAAGCGGCGTCTGAAGCGGATCTCATCCGGTACGTTCGCCCGAGCCGCTACTGCGAATCGGACCGGCTCCTGCCGACGTCGTACGCTGAATTTGGCACTCTGGCAGGATCGGAACTGCTTAACGCGGTACGGGAGTGGGTAGGCAAGGAACTCGCCTACGTGTCGGGTTCGTCCCGCCCCACCGACGGCGCCGTGGAAACCCTGCTGGGGCGGCGTGGTGTGTGCCGGGACTACGCGCACCTCGTGATCTCCCTGTTGCGCGCCAAGGACGTTCCCGCCCGGCTCGCCGCGGTGTATGCGCCCGGACTGAGTCCGATGGACTTCCACGCTGTGGCTGAGGCCTGGGTGGACGGCGCCTGGCATGTCGTCGACGCCACCGGTCTGGCTCCCCGGGAGTCCCTGCTGCGGGTCGCTACCGGCCGTGACGCCTCGGATACGGCATTCCTCTCCACCGTGGGGGGCAGCCTGCAACTCGAGACGCTCGAGGTGACAGCCGTGGTGGATTCCCTGCCGGTCGATCAGCCGGGAGAGCTGATCCAGCTTCAGTAGTCGGCGCGCTCGGCGTCGTCGACGCCCTCGCGGATCCGGTGGGTGAGTTCCAGTAACTGTTCCAGCTCCCCGGTCTTCAGGATCGGGCCCAGCAGGGTGTGGATCACCCGGACGTGCGCGGCGCCAATCTCGCGTTGCAGCTCACGGCCAGCATCGGTCAGGGCCACCATCACGCCGCGCTGATCGTCAGGGGCTTGTTTCCGCTGGACCAGACCCTTGGCTTCGAGCCGCTCCACCATGCGGCTCAGGCTCGGCTGCGAGATCAGCAGGCTGCGGTTCAGCTCGTTGAGGCGGGTCCAGCCGGTGGGGCAGCGGGTGAGGTTGAACAGGACGTCGTATTCGCCAATGGCGAGTTTCTTGAACGACGGGTCGTTGCGTAGTCGGCGCATCACCGCCACCTGCGCCCTGAAGAGGGATTCCCAGGCCTCGGCTGTCAGCCGGATTGCCGGTTCTGTTGTTTCGGGCACTCTTGTTTCAGGCCCAGTTGTCTCGGGCCCGGATTTTTCAGGCACGGTGAGTCCGGTCATCGTTTTGAGTCGGTGCTGGAAGGTCGGAGGTTCCGGAACGCGTTACCCACCGTAAAGATACCGCTCTGCATGATTCCTCCTCCAACTAGATGCATCTGCATCCACAATAGTTACAACCGGGCCGGCGGGCATTCTGTTCCCCGTGGAGCAGCCAGATCCTGGTCAGTGGGCCCGGGCACGTCGCCCTGAGACGGGCGCGTCGCGGCGGGTCTGCAACCGGGCCTCCCGGCGACCCTCAACCAGCCGGTACAACACCGGTACCAGGATCAGCGTGAGCGCTGTGGAGGAGACCAGACCGCCCACCACCACGATCGCCAGCGGCTGCGAGATGAACCCACCCTCGCCGGTGAAGCCGAGCGCCATCGGCGTCAGTGCGAAGATCGTTGCCAGCGCGGTCATCAGGATGGGGCGCAGTCGCTGCCGGGCACCCTGGATGATCGCCTCCTCGACGCTCATGCCCGGACTTCCGTCGTGCGGGCGCCGGTACTGATTGATGAGGTCAATAAGCACCACAGCGTTCGTCACCACGATGCCCACCAGCATCAACATGCCAACCAGGGACGGCAGCCCCAGCGGAATCTGGGTGATGACGAGGAGGGCAATGGCGCCGGTGGCGGCGAACGGCACCGAGACCAGGAGGATCAGCGGCTGGATCAGGGACTTGAAGGTGGCCACCATGATCACGTACACAATCGCCACGGCCGCCCACAGGGCGAGGAACAGTTGAGCGAAGGATTCGGCCTGCTCGGCGGATGCTCCACCCAGGGTTGCCGTGGTTCCCGCAGGGAGTTCAACACCCTCCAGACGTTCAGTCACCGAGGTGGTCAGCGCCCCCAGGTTCTGTCCGGACGGTGTGATGGAGACCTGGGCGGTCCGTTCCCCGTTGGCACTGGTGATGGTCAACGGCACCTGAACCTCAACCACCGATGCAACGGAGGTCAGCGGTACCGGGCCCTCGGGGGTCGGAAGATTGAGTTCCTCCAACTGGTCCAGGCTGGTCGCCTCGGTGCCCTCACCGATGAGTACCGGGTAGTCGGTGGTTTCCAGCCGTACCTGTCCGCCGGGGATCGGGCTGATGCTCCCACCGAGCAACCCCGCGATCTGCCCTTCGCTGAGCCCGGCGGCGACGGCGGCGGCCCGGTCAACGCTGATCTGCACCTGGGGTTGGGCTGCGGAGAGGTTACTGGTCACGTCGCGGGCGCCCTCGACACCTTGCATGGCGTCGACGACGGCGTCATTGGCGGCCTGCAGCTCGTCCGGACCCGGTGCCGTGATGTTCACATCGATAGTGCTTGAGGTGCCAAGCCCACCCTGCTGGGTGGCGAGGGCGAAGGTCCCGACGCCGGTCAACGACTCCAGTTCCTGCCTCACCTCGTTCTGTAGTTGCTCCTGGTCGGCGTCCTCGGCGGTAATCACCGTGAAGGCGGCCACCGACGTTCCACCGGACAGTCGGGCGGCGAAACCACTGGACGCGTTACCCACCGTCACCTGGATCTCCTCCACCTCGGGAAAGCCAGCGAGCACTTCCTCGGCCTGCGCAGCGGCAGCAACAGTGGTGTCCAGGCTGGAACCCGGTTCGAGGGTCTGGTTGATGCTGAAACTGTTCTGTCCCGTGTTCCCCAGCAGATTGGTCTGGAGGAGGGGGATCATCGCGGCAGTGCCTGCGAGGACAAGGCCACCGGCGGCCAGGGTCCAGACCGGATGCCGCTGGGTTGCTCCGAGGAGCGGAAGATAGCCGCGCTGCAGCCAGGATTTTCGTTCGGCCTGATGCGCCTGCTCGCGGACCAGGTCCGGGTCTACATCGGATGCCGCGGCTGGCAGGAACCAGTACGCCAGCACGGGGACGATGGTGAGCGACACCGCCAGGGAAGCCAGTAGCGCAATCGTGGTGGTCAGGGCAAACGGCCTGAAGAGTTCACCCGCCAGGTCACCGACGAAGGCGATCGGTGCGAACACCGCGACGGTGATCAGCGTTGATGCGGTGATCGCGCTGGCCACTTCACGGACGGCGGTGAGAATGGCTTCACGCTTGTCCTCGCCATAGCTGAGGTGCCGTTTGATGTTCTCGATGACCACAATCGAGTCGTCCACCACCCGCCCGATCGCGATGGTCAGGGCGCCCAGCGTGAGGATGTTCAACGAGTAGCCGGTGACCCACAGGCCGATGAACGTAATCAGCAGCGACAGGGGGATCGAGATTGCCGTCACCAGGGTGGACCGCACCGACAGCAGGAACACCAGAATGACCAGCACGGCAAAGCCGAGGCCCAGGATGCCCTCCGTGGTCAGGTCACTGATAGAGCGTTCAATGAAGGGCGCCTGGTCAAAAATCACGGTGATCTCGGCGCCGTTGCCCAGCTCGGCTTCCAGCTGCGGCAGCAACTCTTCCACCAGGTTGGAGATCGCGACCGTATCCCCATCGGGGATTTTCGTCACGGTCAGGGCGAGGGTCTCAATACCGTTGGTGCGGGTCACCGACGTGGCGTCGTCGTCGGCCACTGCCACCTCGGCGACGGAGCCGAGCGTCGGCGGCGTCTCTCCGGCGTCGGGGGAGCCGCCCTCCGGCAGGAGGGGCAGCACGCGGATGTCCTCGAGCGAGGTGATGGGGCTCCCGGCCTGGATGGTGAGGGAACGGTCGCCGTCCTCAAGGGTCCCCACCGGGATGAGGTCGCCGTTGTTCTCCAGCGCCGCAGTGATATCGGCGACCGTGAGGTCGTTGGCGGCGAGTTCCTGCCGGTCGGGGAGGATCGAGATGTACTGCCCGGCCCCGCCGCTGACCTCGGCCGCGCGAACGCCCTCCAGCTGCTGCAGCCGCGGGACGGCCAGCCGGCTGAGGTCGCCGCTCAGCTCGCTCAGCGGCTGATCGGAAGAGACGGCCATGAACACGATTGGGAGGTCGGCGATACTCCCGGCCAAGGACTGCGGCGAGACGTCCTCGGGCAGGAGGGGCCGCACCGTCGAGATCGCCCGGTCCACCTGGCCGCGCGCGCGGTCGAGGTCGGTGCCGTAGGCAAACATCAGGTTGATGGTCGAGACCCCGGTACGGGACGTGGCCGACGACGACTCGAGCCCCTCCACGCCGCTAAGCGCGGTCTCCAGCGGTTCGCTCACCTGCTGGTCGAGGTATTCCGGTGAGGCGCCGGGGACCGACGACAGCACGGTGATCTGCGGAAACTCCAGTGACGGGATGAGCTCCTGTTTGAGGGAGCCCATCGTGATCACACCGAACACCGACGCCAGAATGGTGATCAGCGCAATCAGTGCACGGTTTCCCAGGGAAAGTTGAGCCAGACGGAACATGTGCCGCGCCTTCTACTTCTGCCGGCCGGGTCGACGGCTCTGGCGATGGTTACTGGAGTTTCAGCACCCGGTCGGTACGGGACAGGATGTCAGCGGCGAGCGAGGAGTTCTCATTGAGCTTCACACCGTAGCCGGGGATCATGTCTTTGAGCTTCGGCTCCCAACCCGGAAGCTGGGCTGGGAAACAGCGCTTCAGGATCTCGAGCATGATCGGCGCGGCGGTGGAAGCACCGGGGGAGGCCCCCAGCAGTGCTCCGACCGATCCGTCGGCTGCAGTGATGACCTCGGTGCCGAACTGCAGCACCCCGCCCTTGCCCGGAGCCTTCTTGATGATCTGGACGCGCTGCCCGGCGGTGATCAGGTCCCATTTGTCGCCGTCGGCGTCGGGGATGAATTCGTTGAGATAGGTGTTTTTCGCGTCCCGGTTCTTCAGCACCTCGGAGATCAGGTACTTGGTCAGCGGCACGTTGTCCTTGGCCACGGTCAGCATGGGCACCAGGTTCGACGGCCGGATGGACCCGGGCAGGTCGAAGAACGAGCCACGCTTGAGGAACTTGGTGGAGAACCCGGCGTAAGGGCCGAACAATAGCGACCGTTCGCCGTTGACATACCGGGTGTCCAGGTGCGGCACCGACATGGGTGGTGCGCCGACCGACGCCTGGCCGTAAACCTTGGCGTTGTGCTGGTTGACGATGTCCGGGTCGCCGCACTTCAGGAACTGACCCGAGACGGGGAAGCCCGCGAATCCCTTACCCTCGGGAATGCCGGTGCGTTGCAGCAGGTGCAGTGCCCCGCCGCCGGCCCCGATGAAGACGAAGCGCGCGTTGACGGTGCGGGCCTGTCCGGTAGCGCGGTTGCGGACCTTGACTTCCCAGCGGCCTTTCGAGCCGCGGGAGAGATCGGCGACGTCGTGGTTGTAGTTGAGGTCGACGCCGTTGGCTTCGAGGTAGCTGGTCAGGCCGCGGGTCAGGGACCCGAAGTCGACGTCGGTCCCGCCGGCCACGCGTGAGGCTGCCACCGGCTGGCCGGCGGTCCGGCCGCTCATCAGCAGCGGCGCCCAGTCGGCGATGGCCGAGGGGTCCTCGGCGTGCTCAATGGTTTCGAAGAGGGGCTGGCTCCGCAGGGCTTCGTAGCGCTTGCGCAGGTAGGCGGTGTTCTTTTCGCCCCAGACGAAGCTCATATGCGGCACGGGGTTGATGAATCCGGACGGATCACCCAGATGGCCGCTTTCCACCATGTGGGCCCAGAACTGGCGTGACACCTGGAACTGCTCGTTGATGGCGACGGCCTTGGCCGGGTCAACTGTCCCATCCGGGCCTGCCGGGGTGTAGTTCAGTTCGCAGAGTGCCGCGTGGCCGGTCCCGGCGTTGTTCCACGGGTCGGAGCTTTCCAGTCCGGCCCGGTCGAGGCGCTCGAATAGTGAGATGCTCCAGTCAGGCTGCAGCTGTTTGAGGAAGGCGCCAAGGGTGGCGCTCATGATTCCTCCACCGATCAGGACGACGTCGGTGTGTTCCGCGGGAATTTCCGCCTGGTTCTTAGCAGTCAACTTCATCTCCAGTGGCGAGGGCGCTTAGCTTTGAGCGTAGCGTCTGGTGGGTTCCTTGGGTAATTGGTCCGCCGTCGTGGCGGGGGTGGCAGGTCATCAGTCGCTCCCGGTGGCTTCCAGCTCGACGTCGGTCAGGTCAACCAGGTTGAACACTTCGTTCATCACGGGACTGACGGGGTAGTTTGCTACCCGCTCCGAGACTGCCAGGGCAGAGATGGGGAAGGCGAGGGGAACCGCTGGTAGCCGCCGGGCCAGCTGGTCGCTGATGTCCTGGTAGGCGGCCACCCGGTCGTCGCCGTTGGGAAGGGTGCGGGCCCGGTCAATTTTGCTAAAGAGCTGGTTGTCTTCGAAGGCAAACTCGACGGTGGTTGCGCCGAAAAGCTGGCCGATAAAGTTGTCGGGGTCCTGGTAGGTTCCGCTCCAGCCGAGGAGGTGGAACGCGCGCTCGTCGTCGTTCTGTAAGGCCTCAAGGTAACCATCGGCCCAGGCGGTGGGCACCGGGTCAATAGTGAAACCGGCCTCTTCGAGCTGCGTTTGGAGGACAGCAAACACCCCCTCAGGTGCCGGCAGATAGGGGCGTGAGACGTCGGTCGGGTAGTGGAAGGGCAGAGGTTCGCCGTCGTACCCGGATTCCGCCAGCAACTCCTGGGCCAGTTCGACGTCGTAGTCGTAGCGGGTGATCTCGTCATTGGTGACCGCCAGCTTGGGCGGGACAAACTGATCGGCGGGCGCCGTGCCGTTCAGGAACTGCCCATCGATCATGGCCTGTTTGTCGATGGCGTGGGCTACGGCCTGGCGGAACAGCAGACTGTCCACACCGGGGAAGTCCTGGTTCATTCCGAGATACAGGATGGAATAGGGGTCGCGCTGGAGCAGCTGTTGGCCTTCCCTGACCAGGGCGCCGGCGTTGTCGACTGTAACGAAGTCGTAGGCGTCGATCTGTCCGGTGTTGAGTGCTTCCAGCCGATCATCGGGGAGGGGGAGGGTGGTGAACACGACGGTGCCGATCTCGCCCCGGGTCCCCCAGTAATTCTCATACGAGGACAACCGCACTTCCCCTGGTTCCCAACTTTCGAAGGTGTAGGGTCCGGTGCCGACCGGGCTGAGCGCGTACTGCGACACCGCTATGTCGTTGACCTCCTCGGTCAGCTCATCGGCGGCGAGTTCCTCAAGCGCCCGGGGTGAGGACATCGCGAAGGAGGGCATCGCCAGGGCGGGGATGAACCCTGTCAGGCGGCTATTGAGCCGGATCAACACCTCGAACTCGCCCAGGGGCTGGCAGGAGGAGTAGACGGATAGCTCGGGGGAGTCCGAGTAGGCGTTGAAGACCGAGCCGAAGGCGACGGTTCCGTCCGAGGGGCGCGTCTCCGGGGGGAGCGTGTACCAGCGGTCGAAGTTCGCGCAGACTGCCTGGGCGTTGAACGGCACACCATCGTGGAATTCGACGTCCTCGCGGAGGGTGAATGCGTAGGCCCGGCCGTCCTCCCGCTCATCCCAGGAGGCAGCGAGCTGCGGGACGGGCTCGGAGGTGAGCGGATCGATGCCCACCAGGCCCTCGAGAATCTGCCGGGTGATTCGGTATGACTCGGTGTCGGCCACCAGGGCCGGGTCCAGCCCGATCGGATCAGCGGCGGTGCCGAACGTGAAGACCGCTTCGGGGGCTTGGGCGGGATTGGTTTGGGAGGGTGCAGGAGTCGACGACGTCGTCGTCGTCGGCAAGGGCGTTGCCCCGGTGCAGCCAGCAACCGTCAGGCAGAGGGAGACCGCAACGGCACTCTGCGCCACGCGGGCCCAACCGGAGTGCCTGGCAGCAGCGGTCATTGCCATTGTCTCCTCAGCCGTACCCGCACACGGCGGAAATTGTTTAGGTTTCCCAGTCTAAATGATGATCCCAGTGGTGTTCGGACAGGCGCCGGCCGTGATCCCCCAGCAAACCCCGGATACGAGGAAAGGCTGGGACCCTGAGCACCGTAAGGTGTTCAGGATCCCAGCCTGTGTCGCCCTGTTTCGAGTTAGAGGATTCGAAGCAGGGAGTCAATTACTCGCTAGGAGGCATCAGAACGGTGTCGACCATGTACACGGTTGCGTTCTGGGTCATTACGCCACCGCAGACTACTGCTGAAGCGTCGTCGCCGACAGTGATTTCGTCGCCCATGCCTTCAACGGTCAGCTCTGCGCCGTTGACGGTGGTGTGGGTTCCGGCGACCTCATCCGGGGACAGCTGGCCGGGGACTACGTGGTAGGTCAGGATGCCGGTGAGGAGGTCAGCATCGGTCTGGAGAGCCGCGATAGTCTCTTCGTCGATCTTCGCGAAGGCGTCATCGGTTGGTGCGAAGACGGTGAACTCGTCGCCGTTCAGGGTGTCAACGAGGTCGACATCTGGGTTCAGTTCGCCGGTGACGGCTGCGGTCAGCGTGGTGAGGATCGGGTTGTTCGACGCCGCTGTTGCTACTGGGTCCAGGGCCATGCCGGCAACTGAGCCGTCGCCTTCTGGAACCTGCTCGGCGTAGCCGGCGCAACCTGGGCCAACCAGGTTTGCGGCTGGGTCCATGTCTTCGCCCATTTCCTCTTCCATTGCCGACTCGGTTGCTTCGGGAGCGGCTTCGGTAGTGGTCATTTCCTCGCTGGTCATTTCCCCGGTGGACTCAGTTGCGGTGTCGCCGCCACCGCATGCTGCGAGGCCGAACATGGCCACTGCAGCAACACCGAGGATGGAGAGCTTACGGCTCTTGATGTTTCCCATTGGATTTTCTCCTTCATTGGTGTGACCGGGCGTACTCTGCCGATCAGCTAACTAACTTGTCGAACACATCGTGTCGATGTCTCATAGGTACTTCGGTCGTGTTCGGAGCGAGGATGGGTGGCGATTCCTGAAATTTTCTACACCGGGTAAAGACCGCGCAAGGTCGGCGATTCCCGAGGCCCAATGTGACCCAGGTCCCACCGTGGGGCGGCCTGCCGGGGTGGGAAACTGTGTCGGCCCGGGCGGGGATGACGAATCTCGCGTCGAGCGGGTCACCCAGACAAAAGAAAACACCCCCAGCCGAAGCTGGGGGTGTTTTCTTTTGTCGCGACTCGCATGTAGTCCATGTCGCGACTCATAACAATGGTGCGCAAGAAGGTGTCTAGGTTCAGGACATAGGCGACACATGAGTCGCGACATGGGCGACAGTTGATACCCGCCGGTGAGTCGGGACATCGGCGACACTTTAGGGGCCTGAGTATGAGCCCATGTCGAAGCAAAAGGTCATTGTCTTGTCCGTGGTGCAACAAGGACTCACCAAAGCCGAAGCAGCCCGCCGATACGGGGTCGGCCGACAGTGGGTCCACGAGCTGATCCGCCGCTACGAACACGGCGGTCTGGACGCAGTTGAACCCCGCTCGAAACGGCCGCGGGCCAGCCCGCACGCCACACCGGAAGCGACGATCCAGCGGATCCGAGAACTCCGCGCGGAGCTCACGAAGGCAGGCCTGGACGCAGGACCGCAGACCATCGCTTGGCACCTCGAACAAGAGGGGCTCAAAGCCCCCTCAACCTCAACGATCCGCCGGATCCTCGTGAACGCCGGGCTGATCACCCCGGAACCGAAGAAACACCCCAAATCATCGTTGCACCGCTTCGAAGCGGCCCAACCCAACGAAACCTGGCAATCCGACTTCACTCACTGGACCCTGGACGACGGGACCGACGTCGAGATCCTGAACTTCCTCGATGATCACTCCCGCTATCTGCTCTCCTGCACCGGCTACCGCCCCGTGACCGGATCCATCGTCGTCCAGGCGTTCCTTGCCACCACCGAGCAATACGGGCTCCCCGCCTCAACATTGACCGATAACGGGCTCGTCTACACCGCACGCTTCGCCGGTGGCAAAGGAGGCCGCAACGCCTTCGAAAACCTGCTCCACACGCTGAACATCACCCAGAAAAACGGGTCCCCGGGACACCCGCAAACCCAAGGCAAGATTGAACGTTTCCACCAAACCCTCAAACGCTGGCTCCACGGCCAGCCCCCAGCACCGACACTCCAGGCACTGAACCAGCAGCTCCACACGTTCCAACGGGTTTACAACCATCAACGCCCGCACCGGGCACTGAACCGTCGAACCCCAGCGCAGGCCTACCAAACCACGCCGAAAGCCAGTCCCAGCCAACCCAAACAAGGAGGACACTGGCGCATCCGCGTCGACCGGATCGACGCTGCCGGCAAAGTCACCCTGCGTTACAACGGACGCCTGCACCATATCGGAATCGGTCGCGCGTACGCCCGCCAAACCGTCCTGATGCTCGTCCACGACCGCGAAGTCATGATCACCACACCCGGCACCGGAGAGATCCTCCGCGAACTCACCATCGACCCAACCCGCAACTATCAATCCAGACAAAAGAAAACACCCCCAGCCGAAGCTGGGGGTGTCGTCGATGTCGCGACTCACATGTAGTCCATGTCGCGACTCATAACATGGTGCGCAAGAAGGGACTTGAACCCTCACGTCCGAAGACACTGGATCCTAAATCCAGCGCGTCTGCCAATTCCGCCACTCGCGCGTTCGACGCCTAGGACAGACAAGCTGTCGAAAACGTCAGCCTCCAGTGTACGCGAATCTATTGGACGCCGAGGTCTCTCCGAAGTTTCGCGACGTGGCCGGTGGCGCGTACGTTGTACTGGGGTAGTTGCACCAGTCCATCGGGTCCGACGACGACCGTCGAGCGGATCAGGCCTTCGTAGACCTTGCCGTAGTTTTTCTTTTCACCCCATGCACCCCACGCCTCGGCTACCGCGTGGTCTTCGTCGGATAGGAGGGGGAAGGTGAGCTCTTCTGTATCGGCAAATTTCCGGAGCTTTGCCACGTTGTCGGGTGAGATGCCGAGGACTGTGTAGCCCGCGGCAGCAAGGGATGCCAGGTTGTCGCGGAAGTCGCATGCCTGGGTGGTGCAGCCGGGAGTGGAAGCCGCCGGATAGAAATAGACCACCACGCTGGAGCCTGCATAGTCCTTCAGGGACACGGTGGAACCGTCGGCTGCGGGCAGGGAGAAATCGGGGGCTACCTCGCCCGACATTAGACGTTCAGCCATTATTTGTATTCCTTCTGCTTGTTTGTTAGTTGCGTCGGCCATGGTGGCGCTGACACTTTTCGCAAATCCGTAGCTATCATAAGTAAATAAGGTCGATACGTTTGAAACTACACCGGTCGGCGTTACCATGATCAACGCTGCATGTCTGTGCGGCGAGAGGAAGTGCTTTCTTTTATGCCGGACCTGGAGCAATGGCCCACCGGCCGACTGCTGACCACTGCTGCCCGCCTGGTCGAGCACGCGTGGAATGAACGGCTGGTGAACCTGGGTGTCACCCACGCCGGAGTCATTGCGTTGGGTGTTCTGGAGGGTCAAGGTCCGATGACTCAGGCGAGCCTCGCCCAGATAGTACGGGTACAGGCGCAGACCATGGGGAAGACACTTTCACGGCTGGAAACTCGGGGGCATGTCTCCCGAACTCGAAATGATCTGGACCGGCGTAGCCATATGGTTTCAATAACGGACGCTGGCCTTGGCGTCCTCGCGCAGTCAAAAGATATCGAACGCACACTGGTGACCGGTGAGGGCCTGATCTCCGACGAACTCCGCGACCATCTGCAGAGTGTGATCCGGGAACTCGGAGCTCCCCGGTGGGCCACGACGGTTCCCACCGCATCGGGCACCGACGGCCCGCTGCCGTCAAACAACTAGGACGACCGACGACCGACGACTGACGGACCAAGGACTCAGCCTTTCACCAGTCATTCACCAGACGAGGTCCAGGTCGCTGTGCGCAGCGAAGACGAGGCGGTCTGGGTCGTCGAGGACGTCAACTGGTCTGTCGCCGCTGAGATACCCGTTGGGTGAGCAGAACCACTGGAGTAGGTGTCGATCCTTCCAGCCGCCGGCAAGACCAATCGAGGCGATGACGGCAATCATGGGTCGGGCCCGGCCAGACTCGGGATCAAACTGGAACCCCGGATAGAGGACCCGCCCTGCTCTGGTAACCACCCCCAGGATCTGTCGTTTCGCTGCGAGGCATCCGGCCGGCGGGGAATTTGGTCCAACCTTTGCGTCGACCTCGGGCCCGGTGAGCATGCCGAATTCTGCGGCAATCGACGCCCAGCGACCGCGTGCCACCCGCCGGTTCATTTCTCCGGTGTGTATTTCTCCGAGGGATGGCATCCCTTCCATGCCGCCAAGCTACTGCGGGCGAGCAAGGAGGGGAAGAGTGAGCGAAAAATCGCTACCAAACTGGTACAAAAAAACCGTCCGATCAGCGGGGCTGCCGATCAGACGGTTTAGTGGGGCACCCCTCGGGACTTGATCCCGAAACCCTTTGATACGGGGTCAGTAAGAACAACGCTTCTGCAACTGGGCGAAACTGAGCGCCGTTACCAGTATTTGAGGCCTTTAGGAGGGGAGTCGAGACCCAACCAGACCTAACGAAAGTCACCCTTCCATGCCAAAGTAAACCGCAAAGTAACACTTTCTTGATTCTGGGGTCACCTAGGTGGGGTGGAGCGGCCTGCGAAAATGCCATCGAACGCGGCCCGGTTATCAACCAACGTCATGAGTTGGTCGAAGTAGTGCTCCCTAGTGGTGGACTCTGATTTATGCCGGAGCTGCTGCCTAGCGGCATCGAGCCCCTCCGTGTTGGCGACCAGAGTGGCGGCCGATTTCCGCATACTCTTCGGGGTGACCCATGAGAAATCATCCCCTCCCCTAGCATCGAATATCCGCGCTAGTCTCCAAGCACGCCGGAAGTTCGGGGGGGAGGACCAGACCTCCGAGCTGGTTAGTGAAAACCAATCCCGTTGGTCGCTTTCTGGCAAGTCCCTCTTGGCGATCTAGAAGCAGTTTGGTCACATATTGGGGCAACGCGATTGGCTGCACCTTCTTCTCCTGTGCCGTATTGCCCTTGGTGTAATCCTGGCGGTAGTACTTCTTAGTCTCTTCGTTTTGAGTGATCGTTCCGGTCACCAGGAAAAACGGAATCTCGTCGCGGAGCCATAGGTCCTCATATCGCATGGCCAAGAGCTCGCCCGTCCTGACCCCCGTGCCGAGGAGCACATCGACCGCAACCAGGAGGTCCTTGCCGCGGCGGGGACCGTATTGCTGGGCTTCTTGCCAGGCGGCCATCCGCCGATACATCTCGGAATACTCCTGTGCGGTCAGTGCGCGAACCTTCACCCTTTGGGCTTTGCGCTCTTTCGCTGATTTGTCGAGCCCGACCGGATTGATATTGCCCGGGATTGCACGATGATCCAAGGCGAAGTCGAACATCATCTTCAAGACCGTCCGGGCCGTGAACTCGGCGGTGGGTCCACCCGTCTTGATTTTCCTCACTTTGCCGCCACTACCTATCTCTTTCACACCCCCGGCCGCGATCTTCCGGAGCTGACCCTCTATATACCCGGTGGTAGCTTCTCCGATCTTCTTGGATCCCATCGTCGGGATAATGCTGATCCGTGCTCGATTGCGGTAGGTCGTCATAGTGCCGGGGGCCAAATCTCGGAGCGAGGCCAGCCATAGCTCCGAGAGCTCTGCGATGGTGGTCGAGCTCCGCACCAGTGCGTCTGGGCCGGACCGCCGAAGGTCTTCGAATTTCGCGTCAAGTTTTTCGCTGGCCTCCATCTTGGTGGCACCGGTGGCCTTCATGCGGCGCCTCTCTCCGTGTGAGTCGCGGTAGTAGACGGAGCAGACATGCTTCTTCCCGTCTTTGGAGCAGCTCGGGTCGCCGTGCGGGCCACCGGGTTCGAGGGCAATTCGAGCCATGCGTCGAGTCCTTTGGGTGCGGGTGCTGGTCTTCCCGACACTAACCCATTGACTCCATAACTACTTTGCATTTTCTCTCCTGACACCCGTCGCGGAAGTCGACGCATAGAGAACACTATGAACACGATCAAAATTGTTGATGGTCTTATGACCACCGCCGACGTCGCCCGCTACTTGCAGGTTTCAGAGGGGACGGTGGAGAACCTCCGTGGCTCTCTTTCCGGCCCCCAATTTATCCGTATCGGCCGCTCCGTCAGGTACCGTCTGCGGGACCTCGACGCGTACCTTGACGCAAACGCCAGGGTGCAGCCTGCTTATTTGGCTGCCTAGGCCGCCAGCTGGTCCTGGCGTTCGTGCCGAGCCTCGTAAGCGGATTCCTTGATCGCTGCGCGGATGGGGCGGGTGGCCCTGATGCCTGGCCACTTCGAAGCGCTGCGGCCGCCAGTCAGGGGCTCGACCAGGACTTCCACATGGCTTCTTTCGGTCCAACGACCTCCGGACCCCTTGCATGAGACGGCACCGGAAGCCATGGACCAGTACATGGCATGGACCTGAACGAACTCGCGGCCGTTGAACTCGGTCACTTTCGAAACTCCGCAGCCGGCGGCGGTGCATGCCTGGGGGATAGCGAGTAGGTCCTCCGGTACGAAGATTTGCTCAATAATGGCGACCCATCGGCGCAGGATCTCTTCAGCATTGAAGATGACGTGCGCCTCTTGGCTGGGAAGCAGGGAGACCCACCGGCGGAGACGCTCGGCGAGTTTTCCGGTCACGCCGGTCTCACCGGTGATGATGGCGATCTTCTCGGTGATCAATGCCTCGATGTCGAGCAGGAGCTCAACCGAGTCGATGTTTTGAGGGGCCGGAGTTCTTGGCTGATCCGCTGGCCCCTTCGCCGCCCTTGTCCTCTTTGATCTCACTGATGCAGATGTCAGGGGCCGTGTTCAGCTTGAGCTGCAGCAGGGAGCAACCTCGTTGCTCCCTGGGGCCCCGAGAAGTTGCTCCAGGCTGAGCCTGATCGACTCCGTAGCACGCCTCACTTTGACGGTCGCAGGTGCATTTCTCACGCTTGAGCTGCAGAACGTTGGCGTATGGGATTTCGTTAACCACGGCGAGGACCGGGCCTTTCACGAGAGCGGTGTTACTACTCTCGATTCTACCGTCAAAGGGCCTGATTTAGAAGGTCAATAGCGGTACAAATGCCAATACATTGGGTCCTCGTGTCGGTTAGTCCACGCCAAGCTGGATACGCCGCTCGTCAGTCCAGTTAGTTAGTCTCGGGGTCCAGTACCGCTAGGGTGAGTGAATGATTCTTCCTGCGGCCTACTGGGCCCCTGAGGCTACCAACGAACCGATCCGGATAGAGATGGTTGATGGCGGTGCTGAGGTGTGGGAAATCCTTGCCGCATTCGGCCCAACGGCCATCGTGCTGGCTGCTCTGATTACCTTCTTCGTCCAGAGGCAGTCGCTAAAGCACCAAAGGGACGCACTCGAACAGAAAACTAAGTCTGACTCCGAGGCAGAATGGTGGCGACGGGTTCAGTGGGCCATTGACGCTGCGCTGGCCGAGCAGGATCCAAAACGCCAGCGTATCGGTCTTGGAATGCTAAACGATGCGGCTATGGAGCTTGACGTGGGAACCGCTGAGCAGAGAATACTTCTTATCGTGACCGACATAGTCTTGGCTGGGCCGCCCCCGAAGACTCGGCGACGTATTGGCCGGAGACGCAGGCCATAGACTCACAGAGATGGGTCAGCGATAATGGATGCATCCGATTAGGGAAGCGAGGTCCGGATGCCAGTATTTAAGTTGAAGAAACGGAAGTCCGAAAAGCCCGGCACTTCCGTCAAGAAGTTGCCCGAAGGCATCACCATTATTCGTCCAGTGAAGGCCACGCTTGGCTACAGCAGGCTCTCTGAAAAGGAAAAAGTTCAGGTGGCCGCCGCACAGCTGCGCGTCACCGTCGACAAGAACCTCGGGGAAGAGACCCCCGGATGGGTAAAGGATTTAGCTGCCAAGCAGCCGCTCGAGCAGTAAGCGGCACCTTCCGATTGGCAGGCTTGCCCAGATCCAGGACGCCGCGATCGCTGCATTCACCGGCGGAAAGCGTAGCGGGAGGAAACGTGATGGCTACTAAACGACTAGGTCGGGCAGTAGAGGCGCCCGATCTTGTGGCTGCGCTGAGAATCTATGGACTTCACCCGATTGACATAGCCCGGGTAGTGAATGTAGATGTGGAAACAATGGCTGCTTGGAAGGTAAGGGGTGCCAAGCCTCAAGCCAGCACCCATGCCAAACTCGAGGACCTGCGGGAGATCATTCTTCTACTCTCCGACTCGCTAAGCCCACGCGGAGTAGGACAGTGGCTCTACGCCCGGAACCGGATCTTGGACGGACAACGCCCCCTGGATGCCCTGCGTGACGGGCACAAAAAAGGGACCTTAGGCGCAGCCAGAGCCTTCGTGGATGGGGCATACGTTTAAGACGCCCGGACCGAGGTGAGAGACGGTAGTTTAGTGATCCTCCAAGAGTCCCAGCCCAGTCATCCGGTGAACCTACCTTCGACCATTGCACATGCGGCAGCCAAAACTTCCTCGGAGCGGCCTTCCGAGATGGCATCGATGGGGGAGTCTTCACTGAGCCAAGGGTTGGAACCGATGAAACCATAGCCGTGCAACATCCCCTCCTTCCGCGGAGGCGACTGTCTGCCACACGCGGTGGGCGATCCGGAGTCGATCTTGAGAGTTCGCGGTCCCTTGATCCCAGGTCAGCGATTTACGTAGATGCTCCGGGACCACGGTCATCGACCCGGCCAGGCGGTCACGGAGGTTCTCTGCTCCTCTGTTGCCGGCTAAATGCACGAGGATCGTGAATCGTGTGGTGCGTTCCACGAGGGTGCCGATCGCCGATCGGCTGCCCTTCCCAATGTTGAGGTCCCCTTCCTTACGGTTTTGTTGTGGGTGATTTCGGGGCTGTCGTAGTGTTTCGATCACCCTCGGGTGGCGGGTATGGCGCAGATCTCCTTGCCGCGTGGACGGCTCACTGGGAATGGCCGCCCGCTGCCCGGCCGATAACTCGACCGCTGATTGAGACTTGCGACATTGATCGTTGGGTAAGGACGTGCCGGCGTGGTTATCGATAGGGCCAATTAGCAGTGGAGCTGATCGAAGGGACCGAAGAATATGCCAACATTTTGGGTGGGAATCGACTCGGGCAAAAGCGCCCATCATTGCGTTCTAATCGATCAGACGGGCGCGGTGCTGCTCTCGAGACGGGTCGAGAACGACGAAACAGTGTTGCTCGACTTAATAGCCTCGATCGCGGAAATTACGGCGGGTGCCGAGGCGTGTTGGGCCACTGATCTGAACTCCGGCGGCGCAGCACTGTTAATCGAGCTTCTAACTACGCACGCGCAGCATCTGCTCTATATTCCTGGGCGAATCGTCCATCACGCCGCTGCAACATATCGAGGCGACGGTAAGACTGACGCGAAAGACGCCCGGATCATCGCCGACCAGGCCCGCATGCGCACGGACCTCCAACCCCTCCGCGGCGCCGACCAGATCAGCGTGGATCTGAGGCTTCTGACCGCCCGCCGCACCGACCTGATCTGTGACCGTGTCCGGGCGATCAACCGGCTGCGCGCCACTATGCTCGAATACTTCCCAGCGTTAGAGCGGGCATTCGACTACTCCAAAAAGGCCCCCTTGATCCTCCTGGGCGGCTATCAGACTCCGGAGGGTATCCGCCGGATCGGTCTGACCCGGCCCGCTGCTTGGCTACGGAAACGCGGCTGCCGGAACAGCGCCAAGATGGCGCAGAAAGCACTCATCGCCGCGAACTCCCAGCACACAGTCCTTCCAACCCAACGCACCGGCTCTGCCCTCGTCAACCGGCTGGCCGAACAGATCAGCGCTATCGACACGGAGATCGCCGACGTTGACGCCGAAATTACCGAGCTCTTCGGGCAGCACCCCAGCGCAGATGTTCTGCTGAGCATGCCAGGCTTCGGTCCCATTCTGGCAGCAACGTTCCTCGCGAACATCGGCGGTAGCCTGGACGCTTTCGACTCAGTTGACCGGCTGGCGAGCGTCGCCGGGCTGGCTCCGGTCCCACGTGATTCCGGACGAATCAGCAGAAATCTCCATCGGCCCCGCCGCTTCAACCGCAGACTCCTCCGAACCTGCTACCTCGCTGCACTCTCCAGCCTGAAGAACAGCCCAGCCTCGCGCATCTACTACGACCGGAAACGCGGTGAAGGAAAATCACCCAAACAAGCACTCATTGCCCTCGCACGGCGCCGCATCAACGTCATCTGGGCCATGCTCCGCGACCACACCCCCTACCAAGAACCAGCCCCGCACCTCACCGCTCATGCTGCTTGACTAACGCATTGAGATTCCCAATGCCCTGGCACTAGCCGGTTCGTGGCCTCGGCTGACCGGTCGCGGATCATCACCATGTCGGGGAAGCGTTTGGTGCGGTGTTCTTTCCTCCTGCGGGGCCGGCGTCCGGTTCGTCCGGTGCGCAGAGTCAGGGCAGGGTTGACCGCAAGATCGAGGCTTCCGCGCCCATACAACGCCTGGTAGACGGTTTCGGGGACGACCTGCATCTCGGTGCGGCCGGGGAACTCAGACTGGAGCCGGTTGCTGATCTGGCGTGGACTCCAGCGTTCGAGGAGGTGGGTCCTCACGAACTCTGTCAGCTCTGCGCTGGCGGCGATCTTCCCGACCCGGGGACGGCTCCGCCTGCGTTCGGCGCTGCGCTGGGCTGTCCGCGGGTCGGTAGTTGCCGGAGGGATGGTGGGTGTTCCGTCGGATCTCTCAGCTCACGGTCGACGGACTACGCCCGAGCTCCATAGCAATGGCTCGAACACTGCGCCGGGAGTGGAGCAGGTCCGCGATGATGATTCGTTCTGTTTCCGAGAGGAAACGGACGGAGATGACCGATGGTTTTCGCCGTGAGATCGGCGGGTACTTTGTGACCACCCCCGTCTTCGAGGTGGCGGTGTGCCCGTGCCGCCACCGCGTTCCCGAACTCCGGCTGATCCCGACGACCCGACAGGCTTCAGGATTGCCCATTCCCTGTTTCATCAGCTGATCATAATGAACGCGCGCGGCGTTCTTCGGAGGCGCTCCCCGAACCCTTCCAGCTCGTTTCATCACGGCCATAATTGCAACTCCTTGTAGGCAGGTGTTGCAACGACCACTAGACACCAAGCCGTCAGAACGGCTCAATTTTCGACCGTCACCGACAATCTCATGGGTGGCTGCCCGGAGAGCCTCTCCAAGGCTGGAGAACGTAGCGGGAACAGAGCTAAGATCCCTTTCCATCTCGTGATCATTCCGGTATGGTCACTCCAAAGCAGCCTAGGAGGGGTGCTTTCCGGTCGACCGAGGGGTCCCTGTGGCTGAGTCAACTAAATGCGCAAAGTGCGGATCACCTAAGGTTCCAGGCAAACCTTGCCTTGGCTGTGGGGACGAAAGTTAACTCATGTCGATGGTGAATCCGGTGACATCGAAATTTTGTGATCCGAGGCTGAAATGTATAGGCGCACGGTAGGGTGAGCTGGTTCAGTAGGCTTTTTGGCGGCCAGCCGCCCCCCTCGGACCCAGCATCGGCAGGCATCTTGGATCGCGTGCACATAGTCCAGCCGGTGGCAGAACTGGACGGTATGTCTGCGAGGCCGGTAGCTTTCGGCATCTGGAGTGACCCGATTGTTCGTCCGCCCTCATCCGACTGGGAAAAGCGATTGTATGCGTACGCTCGGAAGTGTGCAGGGCAGCTTGCTAGCGCCGGCGTCCCACTCTTTCGAAGTAAGTGGCCTAGGAACGGGACCGGCACGTACACTAACGCTTTTTGGCTTCTGGCGGTCGATGTCCGCCGAGCGAACCGAAGTTGGAACAAAGAGGTTGTCCACAACGGCTCGAAGGCTGACCTAGGTTGCCCTCCGCTGCCGAGCAAAAATGAGTTTGATGGACAGTTCCGGGGCCCTGCGTTGCTCCTGACGCCATCCGGGGTTTTGTGCACAGCCGATGCGTGGGGATCTATTGCAGGCAGCGAAGGTGTGGTCGACAGCCGAACTATGGACATCGTGTTCACAGGTCTCGGGGCCAACTCCGTGCAATTGCAGTCATACGACTGGGGTTGGGGAAATGCGGGGCGCTGGCGGTTACATCCGCAGGACGACATGGAGCTCTACGGTCTCCAACTCACCGTTGAATCGATGCGTTTCGAGTACAGATACAAGCCTGGTTCCGACAGCCACACTGATGGTAGAGGAACCAGCATGGCACTCAAGGCTTACGTCGAATCCAACGGAACGGTTAGATGGCCTCGCAATTTCCTAATGTTCTACGACGATTAAGCTTCACCTGCCGCGAAGGGGATTTACCGGCGGGTGATTTGCGCCGGCCGCTTTCAAGGCGCTTGTTGCGAGGCGGCGTTGAACAAGCTTTGTATAAACGACACTTTTCGGGCAAGCTATTGCCCGCAAGTCTCCTCACTCCTAGACTAGGAAAAACTCAATGGTCGTTGGAGGTTACTATGCAACGGGCAATACGAATGTCGATGTACATCTGCCGGTCGTGTGGGGCGGAAGTGGCTTATCCGGATAAATACCGCAAATGCCCAGTGTGCGGTATTAAGTGGTAGCTAGTTTGACAGGCGTCAATTTCATCCTGAGAACCGCACTGTTCTTGCTGCTACACAATTGTCGTGAATGACCCAATCGCCGCGGAGTACGCAGAACGGATCAAGGACCAGGTACGGCAGCGCTACGGGATCGACGTCGACAACACCGGGGACATTGACCAGCAAATTTCCGCAGCGGATGGTGAAGCCGTTCACAAGGCTCTAAACACTCATGTTCCGGCGGAGTGCAGCAACGTTAGCTGAGAGGATTCTGATGGGATTGCTCGACTGGTTCAAAGGCGAAGCTCGGAAGCAGGGTAGCTCAAGCACAACGACAGAGCCATCGAAAGTGGAAGCCGCCACAGAGCCACCGAAAGTGGAAGCCGCCACAGAGCCACCGAAAGTGGAAGCCGCCAAGAACACGCTACTCCCGCCTGAGGTTGTCGTGGCAACGACTCCATGGGCACAGAACATCGTTCGCTATGCCCGGAAGGTTAGCCACGGCTTGCAGCAGGAACAAGTACCAACGTGGCTGGATGAGGGTTACTGGGTGATTTCCGCTGATGTGTTGGAGGCAACGTGGCACGTCCCGGTGAAGAATAAATGGACTCTCAGACAGGGCTACATGAGGGAAGGGTTGTGCTCCGGCACTGCCTTAGTTCTATTCACGAATGGTTCCGTCGCGAAGACTGAGTTCTTTGGTCATTTTTACTTCGAAGAAGAAGGCAGGAGCTATACATTCTTAGATGCTAATGTCGATTCCTGGGGGCGCAACACATGGGGGGCGAACAACTTCGGGTCGTGGCGTCTGGGTACCGGTGGATTCGGGCGAGAAGCTCAGGCAACGCGCCAGGAGGGATTTAACGGCAGGTGGAATCATCAGTGGGCTGACGAGCGACCGCTTGGACTAGGAACATCGCTAGCCCTAAAGCGCTTTTCGGAGACCCATAAGACTCAACTGCCACGTTATTACGGCAACGGCTGACGCCGGGTATGTGCCCCGCAATAATGCGCCTAGAGAATATAGAAATTAAACTGGAAGGCGCTGGTAAAAATCTTCAGGACGTCTCAGGTGAGAAGAATTAAAGATCGCTCGTAGTATCGTAGATAGGTCCATTGCTGTCGCGACTGTGCGACGAATGCTCGGAGCACCCTGCGGCAGCGTGCCACTGCCGTGCTCGGTTTTTCGGACAGGACGTCGCCCATTACGATGGCGTCTGCATGTTCCACAAGGTCAGTATCCGACGAGTATGTCGGTAATTGCCCGCGGATTCCATACCCAATCCGCATGCTTGGTACTAGATCTCGAGCGTGGCCCGGACGTGGGAGTTTGCCTGCGATTTATCCTGCGCGTGGATTAGGTCCTCGGCACGGTCTTCTCGTGTTGCGTCGACGGGGGAGTCGTCGTTGAGCCAAGGGTTGGATCCGATGAACCATAGCCGGGCTACATGCTCTCCTTCGGCGTCGGAGATTATCCGCCACACCCGGTGAGCCAACCGGAGACGCTGCTGAGCTTCCGGACTGGGTTCCGGGCCGTTGACCTTCTGCCAATCGCTACTGATGCCACGAACAGGGCTCCCGGTCAGCCCACCGACCAGCGTTACTCCGAGCCCCGCGTTTAGACGGCGCACGAGCTCCCGGATTCCTACTTCTGCTGCTTGCGCGTCGAGCATGCTCATCGACTGCTCCTGGTTCACCGTTGGTTCGGCCGGTAGCTACCAGCAATTGGCCGGTTCGCGAGTTCAAAGACCCAGTTGGGTGTCGGCTTTCCGAGCTTGGAATCAGTCGTGATGCGAAGGCGAGCGGCGAGAATGAGTACCCGCTCCATACTCCCGTTCCCGCTACATTCAGGGCCTGCTAATGTTCGTTCTGTAGCGTTCCGGTGACCATGGTAGCCGGTAAGCCATACTGACGAATCAGCACGCTTAACCCGTATTCGCAGGGTGAGTTGCCCATATTGAAGCCCCGAAGGAGCGAAAACTTCGGGGCTTCTTCGCGATGAAAGCGATAGGCATGCCAGCTCGCATGTGGTAGCTCCGGAACGTCTTCTGGCGGTCGGGATAGGTGCCGTCCTCTTATAAATCGCGTCTTGACGAGCGAGCGAACTCGGTCGATACTCGATTCCCCGGCCGGGAGATTCCCGAGGCAGCCGACAAGATCAGAGAAAGAACGGAGTTCTTCGGCGCGGCCTTGACAATAGGTGTGCCTGTTACGCAACGGGTTTCGGCGCGCCGTAGCTACGCCAGGACGAATTCGTTCCGTCGGCGACATCGACGTGCAGAACCACGTGGTCAGCAAATCACGAGGGATCTTGGATTGATAGGCAAAGAGCAGAACGGCTGTCAGTCTTGGCATCCCTCTGTGCCTAAAGTGGTCCTCACCGTTGCCCCCGCCGATCTTGCGGTAATGGTCCGCGACAAGAACCGGCGCACGGATGTAGCAAATCAGCGCTAGATGGACGCCTACTCGAGGCCGCAAGCAGTATATGGGCCAGAGCCAGCTGAGAAGGCCTCAGCCGGGATAATCAGAGGACTAGGCTCACCGCCGCCAGGTTTCCCATCTGGGGATCCGTTCGTCCAACCGCCGGTGGCGGTCCGGGTCCAGGGTGCCGTCCCGGTGCAGGCCGGGTTGCGTCGTCACCCAGGTCGAGAGGATGTTCTCGTGCCGGTCCTCGCCCCTGCGGAACCGGGGGAGATGCCCTTCTGCTGCCTGGAACGCTGCGACCTCATCCAGGCGCTGCGCCCACAGCTGCACGTGGGCTTCCGCCCGCGGTGGGCCCACCCAGTCTCCGAAGGCATCCTGTAGGGCAGCCCGGCGTTCCTCTGCCATGGTTCCGCGGCGGATCTGCCTGCGCTGGCCGGCAACCCATTCGGCCATGCGTTTCTCAGCAGGGTCTTTGGAGAGTGCCCGAGGCATCCGCCGACGCCGCCGGTAGAACGTCCGCACCTCCTGGAGACGCTTCTCCCAGGATGGCCGCGGCGGCTTGCGCGCCCGGTCAGCGGCCGACGGCAGCGAAGGTTGGTCGTGGAGCATCAGGCGTTTGCCTGCCAGCTCCGGGCGGGTCCTCTGGAAAGTGAGGATCACCCGGCGGACCCGCTTGAGGGGAACCCGGCAGTGGTGGGCAATCTGCTCGCTGCTCATTCCGCGCAGGTACATGAGCCGCCACTCGGCCGCAGAAATGCACGGACCCCAGTCCTCGGGACCCTCAGCCTCAATGCCAGCGGGGACGGCCATAGCCAAGGATAAGGTCCATCACTCTGCTTGCGGAAGGAGCACCTGACCGCCGGTGAAACGGTGGTGGGTCTTGGCGATCAGGGCCGCCGTCCGGCGCAACTCCATCACCGCCTCCACCTCGGTCGAGCAGAACTTGAACCGGGCAATGATCTCTGCAGCACTACCGCAGGTTCTTGGTCACGCGGCGGTGGCCCGGTGTCGGCAGGCGGTGACGTCCGAGGGCGTGATGGACCGCACCTGTTTGACATGCGGACTAACCCAGCCGTGCTTCGGTGTGAACCCTTGTGAACCCTTGTGAACCTGGTGAATCTCGCAGGGTCCGCGTTACGGATTCGTTGTGTTGCATGCGATAGCAGCAAGGGACCGCGGGCCGACTTCCAATCAAAGTAACCCGCAAAGTGACACTTTTCGCGTTTTCATGGGGTACTAAAAAACCGTCTGACCGGGCATAATGCCTAGTCAGACGGTCATCTACTAGGTGCACCCCTCGGGACTTGAACCCGAAACCCTCTGATTAAGAGTCAGATGCTCTGCCAATTGAGCTAGAGGTGCATGTTGACTGGGCCCATCGGGCCAACCGCAACAGCATGAAACTCTACCAGCACTTCTGCTGAAACCTGAAATTGGTTCTTTGCTGGGCGGCTACGAGGCGTCGACGGTGATCACCCGCGATTCGGTGCCCTCGTTGGTGGCGATCAGTAGTTCTCCGTCCGTTCCCTGGATTACATCGCGTAGCCGTCCGTATTCGCCGTCGAAGTGGCTGACCGGTGCGTTGGCGGCCCCCGCCAGCAGTGGCACCTGCCACAGCCTCTCTCCGCGTAGTCCGCCGATATAGGCAATGTCATCGACGATTGCCATTCCACTCGGGGAGGAGGTGGCGGTAGAGGGCCACACCACCTGGGCGTCGATGAAATCGGCTACGCCGGGGGCGCCAGTGACTGACGGCCACCCGTAGTTCCCGCCGGGCTCGATGAGGTTCAGCTCGTCGTCGACCTCGGGACCAAATTCGCTGGCCCACAACCGGTCGGCTGAATCCCAGGCGAGGCCCTGCACATTGCGGTGTCCGAGGCTGTAGACGGGCGACCCGTCAATGGGGTTGCCAGGCGCCGGCTCGCCGTCGCTGGTGATTCGGAGGATCTTGCCGGCCAGGCTATCAGGGTCCTGCGCGGCGTCCGCCTGAGCGGCGTCGCCGGTGCCCACATACAGGTAGCCGTCCGGGCCGAATTTGATCCGTCCGCCGTTGTGGATATGGGCCCTCGGCAGACCGGTCAGCACCTCTTCGGGCTGGCCGAGGCCCTCCTCGCTGTAGGTGAGGCTGGAAATCCGGTTGTCGGTCGGGCCGGTGTAGAACACGAACAATCTGGGGTCCGTGTCAAAGTCTGGGCCGATGGCCAGCCCCAGCAAGCCGCCTTCACCGGCGGCTGCAACCTCGGTGCCGAGGGCTCCGACGGTAGTTGTCTCGCCGTCAGCCACCCGTTTGATCTCCCCGGTCTCGCGTTCGGTGACCAGCAGCGATCCGTCGGGCAGCGTGGCCAGCGCCCACGGGACGTTAAGCCCTTCCGCGCGAAGGTCGCCGGGGGAGAGGTCGGGAAGCCGGATAGGTTCCGGTTCAGTCGCTGGCGCTGGCGCCGGACTGCCGCCGACAATTGGACTGGGCTCACCAGCCGTGCACGCTGCAAGGGACAGAAGCACGACGACGGCGGTTGCCAGAGCGGACGGTAGCCGCCGGGTGCTCGCCAAAATGGTCTAATCCTTCCGGCTGGCCGGCGGATCAGTGCGCGGGTGGGTGTCGACGTCGTCGGGCGCGCTCCGGAAGCGGAACCACCAGACAGCGCCAACAATGACGACGATCAGCAGCACCCAGAAAACTACGTCCATGACACGATCCTTACGCACCTGGTGGGACACCCACCGCCTTCGACGTTACGACCAACCCGCGCGAGTGTCCACAGCCGTGGAGGGCGCTGGCCGCAACTGGACGTTAGGCTTTCGGGATGGACAAGATCAAGACAGTTTCGGTGCCCAGTGTTGAAATGCTCGATGCGCTGCAGCCAGCGCCGGATGGAATCTCGGTGGTGGTGTGGGACTTCGACGCGGATCCGGTGGGTGCAGATCTGGCGGAGATTGACGCCGCCGTATTGCCTTACATGTCCTCGCCCGAGACTTTCGGTGCTGCAGTCAAGAGCGCGCCGAACCTGCTGCTGGTACACACCCAATCCACTGGCTATGAGGGTATCCCCGAGTTGGTGGGCGACGACGTCGCCGTTACCAGCGCCGCGGGCGTCCACGCCGCCGCGACCGCTGAGCTCGCGGTTGGCCTCACAATCGCCTCGCTCCGAGGCATTGACGACGCCGTCCGCAACCAGACTCTGGGTCAGTGGCGGCCCGGCCGCTATCTCGGCCTCGCCGACCGCAAGGTGCTGCTGGTGGGCGTCGGAGGAATCGGCGTCGAGATTGCCCGGCGTCTTGAGCCGTTCGAGGTGGAGCTGACCCGGGTCGGCAGTTCAGCCCGCGACGACGAATGGGGGCACGTGCACGGCAGCGACGAGTTGGTGACGCTTGCAGGGGAAGCCGAAGTGCTGATCGTCATCACACCACTCACCGATGCGACCCGAGGGCTGATCAACGCCGAAGTGCTGGCAGCGATGCCCGATGGCGCACTGGTCGTCAACGTGGCCCGCGGCGCGGTGGTGGATAGCGAGGCTCTGACGGCGGAAGTGATTGCCGGTCGCCTGTCGGCGGCTCTCGATGTGTTCGATCCGGAGCCCGTCCCCGAGGGACACCCCCTGTGGTCGGCGTCCGGGGCGCTGATCACACCCCACAGCGGCGGCAACACCGGCGCATTCTGGCCGCGAATGATCAAGTTATTGCGGCGCCAGCTGGTCAGCTTTGCTGCCGGCGAGGAGCCAACCAACCTGGTGCAGCGCGGATCCCTCTACCGCTAACGGTTCCCGACGGCGGGTGCCCTGGAGTTTGGGTGCTAGGCCATCGCGATGAAGGCGGCCATAAACGCGTCGAAGTCCTGATGATCGTCGCGTTGATCGATCACCAGCTGTGAGTGCGGACCTGAACTGAAGCGCGCCTCCGGTTGCACTCCGAACTGGAATGTCTTTCCGGTGCTGGTGCCTACTTCGTAGTTACCGCTGGCCAGACGGTGGGCATGCGAGAGGTTGGTCATGTTGATTTCCACGGGGATGCCGGTGCCCGCCAGAGTATGCGAGTCGACAGGAGCGATCATGATTTCGGTTGGTTGCCAGCGGTAGCCCAGTACGTAATATTTCGGCATAGTGACACGGGCGCCATCGGATTCCCGTTGTTTGTAGCGCTCATTGGCAGCAAAGACCAGGTTGTAATCGCCGTAGTTGGGGATCTGCGAGTCGAAGACTTTTCGCAGATCATCCTTGAGTTGGTCGCTATCAGGGGCTTTGTCGGTCACTTCTGGCGGGTCAGGGTCCGATGGAGGCGTCGACATAGGACCGAGTTTACGTGCCATAGCTCCGATGACGAGAGTCCGCGTGACTCCCGCGTCCCGTAACAGGGTGGTCATATGGCATTGCGGGGAATGCGGGTACGCCTAGACTTTGACCCATGAGCCTGGAAAATACCCCTGATATTAAGCCGCGAAGCCGGGCCGTCACTGATGGATTTGAGCGGGCGCCAGCCCGCGGAATGCTCCGTGCGGTCGGCATGGGCGACGACGACTTTGCGAAGCCGCAAATCGGCGTCGCAAGTTCGTGGAACGAGATTACTCCCTGCAACCTGTCACTGAACCGGCTCGCCCAGTGCGCCAAGGAAGGCGTTCATGCAGGCGGCGGGTTCCCGATGCAGTTCGGCACCATCTCCGTGTCCGACGGCATTTCAATGGGCCACTCCGGGATGCACTTCTCGCTGGTCTCGCGTGAAGTGATCGCCGATTCGGTGGAGACCGTCATGGAGGCCGAGCGGATTGACGGTTCGGTCCTGCTGGCTGGCTGCGACAAGTCGCTGCCTGGCATGCTGATGGCCGCAGCACGTTTGAACCTCGCGAGCGTCTTCCTCTACGGCGGTTCGATCATGCCGGGCTGGGTGAAACTGGAAGACGGCACCGAGCGGGAAGTCACACTGATTGACGCCTTCGAGGCGGTGGGCGCCTGCGCCGCCGGCAAGATGAGCGAAGAAGACCTGACCCGCATCGAGAAGGCAGTCTGCCCCGGCGAAGGCGCCTGCGGCGGCATGTATACGGCCAACACCATGGCCTGCATCGGCGAGGCCCTGGGCATGTCGCTGCCAGGATCGGCCGCGCCGCCGTCGGCCGATCGCCGTCGTGATGATTTTGCCCGCAAGTCGGGTGAAGCAGTGGTCAACCTCCTGCGCCTCGGGATCACCGCGCGGGACATCATGACCCGCAAGGCGTTCGAGAACGCTATTGCCGTCACCATGGCTTTCGGCGGGTCCACCAATGCCGTGCTTCACCTGCTGGCGATTGCGCGTGAAGCCGAAGTTGAGCTGACGCTCGATGACTTCAACCGCATCGGTGACACAATCCCGCACCTGGGCGATCTGAAGCCGTTCGGCCGTTACGTGATGACCGACGTCGACAAGGTGGGAGGCGTGCCGGTCATCATGCGGGCGCTGCTCGACGCCGGGCTGCTGCACGGGGACGTCCTGACCGTCACCGGCAAGACTCTGGCCGAGAACCTCGCGTCGATCAATCCGCCGGACCTCGATGGCAAGATCCTTCGCGCCATGGACAACCCGATCCACGCCAGCGGGGGCATCACCATCGTCAAGGGCTCGCTGGCTCCTGAAGGTGCAGTCGTCAAGACCGCAGGGTTCGACGCCGAGGTCTTCGAAGGAACTGCCCGCGTCTTCGAGCGGGAACAGGGTGCGCTGAAGGCGCTCGCCGACGGCGTCGTGAAGGCCGGCGACGTCGTCGTCATCCGTTACGAGGGACCCAAGGGTGGCCCGGGGATGCGCGAAATGCTCGCAATCACCGGCGCGATCAAGGGCGCGGGCCTCGGCAAGGATGTGCTGCTGCTGACCGACGGCCGGTTCTCCGGTGGCACCACGGGTCTGTGCATTGGGCACGTGGCACCAGAAGCGGTCGACGGCGGACCCATCGCCTTCGTGAAGGACGGCGACCGGATCCGTATCGACATCCCCAACAAGAGCTTTGACCTGCTGGTGGACGAAGCCGAACTCGAAAGCCGGAAGGTCGGCTGGGAGCCGCTCCCGGCGATCTACACCAAGGGAGTGCTCGCGAAGTACGCCAAGCTGGTGCACTCGGCCTCCGAGGGCGCGTACTGCGGCTAACCCCTCCCGGAACAGCCCCCCCCCCCAAAGAAAGGGGGTCCCGGGACGGGTCTTTTTTTTCTTGAGTCTCGTTCTTGCAAATAGGTGGAA
>NZ_JBTNDD010000014.1:0-66375 GCF_054511195.1 Arthrobacter sp. Sr33 | reverse complement strand
CAGGTGTTCTCCGGCGCGATCATCCCTGCCCTGACTAACTGAGCGGCACACCGGCGCTGGTGGGCCACCGAACGCTGCAAGAACCACGCCACTTATCGCTGCGATCCACATTTATCGTCGGGGGAGTGGCGAAAAAGTGTCGCGGTGAGGGACCGGCTTACGGACATGTCTCGTCACCCTAAGGAGGCTTCAAAACCCGGTTCGGATGCGTCCGGCCTTGTGGGAACGTGGATCCGGAGCGTATTGTTTATCGATAACACATCGAAAAACGATATGAGGGAGACCATGAGTTCTACTACAGCACCAGCGCGAATAGGACGAAGGACGACGAGACTGTCCGTGGTTATTGTCTGGATTGTCGCGATCCTCGCTGCGATCGGTAGCGCGCTCGAAGTGTTCAGCGTGATCGGCGGACGCGTGCTCCTTGCCTTCGGCGGAGCTGAGCCACGGCTGCCCTTAACCGCAATGCCCCAAATTGTCGAAGCAACGCTTCGTGAAGGAACGACCGGGTACCTCGTCGATGCCCCCTTCTGGTTGCGGGTCCTCGGCGCGACACCAGCAATGCTCTACATTCTTATTGCCCTCGTGGCGGCACTCCTCATCACTCGGGTCCTCCGAGGAATCGCCGCCAGCCAGCCATTCTCAAGTAAGGTACGACGCAGCCTGACAGTTCTCAGCCTCGTCTTCATCATCGGAGGCGTCCTCTACGGTGTTCTCGATACTATTGCCGGCCGAACCATTTTCGAGGTCTCCAGTATCTTCGGACAAGGCGACCAATTTCCGCTCGGAGCCGACTACGCTGGACTCGCTGTAGACCTGCCTCGCTGGCCGTTCTTTATGATCATCACCGGTGTCGTCAGCCTCGCCCTTTCCGCCGCTTTCAAAGCAGGTGCCAGGCTCGAGGAAGAGGCAGACGGCGTTGTCTGATCAACCAGGGCTGACAGCATCAGAAGGCGAACGCACGCGCGAGGAGCCGACGAAGCACCGCATCGAGTGCCACCTCGATTGTGTCCTGGCCCAGCGTGGGATGACGCTGACGGAGCTTTCCCGCCAAACCGGTATCACCATGGCGAACCTGTCGATCCTCAAAACCAACAAAGCCAAAGCCATTCGCTTCACCACACTGACCGCGATCTGCGACGTCCTGGACACCACCCCTGCGCAACTCTTCACCATCCGCCCCGGTTAAGAGACAACTCCGTTCCTCGATACGAAAGAGAGTGCAATAGCGGGACTGCCAGCAGTTCGATCTGGGACGCCCATTCCAAGCGCGGCATCTTGGACGCGCACGAGATCATCGAGTCCGAGAAGGCATTCAATGGGGGAGACCGGAAGCGGCCCTGAGATGAGTTATGGACAGAACGGCCAGAGAACGTCCGGACTGAACCCAGGTGTTGTACGAATTGAGCAGGCGTGGAACTGCCGGGCAAGTCCGACCAAAGATTAGTTAGCGCACCCGCCTATGCAGACCCCCGTATGAGTTGCAGAACCCAGTGTTGCGGTTAGGGATCCCTGACTTGGAATGATTTAGTGCATGCTGGTGGGATGCAACCGGACCGGCACAAGTGGAGAAATACACTCGCGGAGGTCATCTCGCTGATCAACGACTTGGATCCGTACGGCCTCGAGCCTGGCACTGCAGCTGGCGCACCGCAGGACGAGTACGAAACCGAGGCTAGCCCCATAGCCAGCTTGCTGCTCAACAACGGATCGGTCAGCAGGAACCAAATGGATGCAATCTGGCAGGAATGGTTCCACGAATCACTCAGCCAAGTCATCGGTGATGCGGAAGCGGAACGCTTCTGCGTCAGCCTCAACTCACTGAACGACTCAACCTAGCGTTCATTGCCGCGCATGGGTTGCAAGCTCCGTTGTCGCGGTGGGGGATCCCTTTTCGGACGCCCAAACCATGCGTTCCGAATATCCTCGACCGCGTAGTACGCGTGTTCGGCGAACTGAGCGGTCCTGCATAATGGCTTGCATGACGAATTCCGTACCGGTAAGGAAGGCGCTCCCAGCGGACGCACCCGAGTTGGTGAGACTGCGGCACGCGATGTTCCGTGCAATGGCAGAAGCTGGCGCCGCCGGCCGCGCACAAGACGTCGATGACACCTCGTGGTACCCAGCTGCGCAGGAGGCAATCGCTTCGCGTATCGCCCAGGGCACGTTTGCCGCCTTCGTCATCGATGAGAAGCCCGAAATCAACGACAACGACCGGAACAACCGACTGTCGGCCTGTGCGGTGGTGACGCTCGAAGATCGGTTGCCCGGGCCGGGGTTCCCACGAGGCGCCAGTGGGTCGATGTCCTCTGTTTTCGTGGCACCAGAGCAGCGCGGACGCGGACTGGCCCGTGCAGTGGTTGCGGCCGGATTGCCATGGCTGGACGAGATGAATGCCGAGGTCGTGGATCTCCACGCAACACCTGATGCTGCGCATCTCTACCGTTCCTTGGGATTCTCAGAGGCACGATCACTCGCTCTGCGCCGCCTAAACAAGCTTTAACAACAGCAGGTACTGAGGGCCCCTGCAAAGCCCCGTTGGGGGTCCTTCAGGTGAGTTGAGGAATCTCCCTCTGAGACCCAGTTTGCGGACCGGAAGGAGTCGTCGTGGTCCGACTCATTCGCTGGTTGCTCACCTTGAGCATCCGATACAGCTACCTGTTCGGTCGAGCCTTCCTCCGGTTGCCTTTGCTGCTGTTACCCATCCCACCGCGGGTGCGGAACCAGGTCGCCGGCGCTCTGGCGATCGCACTCTGGTTCTTCCTGCTGCTCGTCCCAGTTGCCGTCTCCGACAGCCCCTGGTGGGCCGAGTGGCTGGTCATAGGTGCAGCTGCACTGGTCATCGTCGGCGTGGTGCGGATGGAAGGTCGCCGGCTGATCGTGCGCCGACCGGCGCGGGTCCGATGACGACTTGGCGAAGGTAACCGGCGATGAGGCAGCGCAGGGGAGAGGCTGACCGGTTCTGGGAGAAAGTCATCAAGGGCCCGCGCCCGACTGACTGCTGGATCTGGACCGGCGCCGTGGCTGATGACGGATACGGGAGATTCTGGGTTACCCGCGACGGCGGACAGCGGGCCCTGCGGCCGCAACGCTTCGCCTATGAACATCTCACCGGGGAAATACTGCATTCCGGGATCGTGCTCATGCACGCCTGCGACGTACCCCTGTGCGTCCACGTCACGACCGGCAGGGACTCTCATCTGGTGCCCGGCACCCAGGCACTGAACATGCTCGACCGCTCCCAGAAAGGACGGCACGCTAACGCGTCCTCTTTCCGGTGGCGGGGCATCGGCCGCACCGAGTTCCACGGGCAGTCCGTTGAGCTGCGTACAGCACTCCTCGAGCACGGCTGGAACGAGCCGATCATCCGGCCCCTTCTCACCGGCCTCGACCCTGAAGCGCCAACACTCTTCTAACAATGCGAGGGCACCGCAGCCATCGGCGTGTCAGGGCCATGTTCTACGCTGTGTAGTGGAGTCCTATTCTGGGTGTCCGTCGTACCCGACCTACCGTCGTTGGAGCATCATGTCTGTGAGCTCGATCCCGCGCCCCGCCGAGTTGGCTCACCGCGTCCGCAGCGCGTTTCGTGCCCGGGTCTCCGGTGACCCCACCGGGGCGCCGGACTGGGTGCGCGACATCGCCCTGGTCGGAGAGGGACCTGGCTTGTTCGAACCCGACGGCGTCGTTTGGCAGGTCCACGGTGGCCTTTCCACATTGGTCGGCGGTGTCGCGGCCCTCCTCGGACAGGGCGCACACCCGCTGGCGATGGCCGGGGTCGCACGGCACTCCTCCTACCGCAGTGACCCCTGGGCACGCCTCGCCGGGACAGCGCGCTGGCTCACCATCACCACCTTCGGCTCCGAGGAACTCGCCGAGCGGGACTCGGCACGGGTCCGCCGCATGCACGGGCGGGTCCGCGGCACCACCGACGACGGCCGCGCCTACTCCGCCTCCGATCCCGCGCTACTGCGCTGGGTGCACTTGGCCTTCACCGACGCCTTCCTCGGGGCCCACGAGGCCGTTGGCCATGACCTTGCCCCGCGGTTCGGCCGCAACTGGGCCGACACCTACGTCGCCGACTGGTCCCGCAGTGCGCGGAACCTCGGAGCCAACGATCTCCCGGTCAACCGCCGAGAACTTGACGAGGCCCTGCGCGCGCTGGAACCCGACCTCGAACCCGTCCCCGCCGAACTCCTCACCTTCCTCTCCGCACCGGACGGGCTGAACCGAGCCGAACGGATCTTCTACCGCGGCATCGCAAGCGCCGGCGCGCTGGTCATCTCCCCGTCCGTGGCTCCCCTTGCCGGGGTGCCCGGCCGCGGCGACCGATCGCTCGCAAATCGCCTCAGGTTGCAGCGCACCCGCTTGCAGTTGCGGACCTTTCAGCTGGCCCTCGGGCCGCATAGCCCCTCCGTGGATGCAGCGCGCTACCGGATCGGCCTCGCCGGCCGACCGGACTGGCTCCACTAATCCTCAGCCGCGCCGACGTTCAAGGCGCAGTCTGTCGAGCTGCGCACAGCCCTCCTCGAGCACGGATGAAACGAGCCGATCATCCGCCCCTTACTCACCGGCATCGAGCCCACGGCTCCCACGCTGTTCGGATCTTTCGGTTTCGCGCAGCGACAAGGTCGAAAAGCCTGTATCAAGAATCAAGAAACGCCTATCCTCATCGGAGCTGTGCCACGTCCAACCCAAATACCCGAGCGCATCCTCAAACCGTTTCTGGTTCTGTGGGTCAACTTCGTTGACCACCATCATGACTCCTGACCCGTCGGCGAGTGAGATTCTGCCGACGATCCCTACGCCATCAAAAAAGGTTGCATCCGGCGGCCCATCTGAAATAAGGACTTCGAACTAGAGGGCCGAGCCTTCATGAGCTGGAGCCCACCAGGAGATTGCTCCACTCGAAGATTCCGGTTCTCTCTCCTGCGCTGCGCGTAGGTTCCTCGTCGGGTCCACGATAGAAACTGCTCGCCGCCAGTTTCCGCCGGTGAAGTCAGGTGGAGAGAGCTGCGCCAGCAGACGGTTTCCAGTGTGCCCTTGTTGTTCCCACCACTCGCGCGTGTAGGCAAGCCTCCAATGACCAGATTGATGCAGAGATAACTTGATCTGATTCATCCCTGAACGGCTTCCGATGTACAGGTCCCGTGTGCGACGCGAACTCTGCACCTTCCAGCTAGCGGAGCGGAGGCCCTCAGGATCGCCAACGGCAAAGCGCAACTCACCACCAGGTCCGACATTCGTTTCTGGTGGTAGCGCAGCGAATTCCGTCATCTGAGGACGATATCCGGTTGGGCTGCTCTTCGATACCCCAACCTGCGCTGGTTTCCGCTGGCTCACTGAGGCTCCGGTGCCGCGCACCAGGTACGCACGCACCGGCCGCGCTGCACGCCGACACGACCAGTGCTGCCCGCTGGAGCGTTACCCGCTAGGCGGCCTTCGTCTCGGCGGCAACCTGCTCCGCGACATCGTCCGCTGTTGCCGCCAGCGTCGGCTCGGTCCGCGCTTCTCCGGACGACGAGCTGGTGCCGGCACCGTCCAGGGCCCGCTTCATCTTGGCGGTACTGAGCCCGAGCCGGGCGGCGACCGCCGCGCGACTCTCGCCGGTGTCGAGCATCTGCTGCACCTTCGCGCCAGCTTCCTTCGCGGCCGCTTCCGCGTCCCGCTCGGCCTTCGCCAGGATCGCGTCAGCGCGCTCCCGTGCCTCGGCGCGGATTTGCTCTGCCTGCTGCTCCTGCTCGAAGAACTCCGCTGCTAGGTCGATCAACCGCTCGTGCCGCTCGGTCAATTCCTGAGCTTTCGCCCTCGCCTTTTCCCGTGCCGCTACCTGCTGCGCTGACTTCCTCGGTGCTGCCATGATGACTCATCCCCTTAACTCATCCTGCGTTCAAGACCTGTACCTGATACTGCGGCGGCCACGACCTGCGATCCGACGCACTTTCCCTGCCAAGCCTAACGGTTAGCGACCGCCCACCACGGAGCGATCCCGACCGATCACCAACCATGCCCGACGTCACCGCCGGCACCATGGAATACCCATGCGGACCTCGCTGACGCTCGGACTGGACCTAACCGACGTTGACCACACGTGGACAGCTCCGAGATAACCCAACGTCTCTATGCTGCCCACCCGGTGGATAACGTCCGTTTGCGGTTCCACACAATCGAACGCACGGTGGATAACGAAAAACCGTGTTACCCACCGCCCATTCTCATGTGCACAACCGCATCGAGATTCGATGGACCAATCGTACTTGTTTCCACGGCGCTCATCTGGGTTTCCTCCTCCGTCGTCACCATACGATTTCGCACCCTCCAACAGGCACAATCTGTCACACCTCTTGCATCTCGATAAATGAGGTCAACCCTGCCCGGCGTGCCGCCTCAAGTGGGGTGGGGGAGTGGGTGAGGATGGTGGAGTGATGACCGTCCATAAGCTCAGTGCCGGGGACGGCTACGCCTACTACACCTCCGAGGTCGCCAGCGCCGACGAGCTGCGAGCCGGGGGCCGCGAGCTGGGGGACTACTACACCGTCGAGGGCATGCCTCCGGGCCAGTGGGTCGGACACTCCGAGCAACTGTTGGGGGTCTCCGGTGAGGTTACTGAAGCGCAGATGAAAGCCCTGTTTGGCGAGGGCCTTCACCCCGAGGCGGCGAGTATCCCCGCCGCCGGCGGCAGCGCGAACGATATAAAGCTGGGCCAAAAGTACCACCAGTACGGGACGGCGGACACGACGATGACGCGCCGGATCGACGAGGAAGTGGCCCGCTTCCGGCGCACCAGCGGACCCGCGTGGAACGGCCCGGAGAACGCCGACAAGGCGCTGCCGACAGAGGTCATGCACGAGATCCGCTCCCGTGTCGGTGGAGAGTTGTTCCGTGACTCCCACGGTCGGAACGCCCGCAGCAACGAAGAACTGGCCCGGTACGTGACCGCGCAAACCACCCCGTCGAAGCAGACCGTCGCAGGGTATGACCTGGTGTTCTCGCCCGCCAAATCGGTGTCCCTGCTATGGGCGCTCGGCGGCGACGAAGCACGCAAAGCAGTCGAGGCTGCGCACAATGAAGCAATCAAAGAGACGATCACCTTCCTCGAGAACAACGCCACCTATACGCGCCGCGGGAAGAACGGTGTCCGCCAGATCGACGTCGACGGCGGCCTGGTCGCTACCCAGTTCCGGCACTACGACTCCCGCGCCGGGGATCCGCAGCTGCACGACCACGTCGTCATCGCGAACAAAGTCATGGGCGTCGACGGGAAGTGGTCCTCCCTTGATGGGCGCACCCTCTACAAGATGGGCGTCGCCGCGTCCGAGACGTACAACGCGAAGGTCATCGAGAAGGTCTGCGCATCCCTCGGCGTCAGCACCGTCGCCCGATCCACCGGTAGTGGAGAGCCCGTTTACGAGGTCGCCGGCATCGACCTCGACAGCATCCACCGAGCCTCCTCGAGGCGCACAAACATCGCCGGAGCGATCAACCGGCTCGAAACCGAGTTCACTTCACGGCACGGCTACGCACCGTCCGATAAGCAAAAGATCGCCCTGGCGCAGCAAGCTACGCTGGAGACCCGACCGGAGAAAAAGAGCGCCCGCCGCCTCTCCGAGCTGGTCGACGAATGGCAGCACGACTACAGCACCGGGCTCGACGGTGGGATGGGGATGCCGGTCGGGCCGGCCCTCCTCGAGCACGTTCGCAGTGCCGGCCCCGGCGTGCCCGCTGGGCCGAGTGTTGCTGAGCTCAACGTGCACGAGCACGCCCGTCAGATCGTGCACGAGCTGTCCGCCAAGCGCGCTTCATGGGGCCGGAACCACGTCATCGCCCAGACCCGCCGACACCTCAAAGAAGCCTTCCCCGGGCAGACCATCACCGACGAGACCGTGGAGAAGGTCACCCGCTCCGTCACCGGCACACACAGCCTCCAGGTCACACCGGAAGCCATCACCCCAAGCCTGCGCGAGTTCCATCGCGCCGACGGAACGAGCCAGTTCCAACAGGCAGACAGCGCCCTGTTCACCTCCCACGAAGTTCTGAACGCCGAGCACAGGATCCTCGCGGCCGGACAAAAAACCGTCATCCCGGCCGTGTCCATGGAACGCTTCGACGCAGTCCTGGCGAAGCACACCGAAGCTGCGGCCAAGAGCGGGAGGCCGGTCTTGTCGATAGGACAGATCGACCTGGCGCGCGCGTTCGCCACCGACGAGAAGCTGCTGACCCTCGGCATCGGACCGGCAGGAACGGGTAAGACCACGAGCCTGTCCCTGGCCGCCGACACCGTCCGCGACACCGGAAGACGGGTCATCGGACTCGCCCCCACCGCCGCCGCAGCGGCAGTCATGAGGGGGGACCTCGGAGCCGAAGCAACGACCATCGACGCGTTCCTGGCCACCCACCGCAACCAACAACAGAACCAGCAGGACAACGGCGCTGCCGCACGTTCGGGCTTCATGAACCCCGCCTTCATGCTCGGGGCCGGGGATGTGATCATCGTCGATGAAGCCGGCATGGTCACCACCCCGAAGCTCGCCGCCGTCGTCGCCGTCGCCGCACGCAATGGTGCTGTGGTCCGGGCCATCGGAGATGACCGGCAGCTCGGTGCGATCGGCTCCGGCGGGGCGCTGCGCCTGCTTAACAACGAGGTCGGAGCGGTCCGCCTCGAGGAAGTCCACCGCTTCCGCACGGAAGGCGAATCGGAGGCATCCCTGGCGCTGCGCGAACCTCCCACCACCGGTGCGGACACCCCGTTCCACTGGTACCTCGAGAACAAGCGTGTCACCGCCGGCACCACCGAAGCCATGACCCAAGACGCCCTCGTCGCGTGGATGGCCGACACCCAGGCCGGCAAGACCTCGCTGCTGATCGCCACCGACAACGCCACCGTCACCGACCTCAACGCCCGCGCCCAGGCTGCCCGCATCGCCACCGGCGACCTCACCGACGGCATCGGCCCGATTACCGAGACAACACCGTCCGTCGTGCTCCGCGACGGATTGCGCGCCTATGCCGGCGACACCGTCGTCACCCGCAAGAACGACCGCACCCTGCAGGTCAACCAGGGCAAGGACTTCGTCAAGAACAACGACGTCTGGACCATCGAAAAGGTCTCCACCGACCCCACTACCGATGTAGCTGCAGGACAGGAACGGCAGCGCATCACCCTCAGGCACGCAGGCCACCGAGGACGGATCACCGTCGACGCCGACTACCTCCACGAGCACGGCCAGCTCGGCTACGCCGCGACCGTGCACCGCGCCCAGGGCGCGACCGTGGACACCGCGCACGCCATCGTCGACGAGGCCACCGACCGCGCCGGTGCCTACGTCGCCGCCACCCGAGGACGCGAGACGAACCGGCTCTACGTCGGACTCGGCGACGACAACGACCAGGCCGTGACCCGCGACAGCGTCCTGTCCATGATCACCGCGAACTACGACCGCACACTGTCAGCGCACGAAGCAGTACGGATCGAGGCCGTCCGTACTGGCGACGTCGCGACCCTCGCCGGCGTCTACAACGAGGTCGAGAAAGCCGCGTGGGAAGCCAAGACCAGGACCATCGCCGCTTCAGTTCTGGGGCCGCGGACCGCCGCGCAGTTCACCTCGCACGAAGCATGGGGAGCGGTAGCAACGCACCTGCGCGCAGCAGAAGCACAGGGACTCGACCCCGCAGCACTGCTTGCCCAGGCCGAAGGCGTCACCCGTGACAGCACCGGGCGCGGGCAGCACGCCGACGACGGGCACCTGCGCGCAGCAGAAGCACAGGGACTCGACCCCGCAGCACTGCTTGCCCAGGCCGAAGGCGTCACCCGTGACAGCACCGGGCGCGGGCAGCACGCCGACGACGGGCACCTGCGCGGGTTCGACGGAGCACAGGACCCGGCAGCCGTCCTCGCCTACCGCCTCGAGCAGCGCATCGACGCCGCCCACAACCTCCTCGCCAACGCCGACCAGCGTCCCCTCGGCGCCGTGCCTGACGAGCACCTGACCCGCCTCGCACAGCAAGCCACGAAGTACGCAGCAGGAACCGAGCTGCCGCGCCGGGCACCCGGAGAAGGGCCGATGGACACGCAGTGGGCGGCTCGCCCGTTCGCACTCATGCGCACCGACGAGCTCACCGATGCCCTGTCCCGGATGCAGGCCATCGACCCGACCCAGACAGTCGACGCGTCCACCCGTCATGCCCAAAACAAGGCACAGTGGACGGTGCAGGCAATGACCGTCGAGCTGGAACGCCGCCAAAATCTTTCCCCGACGCAGGCCACCATCGAGCGCACCGCACGCGGGGAGGATCCCCGCTCCGCACACCAGGTCACCATCGGCGACGCCATCAGGAACGAGCAGCAACTCCGCTCCGTCGCACTGCCACAGGCCAGCACGGAGAGCATGCGGCCAGCGGCCGCCACGTCGGTCAGCGATGACCTCGCACCGTCTGTGCTCTTGCGCAATGAGTTGGTGCCGGTCTCCTACCGGACTGAGCTTGACCGGCTGCGGGCGCACCTCGGGCGGAGGCTCATGGTCCGGGGCGCGCAGCTCGCGGAAGAGAAGCCAGTCTGGACGAACGCGCTCGGGCCCGTCCCCGGGAAGGACGCGAAGGCAGCCGAGTGGCACCGCATCGCGGCCGAGACCGAGGCATACCGGAACCGGTACAACATCGGCACCCATGAGACTGCGTTGATTCCCCAGCAGTACCGGGATGATCCGACCGCGCAGCGCCTCATCGAACGCGCCACCGCCCTACACAAGCACAGCGAGCTCACTACCGTTGCACCGCGGACGGCCACGCAGATCCAGCAGGGGACGGACGAGGCCGCGATTACTGACCGCATGACGACCGAGCAGGCAGCAGCCCGCCGCGTCATCGACCGGATGCGAGCAGAACGCGCCGCAGCCAGCGACACCTTGCCGGCGCCGCAGCAGCGCGAGGCACGCATCGTGGACGCCTTACAGGCCGAATCAGCTCCGCAGCAGGGCGACGATATGTCGGCCGCGGTCGCCCGTGTGCTCACCAGGCACCGCGCACAGGCGGCGGCCGCTGCTGCAGATACGGCAATGCCGCAGACGCCCAAGATCGACGGTAATTCCGCCCGCGGCCCACAGGACCAGAACACGAAGCAGCCCCACGTGAATGAGACCAAGGATGCCACCCATTCCACCAACCGCAACTCAGGGTGGGGAAAGAAAGCCGAGGAAGCCGTTCAGCGGAAAAAAGCCGCCTCTGAGAAGCCCACAACGAAGTCTGCGCAAAAAGAAGCGGCATCCGCCGCCCGTAAGGCCGCGGAAGCCGCAGATCGAAGTAGAGGTAGATCGCTGTAGCTTCCGCAGCTCCACCTCGGCGCTTTGGAAGGACCAGTCAGAGCCTTTTCGGTGATCGGCGCGCCGCTAAAGTACTTTTTTGCCTTCGATTAGCTTTGCGTTGGCACTCCTAATTCGACCACCTGGAGGCCAGAGGCGGGCGTCGACCACGCCACGAGCAGTGAGCGCACGACGACGCTGCTCTCGGTAGCCTAAATGTTAACACCGTGTCGGATCCACTGCGATGCTGTTGAACAAAGGCAGGATGATCGGAAGCCCAGTAAAGGACGGAACCATGATTGATCCGCAAGCAAGCCAGCGACGTCTACCTCAGGGTAGTTCCCAGCCCCCGTTCTCTTCGGCGGTCAACTGATGCGCTGCTCGCGCATTGAATTTGAGGGGTATCGGCGGCTGGCTAGCGCGTCGACGAACATCGATGGTGACATCACAGCCTTTGTTGGTTTCAACGAGGCGGGCAAGACCACCCTCCTGTCGGGACTCGCCTGGTTCAGCGCGGGCGGTGCCTTACGCGTGACGGACAAGAACCGAACTCGTCCACCGCAGGGCGATACCTCAGAAGTTGTGCGTATCTTCTTTGAACTGAGTAAGGAGGACAAGCAGGCGATTATTGACATTCCATGTGAGACGCCGCCAACTTCGATTTCTCTGGCTCGGAAAGTCAACGATGAGCGCTCTTACACGCTGAGGCCGTGGCCGCAACGTCCTAGGATGCCGTTTACATTGGCGCTTGCTCGCCTGGAAAGGGCCATGGCTTCCCTGCCAATCAAACCCGACACGGACCTCGAACTGAAGAATGACGAAGAAGATGATGGCCCCTTTGAGTGGGCATCCACGCTTGCGTCGGCTTTGAAAGACCCCGATCGTGGTTGGGACAGTGCGGACTTCACGGCCCTGGCAGAGCTCCGTGATTGGCTACTTGTTGTCCCTGACCGACGCAAGACGCCTCGTGACGCCAAACTCGTAGCGTTGCTTGAGGCGGCCGGAAACCTTGCGAGGCGCGTCCACCCGACAGACGAGATTTGGGAGGTGCTGCGTCTTCGGATGCCTCAGTTCGTTCTTTTCAAGGATGAGCACCGAACCATTGAGTCGACCTATGAACTGACCCCACCGCAGCGAGCAATACCGCCTGCGGTCAACTCATTGCTGCACATCGCTGGTGTCGATCTCGACGTCCTGTGGACGCACATACAGAACGGTGACAGCACTAACCGCGCGACGCTCCTGGAGCGTGGGAACGAGCGACTGCAGAACCTGTTTTCGCAGGCGTGGAATCAGTCGGGGATCACTGTCCGACTCAACGTCGACGGCACACTGTTGGAGATTATGGTCCGCGAACTTTACGAAGGCGGAGACGTAACGAACATCGGCGAACGCAGCGACGGGCTACGAACCTTCGTTGCACTTGTCGCGTTCTTGGCCGCCGGTGAGTTTTCGGTACCGCCCATCCTTCTCATCGACGAGGCGGAGACGCACCTGCACTACGACGCTCAAGCCGACCTAGTCGGAGTGCTCCTGAAGAACATCAACGCCACACAGGTCTTCTACACCACGCACTCGCCAGGTTGTCTCCCGAGCGATCTAGGAACGGGCATCCGCGTCGTCGTTCGCGACCCGGAGCACGCAAACGCAAGCGTCATCAGGAACAACTTTTGGGAGGGGGAGGGCCCAGGGTTCTCTCCGCTCCTCTTCGCCATGGGCGCAAGCGCCGCTGCATTCTCAATGTGCCGCCAGGCGGTTCTGGCCGAGGGAGCATCGGACATGGTGCTCCTTCCCACCCTCATTCGTAAGGCGACCGGCCTCTCCGACCTCGACTATCAGATAGCCCAGGGGTTGGCCAACGCGCATGGATCCGGCATCAGAGTTGAAGAAGTCGCAGCTAAGGTTGTCTACCTCGTCGACGGAGACCAAGGCGGAGCGGACCATGTAGATCTACTCGTGGCTGCCGGTGTCGACCGGAAGCGAACCTGCTCGCTTCCTGAAGGCCACGCTGTGGAAGACCTCATCGAGCCCACCGCCTATCTCAAGGTCGTCAACGGATTCCTAGACATCATGGGTCAGAAGCTGAGATTCGGCGTCGACGACCTCGTACAGGGTGAGCCGATCGCTAAGACGTTCCAAGATTGGGCGAAGAAGAACCGAGTTCGGACGCCCAGCAAGGTGGAAGTCGCTTACGCACTGCTGCGGCACGACTCGTTACGCCTCACCGCCAGGGGAAAGCAATCACTCGTTTCGCTGCACCACAAGTTTACGAAGGCATTCGAGGCAAAGCCGTCGACATGAAGTCGAACGGTCTAGGGGCTAGGAACGCTGCGCGACGTCGGCGTCCCTGTTATTCGGCACGATGACCGCCGCGGAACAGCGCGCTCGGCCTACCCTTGTTGGACTCACTGCAGTGTTCGACCAAATCTCCGTAGGAGATGCAATGTAGGAGGCCACTTAGGCCCTTTCAAACCCTTGAATTGGCATACCGTTTGGGTTTACTCTTGGTCAACTTAAGTCGGCAGAGGATCAACTATCGGTCCTGCTACTAAGTAGTTGCGGGGTACCAAGGATGGATAGGGGAGGCTGTTCCTTTATGAGGAGCCCGACACCAAGGGCGACCAGGATGACAGCCAGATAGCCCAGCCTCCGACGTCGCACTGCCTGATGAATACGGCTCGGCGCTGCAGGCGCTAAAAGATCGAGTACGTAGTGCCCGCCACACCGCCCAGCGGACCGTCAATACGCAGCTGATCGAGCTGTACTGGGGCATCGGTCGAGACGTCCTCGCGCGCCAGGAGCAGGACGGATGGGGGAGTAAGGTCATCGCGCGCCTGGCATCCGACCTTCGAGGTGAGTTCCCGGACATGACCGGTCTTTCGCCACGGAACCTGCAGTACATGACGACCTTCGCCAGGCAGTCGCCGGGGGAGTCAATTGCGCCACAACCTGTGGCGCGATTGCCATGGGGCCACATCCGCGCGATCCTTGACAAGAACCTCGGCTCTGACGCCCGCAACTGGTATGCCGCGGCGGCAGTGGAATACGGGTGGTCTAGGAACGTACTGATGAACATGATCATGAACAAGTCGATGGAGCGCACCGGGGCTGCGCCGTCGAACTTCAGCCGCCAGCTGGCAGCCGCTGATTCCGAGCCAGCCCAGCAGGTAGCGAAGGATCCGTATGCCTTCGAGTTCCATGAGCTTTGCGGCGAGGTGGCCGAGCGGAATCTGGAGCAAGCCCTCATGGACCGTATCTGCGACACCCTTCGGGAACTGGGTCCCGGGTTCGCGTTCGTCGGCCGGCAGGTACACCTCTAGGTCGAGGGCGACGACTTCTACATTGACCTGCTGTTCTTCCATGTCGAGCAGTTGCGCTACGTCGTCATCGAACTCAAGACCGGGAAGTTCCAGCCAGAATACGCCGGGAAGCTGAAGTTCTACGTCGCCCTGGTCGACGACAAGCTCCGCCGCGCAACCCACAACGACACCGTCAGGATCCTGATCTGCAGCAGCAAGAACGACCACACCGTCCGCTACGCTCTCGGCCGCTCCGAGTCACCGATGGCCGTGTCCACATACACGTACGAGAACCTGCCAGCCGCGGAACAACGCGCTCTGCCGGCAGCCGACGAACTCACCGCCGCCTTCGACCAGATTGCATCGGAGAGCGCTGAGTAGGAGGGGATTGCGCTTCTCTTCGAACCGCTGCCTGACATAACGTGGATTACCGGCGGTAAGCATTGTGAACGGCAATGAGGAGACTTCCGCGGAAACGGTATGGGGTTAAGTCATGACGTGTTCATATATGGCTTGTAGCCTCTCGGCATGACAGCAGCGACATCAGGGAGCCCAGCAGTTCCGGATCGTGGTCAACGACGTACACGACTATTCGTGGTACTTGGTGTGCTGCTTGTAGTGCTTTTGGGTGCCATTTTGTGGCAGCGTGCTAATCCTTTCGTCATCGAGACCTCCGTTGAGATCGATGCATCGCCCCGGGTGGTGTGGAGTGTGCTGACCGACTTCGGCGCCTACCCGGAGTGGAACCCCTCGATGGTGGGTATGACTGGTGAGCTGGAGGCCGGCCGCAGCCTCAAGTTTTCGACTGACGCAACCGAGGATGCACTGACCTTTGAACCAGTAGTGCGGGAGGTGCGACCGAACGAGCATCTCCGATGGGAGGGTAGCCTCCTGGTCACCGGCCTGTTCGATGGCGAGCACGTCTTCGAGCTCGAACCAATTGCCGATGGCGGCACGCGTCTGGTTCAGTCGGAGTACTTCCGCGGAGTTGCGGTTCCATTTCTCTCAGATTGGCTGGATAACAATACGCGCCCGGATTTCATCGCAATGAACGAAGCTCTCCGCGACCGCAGTCAATTGCTCGCCGACTGATGTTCCACTACCCGACTTGTGTTGGCTTACGCGTTGGAGGGGCTTCCAGACGCGAAGTAGCGCGCCCTGCCTATAGCCGACGAACCCACGGCGGCGTTCGATCAAGTTGGGCGAAGAGCACCGAATAGGAGGGGTTCTCACCCCTCCCGAAACCACTACCTGACATAATCTAGGTTATCGGCTCAAAAGAAACGCCTAGTCAGAAGATTTTTTTCAGGGAACTGACACGCCTGTGATCCTGATGGCGTGCAGCAGATCCGGGTCGTCAGCCGCGAAGTTTTTCTTGATAGGACTGCAGCCAGTATTGGGCTTGTCCATGAACACCGCCCAGCAGTGATTGCCCTCGGAAACGCCGAACTTTGACGGGTAACGCAAGCCCTGAGTTGACCCGCCGGTGTCGAGCTTCTGGTCGCGGATCCAGCTGGCAATGCGCGTGGTCACCTCCCGGTCATCGCCGGTGAGGTCAGAGATGGTCATTTTCGGTGCACCTGAGATGCCGGACGCCCGGATAGCCATGAGCGTATCCATGTTGGCCAGGTCCACCCAGGTCGCTGTCCCGTACTGTAATTCGTACATGGCGCGCTCGGACCGCCAGTCCGCATCGACACCCTCCACGGGCACGCCGGCGTCGCGCAGTTCCTGAAGCAGGACGTGCAACTCCACGCCCAGGAACTTTGCCTCCTCATGCAGGCCAGCGAAATCATTGGCCGACGGCGCCTTGTAGGCCAGCGACTCCACGAAGGCAGTGACCCGCTTCTCGGCACCATAAATCGTCAGCCCTGGGGTGTCGAAGCGGTTCCATTCTGTCCGGAACATGGCTGGTGTGTCCGGCCGCGGCCGCGGGTTCAAGGGGCCGCGGTCAAGCCTGGCCTGTGAAACCCGATACATATTGACCGGCCCCTCCAGCAAGGCCATCCCGGTCACTGCGCATGTGCGCGTGATCAACCGTCGTAGGCTTCCTCAAGAAGTGCTCGCATGGCTGCTGCGGCTTCATTGAACCGTTCCTCGCGGATGGCCTTGACGGGCGTGGTGTAGCCCAGCCTCGGATTGACGGTGATCGCCCACGCTTGGGCAACGCTTCGCCGATGGGCCGACTCGATCTGCTTCAACAAGTCATAGGCAAACCGGAGGCGTTCCTGCTCGGGCGGTGGCACAGCCAGTGATCCGTTGGCCCACTTGCGAGCCTGCCCGGGATCCTTTTTGCCAGCCATTCCGGCGACGATCCGCGGGGTCAGTAGATCGTTGAGCTCACGGACGATGTCCGCGGTGTCGATCATGACTGAATCAGTCCTGTGGCGGGGTCCGCCTGGTGCGAGTGACATAACCGCTCCTTCCTAGGCCCCCACATTACCAGCGCTGCCCGCTCGATGCCAGAGGTGTGCCTACACTATGCCTGTTTTGTGCCTGTAGGGCGAGCCACCCGACTAGCCTGGATGCGCATCGGGGCGTGTCATCTCCCATGTGCGGACACACCGGTCCCCCACACCGACCCCCGTCTACGCATGGTTGCGGGCATGAATAACATCCTGGTTCGCATCTTCTATGTGCTGTTTCTCAGCGCCATCATCTCGCTGTTCGTCGGGTCCGGGATCTCCACGTTCCATCTAGGACCCGAAATGCCAGACCACCCGTCCACCTACGGACTCGAATACGATTCACCGGCCTACGAGCTACCCGCACAGCATCCCAGCCGAAGGTCACCACGCCCAGTCGGGCGGTGGCTGCTCTGTAGCAAGGATGCGACGAGCCGTCTTCTCCGCGTGCGTAGTCCCGCACTCACCGAATGGGCCTCGCTTGGTGAAAAGAACAGTAGCGTGGCGGTCGAAGTGATCAATCCACCACGAGGACATCCCACCGCTGGCCTGGGCTTCAAGCCATTGTTCATAGAGGGCTCGGAACCTGTCGACGGCCTCGGGGTGATTCCACCACAGGGAACACCAGTGCTGGTTCTGCGATCGGTCCACTGACTCCAGCATCGCTGCAAGGCCCTCTACCCAATCCACCAACTCTTCCGGAGTGAACGCGAAGTCCTCTCCCCCGCCCTGACCGTTAGGGTCGATACCGGCGGCAGCATCGGCTACATCATCGTCATGGGGTGCGGTCATGAGAGGTGTCCTCTTGTGCCTGTCTTGATACGTTCGACCGTGGAGCCGATACGCGCGCTGATGGTCTTGTCCCGGAACCAGGGCACGGTACGCACGATCGTCCCTCCCCCGTTGGAGGTCTTCACCCACGCGCGGTTAGCCGGAAGCTCGGAGAGCTGGGAGACGGACATGATGTCGCGCCGCTGAGTCTGCACCGAACGGGATGACCCGTTCCTCGAGGTGGAGGAGCTGCGGACTTTCGCGTCGTACTGGCCGATGGTCTTGGACAAGGATTCGAGGAACTGTGTGTCGTCGGACCCTCCACCGTAGATCTTGATCGCGGCTGCGGACCACAGGGTGTCCCAGCCGGTGCGTTCAAGCATGGCCACGCCCTGCCCGCGGGTCTGAAAGTACGCGCTGACGACGATTCCCATGGACCCGAAGAACGAATACCACTCAGGCAGCTGCTTGAGCTTGACGACGTTCCCGACCTCGTCCAGATCAGCGACAAGGGGTACCTCCAGGCGGCCACCCGCCCGCCGGGCTGTGTGCTGGGCTACGGTGAACACGGCGTAGACAAGGGTGGAGACGAACGCGGCACCGGAGCCGGCGGCGTCCTGTGAGAGCAGGATCAAGGTGTCTTTGCTGGTGACGAAGCTGACCGGATCGAATACCGGAACGCCGGGGGTCGGCGTCGACCACGCGACCAGCTCGTCGTGCACGAGGGCGGAAGCCATGCGCTGCGCGCTGGCTGCCACGGACCCGCGGGTATCCTCCGGCTGGGCGCTCATGCCCTTCAACGCCGACGCAGGGCCTGCGTGGCCGGCGCGTTCCAGGAGTTCGGCTGGTTCCATGAAGTCCGCTGAGGCTGCCCATCGCAGGACATCCTTCATCGTCTGGCCGTTCTTCGCGGCCGCAAGCAGGCACCAGGACAGGAAGTCACGCCCTTGCGAGTCGAACTGGGCATCTCCCTTGCCCTGACCGGCGTTCGGCGCGGACGAGGTTTCGAAGATCGATGCGACCTCGCCTGCGCTCACGGTATCGGTGACGGCGGTGAGCGGGTTGAAGATCATCGCGGGCCGGTGGCTGTCGCGCCAAATCCGCTGCGGATCGAACAGCCACACTGTTCCGGTATCGGAGCGGGCGGCCAGGACCTCAGCCACACCGTCGACCTTGTTGCTGGTCATCATGTACGGGCCGGGGGCTTCGGTGGCGTGACGGACGACCTGTGTCGTCGTCTTGCCCCTCCCTGTACCCCAGACATGGGTCGAGCACTCACGCCAGCCCTGGATAACTGCCTTGGTGCCGGTCTCCCCTGCGTACCCGATCGTCAGGCCCGGGCCGATGCCCTTCGCCTCAGGGTGTAGGCGGGCCGCTTCAGTGAGGCGGGCATCGAGCATCGCCGGACGCATCTTCCCGCCAGGACTCATGCGCCGCGACGCCTCCGCGGTCCTCGACACCGGGCGGGTGCTCCACCACGCAAAGGCAGCGATGACCACGACCGCTTCCACGCCGAGCAACCAGCTCGCGGCCACCGGCCAGGGATCCCCCGTGGCAAGACCAATCCCCAATGTGATCGGGTTCCATGACAGGTCGGTGGGAACCGGTGTGAAGGCTTCCCCGAGGTGAATCAGGGCGACGGCGACGAACGCGGCCAGGACGACGCTCGAGAACGCGATGACTGGGCCGTTCTCCTCGTTCTTCATCGGTTCACCTTCGCCTGCGCAGCAGCCCACGCCTGGTTCGTGTTGTGGGCTCTGAGTTCGCCGGCGGTGAGGTTCACCCGGAACGGCACACCGGGTTCGGACCCAGTTTTCAGCATGAACCGGCCACGTCCGGGAGGAGGTGAAACCTGATTGGTGTTGGGGTTCATCGACCCTTCGGCCGACCAGCCGACCAGCATCGCTTTCTCCCGCTCGGAGACGGGGAACACGGTTTCCAGCAGGTCCATCTCGTTCTGCGCGAGTCCGCCGAGGATCTTTACGCTGGAGCGTTCCACGAAGCCGGTGGCGATCTTCGTCAACTCGTCGGTGGACAGCTGTAGGTCCTTCATGGAGTGCGTGATCATCAGCTGACCCAAGCCCTTGGTCCGGTTCAGGCGCGTGATCGAGTCGATCTGGTGGACCAGCAGCTCACTGGCGCGCAGGGACTGCCACAGCTCGTCCATGATCATCAGGTGATGGCGTTCCTCCATGAGACCGGCATCGGCGAGGGTCTTCGCGGCCGAGATGCCGGCCTGCCCGTGGGACCAGCACACCGTCTGCACCGCGGCGCGGAGCGTCAGCTGGGACTCGTCGATGAGGGAAATATCGAAGTCCACGGAGGTGTCGATCTTCATTTCCTTCGTGGTCTGCTGGCAGAACACGTCCCCGAACGGTCCGTGCTCGCCGAGGGCGTTCAGTCCCGCCAGGAGATTCTTGACCTGCGGCAGGTACTCCGTGGACTCCTCGATGAGCAACGCCGACTGGATCTGCTGCGGCGCGGACTTGATGGCGGCGACGACGTCGCCGACCAGCGGCTGCCGGTCCTCAGCTTCCGCTTTCTCCGCGGCCATGGCGATCGCCATGGACAGCACCGTCTGTTCCTGCTTCTTCGCATCCAACGGTTCCTTGAACACCAGTTCGATGAGCCCGGTGAGGGTCATCAGGCGTCGGGCGTGGATCTCGGCGCGCATCTGCCGCTGCATCGGGGCGGGCAGGCGTTCAAGTTCCCGCCAGAGCGGACCGGCGTCGAGCGGGTTGATAGCTCCGACACCGGGGGCGACCTGCACGACCTGCCCGTTGGTTTCCAGGACGACGCCGGCGAAGTCGGGCTTGAGGTCCCCTGCCACCAGGATCAGGAACCCCTGGTCGATCAGCGCCAACGCCATGCGGACGGCGACCGAAGATTTCCCGCGCCCGTTCAGGCCGAGGATGAACCCGGACGGGGAGGAGATGATGCCGTGCAGGAACAAGCTGATCGGATCCCCGCACACCACGGAGCCGTTGAGGAGGTTCCGACCCAGAACCGCGCCAACCAGTGGCGAGGATGTACCGACGCAGAACGGCCACAGGCCCGCGGTCTGGTTCGAGGTGGCCGTGAACTCCGGCGGAGGTTCTACCCACGTCACCATCCCGCCATCGCGGACCCGCATGCCCTTCTCCGTGAGCTGCGGGAACGCCGAGGCTGTAACGGTGGCCGCGGCCTCGGACCGTCCCAGGAATCGGTCCATGACCTTATCGACGAGCTGATCAAACGCGGACATTAGAGGGCCTTCCTGATGTCGGAGGAGATGGTGGCCAGGTGCTCGGGGACGAGCCCCAGGCCAAGGTTGAAGGAGAACGCGGCGTCGTCGTTGTAGTCACAGGACCGCATGCGGATCTGGATGCCGGTCGCCGCGTTACGCATGATCATCGCCTCGACCTGCGGCAACTGTTCCGGGCTTTCGACCGTCGCGGTGACTCCGATGGCGAAGCGCACCAGTGCAGCGCCCTCGGCCTGCTCCCGCTCTGCCTTGCGTGCCTTTTCGAGGGCGATGATCTGCGAGCTGGTGGGGCGTCGGCCCTTCTGGTTCGTGGCGAACTGCGCATTGGTGAGTGCCTGCGCGACCTGCTGCGCGGACTTCTCCGGCGGCTGTGGGCGGTAGAACACTGTCACGCGCTTCTGGAGCATGCTTGCGTCGGGACCCAGCAGGGCCACCAGTGCGTTCTCGCGGAATGTCCCGGCCGGCGGCCGGAACATCTGCCATGACTTGCTCGTCACCCCGGCGTGGTCATACCTGCCGGGGTATCCGATGGTCCGGGCGGCTGAGGGGCCGACCTCGTTCCAGCCCAGGCCGGTCCCGTCACCGGAAAGACGGGCGCGTTCGACGGCGGCTGCGGCGCGTGGGTTGAAAGCGACGTAGGTCTGGTCGGTGAGGTCAGCGGCCCGCATCAGGGACACGCTGCCCGCGCCGACGTCCTCGAGTTCTTCCTTGAACCCCTGCAGGAGGGACTTCACATCGGCCACCAGTTCCTCGGCCGAGCGTTCCGGTACACGGTCGCTGTCGTGGGCTTTGCCGCTGAATGTCAGGGCCACCCACTGCTCGAGTTTGGGCACGTTGTGGTTGAGGTTGTTCACGACGTCGTCCATGACCATGCGGGCGAAATCGGGGACTTCGCGGGATCCGGCCTGTTGCCGGGCCACCGCGATAGCGTCAGGCAGGCGTTCGCCCGGATCGGTGGTCGACTGCGTCGTCACGGAAATCTGCTCGACCCGGGCGTTGGAGCCAGCGTCGCGCTGGAACGCGGCCCACGAGCCGACGAGCCGGTTCACGCGGTCCTGATCCAGCAGGCCCAGCCCGGAGGAGTTGGTGGAGAAGAATACGGTGCCGGTCTTCAGTTTCGGGTGCCACAGCATGACACCCTCGTTGCCGAAAAGGTCCAGGAAGTCGATCAGCTCCGTTGCGGCCAGCAGGCCCGGAGCGCGGAATGAACCGTCCGGGATCTGCGAAACGGGCCCGGACTTGTAGACCGTCTTCCCCGCCTTCTTGGCCTTGGAGTGCATGCTGCGCGCAAGCCAGCGCTCAGGCTTCGACCGGCCGTGACGGTCCTTGGAGCCAAGGATGGTGGCTGCGATGAACGCGGCCAGGGCGATGCCGACGGCCACCCAAATTTGCGAGGCCATGATGGCGATGAACACCCCGACCGCTCCCGTGCCCAGGACGACGGTCGAGGCCATCGAGAACCCCATCAGACCTGCCGTCCGGTCTTCTGCGATGTTGCCGTACTGCCGGACGATTGTCTGTTCGGTACTCACTGGTCATCCCCACTTTCCACTGCGCGTTCCATGTCTCTTGCTGTTTCCCGTAGTGCGTACTCGAGGCGTTGCTGGCTTTGGGGGGACTTATCCGCCCCGGAGAGCGCACCGGCCCGGAAGCCCTCAGCCGTCGGCGAGGTCGCGGGTGCGGCCCCAGGTGCTTCCGTCGGAGCCTTGTCACCTGATGTTGCGGGCTCTGCCCCGCTTGGTCCTCCAGCTGACGAGCTGCCATCGCCTGCACCGGATGGTGCTTCCGAAGGTGCGCCGGTCCGTTCCGCCTGAGGTTGTGCACCCGTTGGTCCGTTCGAACCGGGCCCGCTGTTTCCGCCAGCACCACCGGCACCGCTGCCGGCACTGCCTGCATCGCCGTCCGGAGACGTCTCTGCCCCGGATCGTTCCAGCCGCTGCGCTGCGCCTGAAGGACCACCAGAACCTCCACCGGGGCTTCCATCACTTCCTCCAGATGCCCCTCCACCTGAGTCCGATGCCGGCGCGGTGGGCTGCTCCGGCCCCTGCTCTGCCCCGGACGGGCCGGTGCCACCAGCCCCGCCGCCGGTGCTACCTGAACCACCAGGCGTCGCGGCGCCCGTTGCGCCGCTTCCACCTCCACTTGCTGGGACCGCACTGCTGCTGGATCCTCCTGCTGCCCCTGCTGCCCCTGTACCGGCGGTGCCAGAAGCTTCCGCCGCTGAGGCTGCGCCAGTTGCTGCGGCCCCTCCACCCGTTGCGGCCGCTTCCCCGGCCGTCGCTGCGGCCCCTCCACCGGTGATTGCTGCGGCGCTTCCACCGCCACCTGCGGCCGCTGCACCAGCGGCCGCACCCACGCCTCCGGTGATTGCTCCGAGGGCGACGGCGCCGCCGACCATGGCCAGGCCGGAGGCTCCCATGCCCTGCGGTCCTGCGCTGACGGCAGGGACGAGAACCTTCGCCAGGGCCGGCATCGCGATGCAGGCGCTGCTGATGATGACGAGGCCGGTGATCAGGCCGATCGCGGTGTTCCCGAGCTCGTTGTCCGCGCTGCCGTTGATGCCTTTCAGGAGCGCGAGTCCCGCCCCGTACAGGATCGCTGCGGCAGGCTTGAAGAGGACGACGGCCGCTAACCAACCCACAGCCTTGTCGAAGGACTTCCGGCCGCGCTCGGTCTGCGATGCGGCTGCGAAGATCGGCAGGATCCCGCACAGGGCGATCGCCGCACCGTAAGAGAAGATGACGATGACCGCATTGATGATCGCCCCGAGCAGGGCCAGCGGCACGACGAACAGGACGATGCCGGCGAGCTGCATGGTCATCGTGGTTCCCGCGATAGCATCCAGGCCCATCGCGGACCCGAGCCCGTCCTCCTGCGCGGAGCCCGAAATCGTGGTTACCAGCCACGGTGCGAGGACGTCGGTCACGCCGAACAGCAGGCCCACCATCGGAACGGCCAGGGCGGTAGTCAGGACGGTCCGCACCATGCCCATGATCAGATTCTCGGTCGAGGCACGGTCCTGGTCCCGGGCAAGCTTGATGAGCGCGAACGCTGTCCCGATGACACCGGCCATGCCGACGAAGACCAACGTCGACTGCTGGATGCGGTCGGTCGCGGACCCTGCACTCATATCCGGTGCACCGATCTTCAACCACCACGTACCGACGAAGTTGATCATCTCCGTCAGGACCTGCACCAGCCAGCTCGCAAGGAACTGGATCAGCTTCTGAATCGCACTGCCTGCAACGCCTTCTAGGAAGTTTCCTGCCAAATCCCCAATCACGACTTAGGTCCCCACTGGACGTATTGCTGTCCCTGGTAGCGGGCCCATGTGTTGAAGTCGTTCCCCGACGCCGGGTCAAGCTTCCAATCGCCGTCCTCCCACACCAGATCGACCTGAGCAACGAGTGTCTGTTCCAGACCCGACGCATCAGGTGCTGAATAGATCAGCCGGTAGGACGCTGCGTCCTCGGTGTAGCTGTTCTGGATGTATCCCAGCAGGGTCAATCGAGCGATGACGGAGGTGTCTTCGCTTTGCTCAAGGCCGTCCCGAATGCGCTGTGCTCGCTCTCCCAACAGCACACGGTTGGGTCCTTCCGCTACCGCCACTTCAAGGTCAGACGCCGCTTCCTCGCTGACCGAGGGGTCCAGAGCGACCGCATACGTGGCCGCTGCCACCAGTGACCCTGCTTCAGTCGGTGCGTAACCAACACGCAAGGTAGAGGGCAATTTCTCGCACCCGCCGAACTCCGAGAACGGGATCACGTTGTAACCCCCGACTACCCACTCCTCGACCGCCGGAGCAGTGTCAGCCACAGATACGTCGTCGTTGTTGAGGTCCGACTGGCAGTCCCACGCGGCGTCCGCGTCCACGACAGGTCCTGCCGTCGCGGACGCCGAGGCAGACGATGGCGCTGTCTGCGAAGCAGAGGCAGTGGGCTCTGCTGCCGGTTCGTCATTGTTGGGGAAGAGGAATACCCGCAAACCCCACGCGAGGAGGCCGACCAGCACCAGGGCCAGCAGCATCACGGCGGCGCCAAACCACTTCGGGCGGGCCTTCGGTCCCTGTGTGGTGTCCTGTGTGCTCATCGTGTGTCCTTCTCTCGATCAAATGGGTGGGCGTTCTCGCTCAGGTGATTGCAGTCCACACTGCACCCGAAGCGCCCAGCAGGCAGGCAGCGACCATAGGCCAGATCGGTGCCTCGATCTCGTTGCCCTGCCGGCGGTTCCTACCGGCGGAGACGAGACCGAATATGAAGAACACGAACAGGACCAGGCCCGCGCCCCACAAGACCCATCCGATAACCTGCGTCAGGCCCTCGGTGCCGGGAGGCTGCGTCGGGGTGAAGGTCTGAGCCGAGAGCGATCCTTCACGAACCGGAGTGAGCGCGTTGATGGTGGTCAGGGTGTGTGCTGCCAGAGTGTTTCCGAACATGGGAGTTCCCTTTCTCAGTGCCCGGAGCGGGCGATCTTTTCGATTTTCCGGAGCACGCTTTTCACCCGTGTCCCGGAAGCTTGTGGGGTGACGCCAACCTCGCGCCACGAGGGTTCATACGGTGCCGTCATGGCAACCGGGAACATCCGCGCGACCCCGCGCGCGAAGTCCAGGGTCGGCTTCGTCAGCCGGTTCTTGGGTCGGTCGTGGACGATCACCAGGCCGACCAGTTCATAGGGCAGCTGCCCCGAAGCGGACTTACGCGCCAGCTGCTGCGCGGCCTCGAGGGAGGATGCACTGGTGGAGCAGACCAACAGGGCCCGGCCTGCCCAGGTCGGCTTCCGCTCGGATTCATCGACGACGTTCTCGGAGCACAGACCCGCGAGGGTGCTGGTGCCGACACCACCGGACGCACCGACCAGCCACAGTGTCGCGTTGGTCACCGCGACAGGGGCCGCTGGTTCCTCTTCCTCGACAGGCTCTGCGGCGAGGGTCTGCTGAATGTTCTTCGGGCCCCTGAGTGACTCGCGTTGCCCGAGGATCGGGTCATCGTCGATCGGGTCTTCCTGCGGCTCGACCCCCGGCTCGTGGACGAACGGATTGCGCTGCGGGGTCACGGTCACAGTCCCTCCGCGATCTGCGCGGCGGCCCGGAGCCATGCGCGGCGGGTCTGCGGGAGCATCGAGGAGAACCGGATCCGGCCCTCGATCAGCGACGGATCATAGGGCACCGTGACGACCGACTTCACGAACGGGCGGAATGACTCCGCCAGCTCATTCAGCTTCGCCGGACCGTGAGACGGGGTGCAGCCCAGGACGATCACCACGGCGTGGTCCGCCAGCGACTGCGCGTGCTCGTTGCCCGCCCGCAGGGCGCTCAACACCCGGGACGCGCCTTCGGCGGCGTCATCGACGGACTTGACCGGGATGACGACCTGGTCGGAGTGCCCAATCATGGCCTCCCAGTTGTCCCCGCGTTCGGTGTTGCCCGAATCCATGAGGATCAGCCGGTAATACTTCGCGGCCACCGAGTAGAGGCGGTGGACCTCGTCGCCGGTGACCTCGTGCCGCTTCTTCGCAGCCGACCGGTCATCGCTTCTCAGCACGTCGTACTGGTCCGAGGGCTGGTGGTGGACGTAGGACGCCAAATCCCCGGCCCGTGCGCCGGCGGTCATGAAGTAGTCCGTCTGCTCGAGGAGGTCGACCACCGTCGCCTCGTGGCCGGCATCGAAAGTCCGCCAACCTAGGGAGCCAAGCGAGTTGTTGTTGTCCCACGCAAGGACACCGGAACCGCCGAGGCGGGCGAACACAGCGGACAGGCAGATCACCGTCGGCGTCTTGCCCGCCCCGCCCTTGGGGTTCAGAACCGTGATCGTGCGGGGACCGGCCCAGTGCTGAGAGACAGTCTTCTCGTCCCGGCGCTGCTCCAACTCCACTGGAGACGGTGCGAGCTTCAACCCGAACTGATTCAGCAGACCACGTACCCCGACCTGTGCCGGTGAATCGGCGTCCGGCCGGTCGACGAATGAGGGCATCGCCGTCCTGCGGGTCGGCAGCGGATCCACCGTCTCTACCGGTACGACGGCTGATGAAGCGACCGTTTCCGGTGCGGTGGTCTTAGGAACTACCGGAGCCTCAACCTCAACGGGAGAGGGAAAAGGGACAGGAACAGGAGTGGCGACGGGTGCTGCTGCTTCCACCGCGGCCTCCGGCACGGTCGGCACTTCTGGCGTGATCGGGGACGCCGCAGGCTCGACTGCTTCGGCGGGTTGTACTGGGCCGCTTTCCGTCGGTTCACTATCAGCGGCCTGCTCGACAATGACGCCGTCGGTCTGGACGAGGATCGTGCGGGAGCCGGACGGGTCCTCGATGTGCAGTTCGGTTGCGGTGCTCGTCTCGGCCGCGAGGTCGGTTGCGGTGCTCATGACGGAGCGGCGGGCGTCCATGACCGAGGGGTATGGGGAGGTGGTTTTCTCGCCTCCCAGGTCAAGCTCGAGGGTGCCGGCCGGGTCGATGACAGCGGTCATTCTCATCAGGGGTTCTCCTTCGGGGAAACGGTTGAGGTGGGGCTCGGAGTAGAAGTCGCAGTAGAAGACGGGTTAGGGGATTGGCTCGGTGTTGCGGTGGGTCGGGGTGCGACCTGTGTCAGCGCGTACAGCAGGCCGGTGGAGGATCCTTCGGCCCGGGTGATTGCCTTGCCGTTGTCGGTGATGACGTCGGGGATCGCCGCACGGGCCGCATCGGTTGTGGTCTCGGTGACGCCCTGCGCGTTGATGCGCAGCTGCTCGGTGTTGGTGGTCACCCAGGCGTAGCCGGCGGCGAGCTTCCCGGCTCCGGGCAGGCGGTGGGCCTGCTTCGCGTCGACGTCGACCAGGATGGTGCCGGCCATTAGCAGGCCGTTCTCCCGGTCCACCTGGATACCGGAGGTGGCGACGTCGGTTCCTTCGACGTCGACGGTGCCCACCTGCGTCGCTTTTGTCGCGTCGGTGGTGTCCCCGAGGGCATAGAAGCCGATGGTGGTGGTGTCGTCGGTCTTCCATGCCGCGACGACCGTCCCGTTCACGGATCCGAGGACCGTGACCAGTTCCGCTCCGGCTGACGGTGCAGGCAGTTTCGCCGGGGCTGGGAGGGCTGCCGAGTCCTGCGTGACACGCCAAATCCGTCCGGAGCGTGAGTCGGCCGCCACCAGGTCGTCGCCGAGGGCTTCTATGGGTTCCGCGGACGCCGGGACCACCCGCGCCGCCGTACTGCCGTCGGCTGCGACGATTAGGGTCCGCTTGTTCGGCAGGTCCACGCGAGGAGCTGTACCGCCGTCTAAGACGATCGTTCCGTCTTTTGGAACGTCGACGCGGATCGGGTCTGCTCCGTCGCCGAACAGGACCAGCTCGCGGGCGGCTGCGGCTGCGACCCTAAATTGTCCGTCGAGGGTGAACAGGGCGAGCTGCTCGACCGTGAACGGTGCGGTGCGCGTCCATCGCTCTACGCCCGTCCGAGGGTCATGGCCGATTAGCTTCGAGCCGTCCACGCTCACGGGCTGGCCGGAGGAATCCAGGATCGCCCGAACGGTCGAGCCGGTCATCGACGTCGTCCAGTCACCGTAGGTGTCCCACCCGGCAGGAGCCGGAACCGGCAGCTGCGCGGGAGGCGGCGTGTAGACGGTCGCCACAGGCTCGGCCGTGTTGTCCTGCAGTGTGTAGAAGGCGCTGAACCCGACTGTGACCGCCAGGACGCCTGCGCTCCCCCACAACACAGCCTTCCGGCGTGCAGAAGTGCGGGGGCGTGCAGCCTTCGACTCGGTACGTGCAGTGCCCGTGCCGGCGGCGGGGGTGCTGTTTTCGCGTTCCTCGAGGGTGCCCAGTTCGGCGTCGACGATCATTTCGTAGACCTCGCCGTCGTCGGTGTGGCCCTGCACCCGGCAGGCGGCTAGGCCCAGACGGCGGCACGCTTCCGCTGCCGCGTCGGCTGCGACGTCGGCTACGGACGCCTCGTCGAGCACCGGGTAGGTCAAGACGTCGCCGTTCGCGTCCGCGACGATTTGGCCCTCGCCGATCATGAGGCGGATGACGGGCCAGGAATGTACTGCAGGAGTCACTTGCCCTCCCCGGTGATTGAGGCGGTCATGTCACGGGTCTGGTGTCCGACGACGTCCCATTGGTCCTCTGTCTTCTCGAGGTAGATGGTTACCTGCCGGTGACCGCCGCTCGTTAGTAGCGTCTCGTCGTGGGCGACCCAGCGCCACGTCACGTCGAGGACCCGAATGGCCTTGTCCGGGGCGACGTCCTGCGCAGCGTCACCGATCGCGGGAACTGCCCGGGGAACGCTGTAAGCACCGTGTTCGGCTGGTTCCAGCCATTCGCCGTTGCTCGCGTTGCGCTCAGGCTCCACCTGGTTCGCCGCCCACTCCGCACTCATCAGGGGTATGGCGCGCACCGCGGCCGCCGTCTCCGTGCGATCCACCGTCGTATCCCACGAGTGCAGCATCAGCGCCGCCACGCGGGCGGTCGAGTCGACGTCGGAACGGTCGGCGTCCTCCGGGGAGGCGAACGTGTTCCCGCCCAGAACCTCATCGGCAGGGAGCGAAATGTAGGAGCCCCCATAGACGGTGGTCGGCGCGGAACTTGGGGTTGCATCTTCCGATGCGGGTGCGTCAGCAGCGCAGCTGGTCAGGGCGATCATCGAGACCGCGAGAGCGGTGGCCCGGTACGGGTAGGTGTGTGAGCGACGGGTCATCGTACCCACGCTCCTTTCTCTTTCAGAATCGGCTCTGGGTCGAGGTTCCAGCCTTGGTACGGGTAGACGACCTCCGGTGCTTCCGGCTTGTAAATCTCGAAGTGTAGGTGCGTGGCGACCAGCCCGAGACCGGCCTTGTTGCCTTCGGTGCCGACGACGTCGCCGCGCTTCAATCTGTCCCCCACAGCCACGCTGTAGGCGTTGAGGTGGCAGAACGCGAACCCGAAATCGGGATCGTCGCCGTCCTCCTTGGCGATCACACACCCGTCCTTGTCGTTGAAACCCGTGATCCGCAGGTCAGTCAGTGCGATCACCGGGCCGCCAGTGCCGGTTCCGGCGCCCGGGGTCGCGAGGTCTACCCCGACGTGGTCCTGCGCCCACGCGGGCAGGCCCGGGATATTTCGGTGTCCGTATCCGGAGGTGAAAACACCACCCGGTAGTGGGTTGGTCCACTCGCCATCGCCGAGGTCGCCGTCCCAGGCGATAGTGCCCGCAGGCGCCGTGCAGTCGGCAGAAAACTTGCTCTGTCCGGAGGAAAGGATCTTCTCGACGTACTGCTGGGTCTCCGTGAACGCCGGAATGCCCTTGGCTGCCTGCACAGCACCGAAGCCGGCGTTGTAGGCGGCGAGGGTTAGGCGCACCAGTAGGTCGGCGTCGTCACCTGCCAGCGGTTGCACCTGCTCTTTCAGGGCCGCCATATAGCGGCCGTAGGCAGGGATGGCGTCCTCGGCCGAGAACGGGTCCCCACCCTCCCCGTACATGGCCCAGGTGCCGGGCATGAACTGAGCCACGCCCTGAGCCCCTGCAGGGCTCCGTGCACCTTCGTTCCAGCCTGATTCCTGCTTCAACTGCGCCGCCACCACACTCACCGGCAGACCGGCAGTCTTCGCGGCGGCGTCGACCAGATCACCCCAGCCGTTCGGGATCGCCGGTGTCGAAGTAATGCCCCCGGCGGTCTCACCTACTGCGGAGACGGCGCACCCAGCAGGCATTTCCTCGGTCTGCATGAGTATCGCAGCTCCCGCGATGCCGACGACAGGCAGTCCCGCCAGGAGAGGTACAAGGATCACCAGGGCCAGTAGCGGTGACGCTCCGCGCTTCTCGTCTTCGTCCACGATTACCTCCCCGGGGTGTGACGGGCACAGACTGGTTAGGACTTGCCCGGTAAAATTGAGACGGTGAGGAAGAAGGCTGATGCCAATTCCTTAGTTCTTATAATAGCTTAGATTCTGACATCACGGCTATACGTGTATGCCGTGCCCATCTAGTGCTCTCTTGAAGGAGGTGCCGTGGCTGTTTCTGGTTCTGACTTCAAGCAATGGCTCGAACGACGCGGTATCACCACATCAGCGAGCGAGCTGGGCCGCCTGACCGGGCTGCATCGCGTCACGGTGGGCAACCAGATCCGGCGCGGTAACGTCCCGGAATCGACCGTCGTCGGTGTGGCCCGAAGCGTCGGGATTGATCCCATCGCGGCACTGGCAGACTTCAAGGAGTACCAAGACCTCGACAGTCGGCCCCGCACACCAACGGCCGCGGAAGTCCTGAGCCAGGTCCACCACGCCGACCTCATGGTCGAGCTGCAGCACCGCTTCCACGAAGACCTGTTCCCACGGAATGACAAGGTCAAGATCGATTTCCCCCACGACGGCTCCCATCGCGCGTGGATCGACGCCATCGACACCGGCGACGTCCGGCACGACGTGACCGAGAAGACGGGAACGGCGATCACCTACCTGTTCAGCCAGATCTCGGAGAACAAGCTCACCCCCATCCAGGCGGTTACTGCTGCCCGGGTCAGCGGGACGTCGATGGTCGCGGGGCTTGTCGTCGTCGGACTCATCACCATGAAAGAGGGCGACTGGCCCGAGGACGTCCGGGAGACGGCCCTGATGGTGATGAAAAACGAGGACCTGGTCGAACTCATCCAGCAACGGCTGAATCTCCTCCAGCGCCGCCTCCGGCAGCGCAAGGAAGCCTTCGAATACGCGGAAAAACTTACGGATCTGATCGGATGAACGACAGCATCTACGCCATCTCAGTCAGCTTCATGCTGATCCTGCTCGGCGGCCTCACATTCCACCGACTGACGTCTAAAACGACCCCAGAAGGGGCGCGGGCACTGCTGCGACCCAGCGGCCGGCTGGCCCTCATGGGAATCCTGCTAACCGCGGCCTACGTCTTCTCCATGCCCGGCATCTACCAGTTCCTAGAAATCTTCGTGCCCATTTCCAACGGCACCGACCTCATCGCCAAATGCTGTGCCATGACAGCCGTAGCGGTCCTCGGCCTTCACCTTGCTATCGCCTACGGCTCAGAGACGGCCACCAGCTGGATCATTGGAAAGCGCGGCGCCCTAGCGGGCGTGATTGCGGCCTCCGGGGTGCTCATCACGCTCCTCATGGCGGACACTCCCGAGGCGTCACCCCGCTTGGAGCTATACCAAGAGCAGCCCGCGGTGGAATGGAACGAGGGGATCGTCCTCGCCTACACCGCCTACGTGCTCGGGCCCCTCCTGCTGCCGGTCCTCCGGGACAGCCGCAGGAACCCGCTGCGCTTCGGCCGGCTGGCCTCGAGGCTGATCTTCGTCGGCTTCGTCCTCTCGATGGCACGCGTCATCGGCTACCCGCTGGAACTACGAGCAGGGGCCGAAGCGTTCTACATTTTCGAGCTGGTCACGCACGTATCGACAGCCTGCGTCGTCCTCGGACTGTGGGCTTTCGCCTTCGCCAGGTCACGCCAGCTGGCACGCAAGACATTCGACACCGGCCTGTCGATCAAGTGAGGAGTAGAACATGAGTCAGACACCACCAGAGGCCAAGATCGCTGTAGAGCGCATCTTGACCAAGGCCAATTCCGAGAACGAGGCCTCCTACGCCGTCATCTTCCGTGCCGTTAGAATCTGCATCGAGGCCGGCATGAACCGCAAGGAGACCGCCCGGTACCTCGGCGTCTCTGCCCGTCGAATCGACAGACATGGCCAGTATTTCCGTACCGCTAAGTCGGTCAGAACCCTCTTTAGAGAGGCATTCCACTCAAGGTCGATCGACGTCCCAGCAGAGGATGCTAAGGAGAAGCTGATTCAATGGGCATGGAAGAGCTAGTGTCGAACTAATTGCTGTGAATCGAAGGACTGTGCCATATTGGTACAGTCCTTCACTCGATAAGGAGACAGATGCAGCCCTACCAACTGCGCCGGGAAGTACCACGCGACACGTCGCCCCTAGGCCCGGCTTTAGATTGGTCTGTGATCCCGTGGTTCAGCCAGCGCCCTGGGATTCCGTGGTGCTATGAGCCGGATGGGTTTGCGTATGAGCCCTTCTGAATCTGAAGTGGCCGAACGCGCCGACATTCACGCCGTCTCCCAGCACTGGCCGGGACCGCGCACTATCGCCGTCGTGAACCGCAAGGGCGGCGCGAACAAGACCCCCACCGTTGCAGCCCTGGCGGCTGTGTTCGCCCGCTACGGCGGCGGCGGTGTGCTCGCGTGGGACAACAACGAGAACCAAGGAACTCTAGGCTGGCGCACCGAGCAAGGCCCCCACACGTCAAGCGTGCTGGATCTGCTGCGCGATCAGGACCAGTTGCTCTCCCCCTTGGCCCATAACGCTCTGCTGGCGCACTACGTGCATCACCAGACCGAGGACAAGTACGACGTGCTGCGCTCGGATGAGAACGACGAAGGAGATCACGAGATCTCCGCTGACGAAGTGGATGCTGTTCATACCGTGGCCGCGAAGTATTACCGCATGATCGTGATGGATAGCGGGAACACCGCAAGGGCCGCGAACTGGCGTGCCATGATCGGCCACACTGATCAGCTCGTGATCCCCACAACGACCATGGAGGACCGCGCCGAGGCCGCGAAACTCACCCTGCAAGCCCTGGTCGCACGAGACGAACACTCAGCCCAGTTGGACGAAAACGCCGTCGTCATCATTTCCCAATGGAAAGCCGAGGACGGCGACGAAGCCCGCCGTATCGCTGACGGCTTCGCACCACTGGTCCGCCGCGTGGTTACCGTTCCTTATGACCAGGCACTCAAAGCCGGACGCATCCGACACACCGCCCTGAAACCAGCCACGCAACGCGCCTGGCTGGCAGCAGCAGCCGCCGTAGCCGAAGGACTGTGATGAAGCGACACGCCCGAGTGAGCTACCTCCCACTTAATGGAAACAGTTACACATTGAATGGACCCATGGCTATCTCAGGAAATCGTGGAGGCGGGCGCCGCAGCAAGGGTGCACGCCATCTCGTCGGAACCCGCATGCCAGTAAACGAGGCCGAAAAACTAAGAGCCGTAGCCGCGGCGGAAGGCCTAAGTGTCAGCGACTACCTCGCTGACCTAGTCCACAAACACCTAATTAACGTCGACGTAGACACACTGTACGGTCAGGAGGCTTTGCCAATCAGCCGAGCCAGTTAAACAAAGAAGGCCCGTCGCTAAACGGGCCTCCCGAAGTCTTCATTCAGTTCCGTCTATCCGCCAAGATCCTCGGTTCTGAACGTCCACCATAAGGGCTATTTCTATGCCCTCACGGCTATGGAGTTGATCCAATCATACACACACCCCTTAGCGCACCTTCTTCATGCCCAAATCCTGTCCGAGGCGTGTCGCGGAATCCCACGATCGCCAAGGAAGCAGCTCAGACCGCATGGCGGGCACTCGCGACGCTCATTGCCGGTCAGCCCCGCGTCCGTCTGTCCAAAGACGGCGGCAAAAGTTACCCCACAGCAGGCGAACGACGTCTACAAAACACGCTTCCAACTGTGCCCGCAGCCGTCAGGCTCTGCGGGACTGACGGCACAGTCGCCACCATCGCTCTCGACTTCGACGTCAGCAACGGGGACACGTCAAAAGTAAATACCGACGTCACCGCAGTCCAACGCTGGCTGACCCGCCATGGAGCCCTCTGGATCGAAGACTGCTCCCCCACGGGGGGCCGGCACGTCTACATTCCGCTTACGAAACGAGTGGGATTCACTGAGGCCCGCCATTTCGTCGAAGCGATGTCCCTGCGGCATACCAGCATTGACCCTGGCCCACACCGCAGCGCTGATGTTGGATGCATCCGTACACCTGGCAGCCCCCATAAACGGGGCGGTTACCAAGTGCTAACCATGTCGCTTAGCGACGCTTACGCCGCTGCAATCATCCGGAACGCACCGACAATCTGGGAAGCACTCAGAGGATCCCTCAAAGAAGAGCTCGCGGTCGTCACACAACAACGCAACGCCCCACAGGCACTTATCGAAGACACAGAATATCTCCCTCTTTCGAACGGCCCTCGGAATCTCCCATCGGGAAAAAACAGACTCGCCCGCACCGGCCTCTACAACACCGGAACATACGACTCCCCCAGCGAAGCTAGACAAGCGGTGCTGGCCTCTGCTGTGGCAGCCGGCTGGGAACTCACAGATGTCCAGCGCCTCATGCACAACAACACCTGGGCTGGCATGACGAGCTTCTACAGCAGATACACATCCCAACAGAGGTCGGCCGCCCTCCGGCGCGACTGGATGAAAGCCGTTAGCTACGTCGCAGAATGCCGCAAAAAACACGGAAGACTTCCTGCACACCAAAAGTCCGACCATAAAAGCTACACAAGCCTGCCTAATACACAGGGGGGTCCTGCTCCCCTGGCGCAACCTGGCTCTGCTGACGAATACCGATTCTTGAAAGACTGGAACCTCGCCAGGGAAACATACGAGCTGAAGTTAAGGGGAACTCGCGAAGGACTAACTTTGCGCTTGCTACTTCGAGCACTGGGAGAAGCAGCCGCAAAGGCAGGGAGTCGCTTCATTGAATTCGGCGTACGTTCTTTAGCTCTTGCAGTAGGTGTCCATCACACGACAGTTGCTCGCCTACTACGGAGGCTGACGAACTCAAAGGATGCCCCCATCAGGCTTGCCGCAGAAGGCCGAGGCACACGAGGTGACCTTTATGAACTTCAGACTCCAGACCACAGCACAAGAGCGCAAGAGAATCGAAAGTGGCGCAAAGGGCACACCCATGCGTTACGTCCAGCATTTCGAGGTCTCGGAGTAACTGCAGCTTTCACCTACGAAACCATAGAGCTCAGCGATGTCCCGTTAAGCACGTCACAGATCATCCAAGCCAGTGGCCTCTCCCCCGCAGCTACCGCCTCAGCCTTAGAAACCCTTGCAGCATGGAATCTCGTTCAGAAAATTGATGGTCACTGGTCATTGATTGGGGCCACAAGCCTTAAGGCAATTGCCGAGTATCTAGGGGTTCTTGAAGAGCTGTTTGTCCAACTGGCTCGCTATCGTGTCGAACGACTGCAATGGCGGAATTGGCTCGACAATCGCCAGGCCGGTAAGACTCTCGAGCTGTTGGAACCTGACGAGCCGTATCCCTTTTGGGATAGAGAAGCGCCTGATGACAACGGGTACACACTGACCGATCTTTTTCTTGGCCGGACGACGAAGCAAATAGTTGATAGGTCAGCATAAAAAGCCATCTCTCTGAGGATACGTATCGTCCTTCGACTCATGCCTGCATCAATAACGCATGAGGTTTATGTTCACGGTGTTCGTAATGCCATAACGCATGCCATAAGGCATATAGGAAAAGGAGTAGTAACGTGTACTAGAAGTAAGACGGTTAATGTAATGAAGGGACACGCCCCGTTACCTACCGTTGCAACCGCTGGTTCGGTAGTAGTTTGAGCAATGATGCTTGAAGAGTTCGCCAATCCAGAGAAGAAGTGACAGCTGTGGCACGTTCGATCCATACCCCAGAGGCAGCACCAGCTGCCGCCTCGACTTCAATTGAGCGAACCATAGCTTTCGCCAATGGCAAGGGCGGTGTGGGCAAGACCACCACGGCTGCGAACATCGGCGGATACGCAGCAATCGCGGGCGCAAAAGTTCTCATGATCGATCTTGATCCCCAAGGCGATTTGGCACGAGACCTCGGCTACGAACACAACGACGGACAAGGACTTTTCAACGCACTTGTCACTGGCACCGCAGCACCAATTTTGGCAAACGTTCGTGAGAACCTAGACGTCATACCCGGTGGGCAAGCACTTGAAGACATCCAGGGACTCATGTTCTCTCGAGCTAACCGCGCTGATGCAGGGGACTTCGGAGACATGCTCTACCGGGCGATTCGACCGTTGTCCGACAACTATGACCTGATCATTATCGACACACCGCCCGGCGAGCGAATTCTCGTCGAAGGTGCTTTTGCTATTGCTGCAGCAGTCGTTATACCCACCAAGTCTGATGACGCCAGCATTGACGGCGTCGAACGCGTAGCCCGCCGGTTCCTAGCAGTCCGCGATCGCAACCCGGCTCTCGAGCTGGCGGGAATCGTACTCTTCGCGGTTGGGCCGCGATCTCTACGCCTGGAACGCAGCGTCCGCAGCACCTTGGAAGAAATGCTCGGCACCGTGGCACCGGTATTCACTACTCGTATCCGAAACTTAGAGAGCGCGAGTGCTGACGCCCGCAAGAAGGGCTTACTGTTCCATGAACTGGAAGGTGCCGTTACACAAGCTCAGAAAGACCGGTTGAAAGCCCTACGTGCGGGCCAGAAGCCCAGCGAGGGGTTCTTTTCACGCAACGCCGGCGGGCTAGCTGAAGAATACGAAGCCCTTACTGGAGAGATCCTCTCCCGACTCAATGAGATCGAAAGTGGACAAGCAGCATGAGCGCCGACCGCCCAAACCTGGCCGCAGCCTTCAAGCCCCAAGAAACATCAATAAAGCGCGGAACTAGCCTGCAAGGACTCTTGAAACCGAGAGTACGTTCTGCCGAAAATTCCGGCACCTCATCAATGGGCTCCGCAAGTGAAGCCGAAGTCGGGGCCCTGTCTGAGTCGAAGCCACCAGCCGTCAAAAGCCCAGAGGTGCAACCGAGGAACAGTTCAACGCCAGCGTCCCAGACTGTCGCAGGGGCACCTCGCAACGTCGGTGTCTATCTGCCGCCAGATGTCTTGGAACGAGTCAAGAACGCCGCCAAGACCGAACAGATCACCTACAGCGATCTCCTGGTTGACGCTTTCAACGCCGTCACACCAGATGAAATCAGCCGAATGTTTAGGCCGGAAACAGAATCCACCGCTTCGGTAATGCCACGCCGGATTCGACGACCTAGAGGGACTGCAGGGATACAGATTCAACTTCGCCTCGATGATCGGCAGATCGCCTGGTTGGAAGACCAGGTTACTTACCATCGGGCTCCATCGCGGAGTGCCTTGGTGTCCGCAGTCCTGCAGCTACATACAACCCCCTGAGCGTGGTAGCCCGCTCCAACCTCGATCCTGCGCCCCACAGTTCATATGTGCACAACAGGTTTACCACTCCGAGCGTCATCGCCATCGGGTTCAACATCTGAACGCTGACAGCAAACCCAAAGGGACCTCTCTACTTTCGGACTGTAAAGACCTAAACAACCGTCTTTTTGCTGCTGTCCTTATGTTGTTGAGCAGGTAGTTTGCAGGGCAGTTGTAGTGTCTTGGCTACCCAGGGGTGATGGGTATGGCTTTTGCTGCTGTGCCGGACGGTTGTCACGGCTTCGAAGGATTGGCCGCCTGTTGCTTCGACGATGGCCCGACCGCTGATTGAGAGACGCGACAAGAAGATGATCGCTGGATAAGGACACGACGGCGAGGTTATCTGCTGGGCTTCATATTCGAACGATGAAGGGAGAGCGCTTTGTCGCAACTGTGGGCCGGGATAGACGCCGGCAAAACCCATCACCACTGCGTGGTCATTGACGCTGAGGGAGCCCGTTTGTTCTCTCAGAGGGTGGCCAATGACGAGACAGATCTGCTGGATTTGATGGGAAGCGTCGCGGCGCTTGATAGTGGGGGAGAGGTGGTTTGGGCCGTGGATCTGAACCACGGTGGGGCTGCACTGCTGATCGCACTGCTTGTAGCCCATGACCAGCACGTGCTCTACATTCCAGGACGCACGGTACATCACGCTTCTAGGACTTACCGTGGGGACGGCAAGACCGATGCGAAGGATGCCGCGGTGATCGCTGACCAGGCCCGGATGCGTCGGGATCTGCAACCGGTTCGTACCGGGGATGACATCAGCGTGGATCTGCGGATCCTTACCGCCCGCCGCACGGACAAGGCCTGCGACCGCACTCGCGCGATCAACCGCTTGCGTGCACAGTTGTTGGAATACTTTCCCGCCCTCGAACAGGCCTTTGACTACAGCAGATCCAAGGCCGGGCTGTTGCTGCTCACGAGATACCAGACCCCCGATGCGCTGCGTCGGCTCGGACAGAAACGCCTTCACGCCTGGCTTAGTAGCCAGGGCGCCCGCAGCAGCGCCGATGTGTCAGAAAGGGCCGTAACGGCCGCGAAATCCCAGTACACCACCGTTGCCGCCCAGCGGATCGGTGCGCCGATGGTCGCCGAGCTCGCGCAGGAAGTCCTGGATATTCAGAACCAGATCGACGCCTTGGACACGCTGATAGCCGAGCGCTTCCGCGAACACCACCAGGCAGAGATCATGCTCAGCATGCCAGGCTTCGGACCCCTGCTCGGAGCGGAATTCCTTGGCGCTATAGGCGGTGATCTGTCCGTTTTCGAAAGCGTCGACCGGCTTGCCGGAGTCGCGGGTCTCGCGCCGGCGCCGAAAGATTCCGGTCGGATACGGGGCAACCACCACAGACCGAGGCGATATGACCGGCGTCTTCTTCGGGCCTGTTACATGGCGGCTATGTCGAGTCTGCGAAGTTCGACCGCGTCCAGGACTTACTACGACCGCAAACGTGCAGAAGGCAAGACTCACGTTCAGTCCGTGCTTTCCCTGGCCAGACGCCGGCTCAACGTCCTGTGGGCTATGCTCCGCGATGGAACCGCCTACGAGCCGCCAGGAAACCCCAGTCCGTCGCCCGCCTAGGAAACGCCGTCGCGGCCATGACAGAAACGTTTGGGGCGTTTCCCGGATCAGGAAGGTCCTCGCTGTCGCTCGGGCAGTAGAAGCATTGTCTTTCATTTTTTTGCTGCTGTCCGTTGGATTCTACGTGCCCGCTCCGGCTGTTCAACCGGCCTGTGGCCGGCGGCGCGGGCGTGACTCGCCTCGGCGCTCCTACGTCGCTTATTTCCTCACCAACTCCCGACCGCTTGCCCTAACAGGTTGGCACCGCCTCCGTCGGACACAGCTCCGCAAGCTCCGCCAGCAGGCAAAAAACATGGTGGGGAAGAGGGAACGGGTGCTGGTCACTGAACGTTTCCCGCCCTGTGAACTAGAGGAGCGACCGCATGAGCGTTGGAATAATGACCCGTACGAACACCACCGATACCGACGAAACCGTCACCGTCCCCGGACTTCCCGCCGATGATCGGATGGGGGATGGGTATGACTGGATGGAAACCCTCGAAGATTCCGGCTGGTCAGCCCTGCCGAACTGGGGATCTGAGGGATGGGATGCCGGAGCCTGGCCGCTGATCGTCTTCGCCGTGGCCCGCGCCCGCGACGATTCCGAGGAACTTTTCGGTTACGGAACCTACGTTGAGGGCGACACGCACGAGCACTGGTTCCGCAGTCAGGCCGCGTGCTTCGAAGCGCTCACGTCCGAAGTGTTCTTCCACTGGCTGATGGGACAGTCCGACGGCCCTAAGGTCCTGCCCGCAACGGCAGGCGAACTGCCGGACGCAGACCGCAGGCCATACCTGGGCTGGACGGGCTAGAGGCCCTCCGGTGTCCTGGCCCCGAGCGGGCCAGGACACCGGAGAAGCAACCCAAATAATTCGTTGACAACATCATTGAGATTCCTTCGGATCATACGTACCTGCTCCACCAGCTCAACGGCTACGCCGCTGCGAGAGCGGGCCAGGTTCCGACAGGCACAGCTCCGCAAGCTTCGCCAGCAGGCAAAAGCAACGGGGGAGAGGCCAACTGCTGGACCACCACTACCTACCCCCACCACTGCGAAAAGGAGCACCACCATGAACGCTGAAACCAGCACAGCACCGCTGACCATCACCCACACCCACGAGGCCGGAACCCTGATCGAGGGAACGGCTAAGGGTGACGGAACCGCGCCCATCTTGAAGGTCAACGGCTGGCGCTGGGGCCGCAGCATCGCGGCGTGGTTCGTGCCCATGTCCCGCGACCGTCAGCCCAAAATGCACATCATCAACCGCACCACGGTGGCCCTCACCGAGGCAGGTTTCAGCGTCGAAACCCAAATTGACCGCACCAGCCGCAGCACCGCCGAAGTAGAGGCAGGGAAGATCGCCCGCCAACAAGACCGCGCCGACGCCCTGACCGCGAAAGCCGAGCGCAAGCAGGCCGCCGAGACAGCAGCCTACGATTCAGCACGGGCAGCGCTGCGCCGACTGCCCGAAGGTGGGGAGCCCATCAAGATAGGCCACCACTCAGAGAACCGGCACCGCCGCGCAATTGCCACCGCAGACCGGGCAATGGGCAGATCAGTACAGGCCACCGAGGAAACCAAAGCAACCGCCGAACGCGCCGCTACAGCAGCCCAAACCACTGACCGCCGCTAAAGCCCCGCCGCCGTAGCATCACGGATCAAAACCCTAGGAACCGGAATCCGCGCCACAAAACGCAAAATTGACGGCAGCTCCCACACGTTCGCTGGGGGATACGTCGAGACAACGGCACCGGCCACAGGAGAATACCGGGCGCACCTTCAAGGAATGCTGGCCGATGAGCTTGACCAGCTCACCTACTGGCAAGGCATCAGAGCCAACCAGATAGCCGAAGGCAAGGCCACCAACTACACGCGCGAACAGATCAACAAAGGCGACTACGTCCGCATTGGTGGGAGCTGGTACGAAGTCGCCCGAGCCAACCAGAAAACCGTTTCACTCATCACCGGGTACAGCTGGACCCGAAAGGCCGACTATGCCCAGATCAGGGACCACCGCACCACCGAAGAAGCAACCACCGCAACGTCCCACGGAAACACAGAAACACAGGAATCCGTGAAGACAGAAACTAGTGGAGCGCAGGAGCCGGCGGAGACGTTCGCGCAAGTACAGACAGACGAAGAAGAACTCACCGCCGAAGAAGCCGACTACGCCGACGAAACATGAACCGGGGGAGTAGTGCCCCCGCCGGAAACCGGCGGGGGTGCTGCCTGACCCGGACGGAGCCGGCCCAGGCGAATAAAAGCCACGGTCTCTTGGGCGGCTAGGGGCGTCGCCTGTGCTCCCATCACTGGCGCGCCATCGCAGGCACAATCCGTAGCCTCATTTTTCACTCATCAGCTGTACTACGCCTGAAAAGAGATTGGTGATTTCATCTTGCTCTGGCGGTTTCTTGACGCGGCAATCAGCTCGCTAGGGGGTTAGAAGGATCCGGTTGATTGCCCATTGATGTTATTGAGGGCTCGTTTGAGCCGGTTGTCGGCGTCGTTTGCGACGTCGCGTATTGCGTCGGAGTCGCTGACCTGGACCATGGTTTGGGGGTCGATGGTTTCGATGGTTGTTGCGGTGTCTTCCGGTCCGCGGCGCACCACGACGTTGCAGGGTAGGAGGGCACCGAGTTCGGGTTCGGCTTTGATGCCGTGCTGTGCCAGTTGTGGGTTGCAGGCACCGAGGATGATGTAATCCCCGACCGCGTCGCCAGCTTCCTGTCCCAGCTTCTTGGTGAAGGTGGCTCGGACGTCGATTTCGGTGAGGACACCGAAGCCTTCCTGTGCGAGTGCTTCGCGGGTACGTTCGACGGCTTCCTCCCAGGGGAGGCTGGAGGTGATGGTGTGCGTGTAGGCCATGAGATTCTCCTGATCGTACTGAGTGGGCGCGGTGAGTCAGTGGTCCATGGGTAGTCCGGCGTCGTTGGCGTCGTCGAACATGCCGTCGATGTGTACGACGTCTTTGTCAGCTCGTTGCAGCAGGCTGGCAGCCACTGATGCCCGGTAGCCGGATCCGCAGTGAACCCATAGTCGCTGATTGGGCACTTCGTCCAGGCGGTGCAGCAACTCGTGGAGTGGAAGGTTGAGTGCACCTTCAATGTGTTGTGCGTTGTATTCGTCGGTGCGGCGAACATCGAGAATGACATCGTTCGGGCCACGGTCGGTTCGGACGTTTTCCCAGCCCACGCTCGGATATGAACTGTGTGCGGATTGGGGTGACAGATCAGTTGGATCGGAGCCGAGGGCGACGTCGGGTTGGTCGATGCCGATGCGGGAGAGGTCACGGATGGCGTTTTCGACGTCGTCGCGTTCACCGACGAGGGTGAGCTGTTGGTCCCAAGGTAGGACCCAGCCGAGGAAGGTCGTGAAGTTCGTTCCGTCGCCGTATTCGAAACTGACGCTGCCGTGTAGGTGGTCGCGGGCGAAAGCGATCCTGTTGCGCAGGTCGATCACCCATTCACCCTTGCCAAGCCTGTCGGCGAGTTGCTCGGCGTCCAAAGGCTGGGGCACGTCGAGGACGGCCGGTCCGGGGCCGGCAGCGTTCGCCGGGCCCATATGGGCGTAGTAGGACGGGTAGGCGCTGAGGTTGTCGATCAGTTCCTGGACGAAGTGGTTTTCGTCCTGGTCCGTGAGCGCGTGGTTACTGTTCACTTGCTCACCGATTGTTGAGGAGTCGGCCCCGCTGGCCGGGCCTGAGGAGCAGAATGATCCGAACCCGTGGGTGGGGTAGAGGTCAGCCTCGGGGGTGGCTTCTGCGACCAGGCGACGGACCGAGGCGTATTGGGCGTGGGCCAGGGGTACGGTGTCGTCGCTGCTGATCAGGTCGGTGCGCCCCACGGACCCATAGAGAAGGCTTCCGCCGGAAAAGACCACCTGCTGGCCCGCTTCTGTAACGAGGTAGGACAGGTGGTGGTGGGTATGCCCGGGTGTAGCGACAGCTCGCAGCGTCAACCGTCCGATCCGGACTGTTTCTCCGTCGGAGATTGGCGTCCGGTCAAACTCAACCTGGTCGGCGGCGTTGACCAAGTAAACGGCTTGATGGTCTTTGGCCAGCTGTAGTCCACCGGTGACGTAATCGTTGTGAATGTGGGTTTCTGCCACATGGGTGATGCGCACCCCTGCGTTTGCGGCCTCCTTTTCGACCCTGTCGGTGTCGCGTTGCGGATCGATCACGAGGGCCACTTGTCCGTCGTGAACGAGGTAGCTGCGGTCACCGAGCGGTGGTGTTTCGATGGTGATTACATCCATGTGAAATTCCTCCTTGAACGCCTTGATCATTGTTAGACACCGTACCTGCGGCTCTCATTGTGGGGTAGTGCCGCCGGGCTGGGACGAAGACTGCGGATTTACGCGTGTGCGCAGGGGACAGCGGGGCAGAAGGAACCAGCAAGCTGCGGTTGCGACCGCGATGATGCCGGCGGTGATCGCCAAGCCAGTACCCCAGGGGGCGGGGAGTTCCTGGACGAGGACGAACACGCCCATGACCAGGACGAAGATCCCGAAGCCCTTCCGGAGGGCTGCTTCCGGGATGCGGCCTGCCAAGCGGGAGCCGATCAGGGATCCGACGACGGCGGCGGTTGTGACGGCCGCGACGAGGCCCCAGTCCAGGGTGACGGTGGTGAGGTAGCCTGCGAGTCCGGCGAAGGATTTCATGGCGATTACCACGAGGGAGGTTCCGACGGCGATGGGCATGGATAGTCCGCCGAGCAGGGCCAGGGCGGGGACAACGAGGAAGCCTCCACCGGCTCCGACGAGTCCGGTGACCAGGCCAACGATGAGGCCTTCAATGATGACCTTGAGAATGGGAAGTTCCCCGTCGTGGGGTGTGCTGGTCTTGTTTTTCCGGCCGCGGATCATGGCAATGGACGTGGCCACCATCATGAGAGCGAAGGCGATCATGAGGATGGTTCCCGGGATGCGTCCGCCGAGGAGCCCTCCGCCGAAGGCGCCGGCCATTCCGGCGGCACCGAAAACGAGGCCGGTGCGCCATTTCACCCGCTTCTTGCGGGCATGGTCGATGGCGCTGACCGCGGAAGTCACGCCGACCACGAATAGTGAGGCGGCAATCGCTTCTTTGGGGTCAAGCCCGGCGACGTAGGTCAGGATCGGTACGGTGAGGATGGATCCGCCTCCGCCGAGCAGACCGAGCGAAATACCGATAACCACTGACAATAGTACGGTCGCGAGCAGAGTGACGCTCATGGGGGTCCTTTCGGGCGGGGAGGTCGGTGGGGTGCTGCAGGTCAGCGTGTGGTGGGAAATCCTGCATTGAGCCAGTCGATCATTCCGCCGCCCATGGTGTCTGCGGTGTAGCCGGCGGTGCCGAGGGCCTCGGCGGCTCGGGCGCTGCGGTTGCCGCTGCGACACACGACTATGACCGGGCGGTTCTTGTCCAGTTCGTCCAGTCGGGTCATGAGCTGCCCCATGGGGATGTGCTGGGCGCCGGGGATCATGCCCTCGGCGACTTCGAACTCTTCGCGGACGTCAAGGATCTGGTCCTGGTTCCGGCGGGCGTTCGCGTCGTGAATGGTGATTTCAGCCATCATGGTTCCTTTTTCGTGTCAGCCAAGGTCTGGTGAAGGGAATGCCCGCGTACCCTGCCCGATGGGGGACGGGCAGGGTACGCGGAGTCTTATTAGTTGCCCGCGGGGATCTGGTTGATCGCGGCCGCAGCCGTTGGCTCGCTGGCTGTTTTGTTCCACGGCATTTTCGACAAGGCGTTGCCCATGGCGCAGGTGTTGGTCGCTGCTGAGAAGGTCAGCCCGGTACCGATCGCCCCGGCCAGTAGGCGAAGCTTTGGTGAAACGAGCTTGCCGGCCAGCAGGCCAGCGACCACCAGGGACCCGGCGGTCAGACGGACCTGGCGCTCCAGGTCCCAGCGCTGGGCGCCGCGGACAACGTCGCCGCCGGCGGCGGCGAAACCAGGAACGCCACCGGTGAGGACCTGGGCAGTGCTGATACCGGCTCCACCGAGGCGCTGACGTGCCTGTTCGGCGCGGACACCGGATTGGCAGACCAGCACAACCCGCTGTCCCAGCCGTTCCGCGAGCTCATCGGTGTGCTCGGAGAGCAGGGGAAGCGGAACGTTGTAGGAACCACGAATGTGCATGGTCTCAAATTCAGCGGCAGAGCGAACATCAACGATGATCAGGTCTTCATGCTGGCTGATCCAATCACGCAGGGTTTCAGGATCAAGGGCGGTCACGGTGGAGGTGTTGGAAGCCAAAGGTTTCCCTTTCGAATTTTTCAGCGGTTTGAACTGTCGGTATCAATACTGCCACATACCCTAGGGGGTATGCAATAAACCCTAGGGGGTATATAATCAAGGGAAGAAAAGTAACCTCCAGGAGGATTTTGTGCAGCTCGACACCACTGAACTCACGCCGGTGATCAACCGGCTCAAGCGCGCCACGGGGCAACTGACCGCGGTGACCCGAATGCTGGAGGAAGGCCGGGATTGCAAGGACGTCGTCACGCAGCTCGCTGCGGTTTCCAAGGCCTTGGACCGCGCCGGCTTCGCGATCATTTCCTCGGGGCTGGAACAATGCCTGGCCGACGGTGGCAACACCATGGACAAGAAGGACCTCGAGAAGCTCTTCCTCGCACTGGCCTAAGCGGTCTCTGGCCTTACTGACCTGGCAGGGGATGCGTTGCGCGAAGGCGCAAGGCATCCCCTGCCACTTTTGTTCCTGCCCCGGTAGCGGGCCATCGAATGCGGTGGCTAACGCGGTGACTATGGGGCTGTCGGGTGGGTTTCATACATGCGGGTAGCAACGATGAGCGCCGAGATGGCGCTCAGGGCCGCGGCGGCCCATACCGCTGCGTGCAGACCGGCGGCGTCTGCTACTACTCCGCCGACAACGGCACCAAAGGCATACCCGAGGTCCCGCCAAAGCCTGTAGATCCCGACCGCGCGCCCCCTCCAAGCCGGTTCTGCGACGTCGCCGATGGCTGCCAGTAATGTCGGATACACCATAGCGGTGCCCGCTCCCAGCAGCACGGTTCCAGCAGCCCAGCCCGGGAACGTATCGGCGAGGGCGATGACAGCCAGCGCTGCGGCCTGGAGGACCATGCCCGCGGTGATGAGGCGCTTACGCCCGTAGCGGTCTGAGAGTGCCCCGGTCACTAACTGGCCGGCGCCCCAGACGCCGGGGTAGAGGGCAAAGAGCAGCCCAATCTGGCCCAGCGACAGATCAGCTGTTGCGAACAGAAGGGGAAATAGGCCCCAGGCCAGGCCGAAATTGAGGTTGTTGACGAGTCCGGCTTGGCTCGCCGACGCCAGGGCAGGTTCGCGCCAGGTACTGAGGGCAAAAACCTCCCGACTGCTCAGTGCCTTTCGACTGCTCGGTGCTTCCCGACTGCTGGGTCCGGTAGCCGCGCGCGGCGGTCTCAGGTGCGATGTTCGGTGGTGTTGTTCCAGAGCGGCGTGGCCGCGGGTTTCGCGTACCAGCAGCGTCGAGAGCGTCAGACCCAGGGCAATATAGGCTGCTCCGAGCAGGAACGGCGCCGGCCGCAGACCATGCGAGGCGGCGAGCTGGCCGGCCAACAGGGACGTGATGGCGACAGCACCGTAGCCGGCGGCCTCGTTTAGCCCCATGGCGAGCCCGCGTTTGTCCGGGCCGACCAGGTCTATCTTCATCACGACTGTTGTTGACCAGGTCAGACCTTGGTTGATGCCGAGTAGGACGTTCGCCGCGACCACCCACCCCCAGTCCGGGGCGAAAATCAGCATCAGCGGGACCGGTATGGCGAAGAGCCAGCCAAGGAGGAGGACGGGTTTGCGTCCAAACCGGTCGACCATGATCCCGGCGGCGTAGTTGCTGGCTGCCTTGGTAATCCCGAAGGCGGCGATGTAAGTGAAAATGACGGTATAGCCGGTCAGGCCGAAGGTTTCGGTGGCCAGCATCGGCAGCACGGTCTGCTGTTGGCCGACTACGCCTCCGACCAGGGCGTTCACCGCTACCAGCAAACTGAACTGCGCTGCGTTGGCCCTCAGCCCGAGTCTGGCCGTAGATGATGCGGAATGGTGGGTCATGAGGTTCTCCAGGGATCGTCGCGTTGCAGTCATGGCAATGGCCCGCCCCAAAGGGCGGGCCATTGCGTGTCGGCGGAGTCAGTCAGGTGCTCAGCTGACGGGGGCTGATTCCTGGGAGGCGTTCCACGCTGCCCAGCCTGCGTAGCTGCCGTCGAGCTCAACGACGTCGTAGCCTGCCCGGCGCAGGGCGCTGGCCGCAACGGAGTTCCGGACCCCGCTCTGGCAGTAGGTCACGATCGTTCCCTCGGAAGGGAGCTGGTCCTGGTGCCAAAGCACCCGGCCAGCGCTGAGCTGCTGGGAGCCAGGGATACTGCCAGCGGCGTGCTCGGTCTTGTTCCGCACATCGAGGAGCAATGCTGCCTCGAAGTTCTCAAGGTCGCCGGGGGCGAGTACCGCCGGTGTGGTGACCCGTAATCCGTCCAGGTTCGTGGTGAAGCCGGTCACGTTGTCGATGCCGACCCGAACCAGGTGGTCCCACATGTCCTGCGCTGCGTCCTGATCCGGTGCCAGCAGGACCAACGGTCGGCTGTCGGTTTCCGGGTCGTAGGCCCAGGCGCCGAAGCTTGCCATTTTGGTGCCTGCGGGGATGTTCAGGGCGCCTGTCACCGTTCCCCGGTGCACCTGGTCGTTTGATCGGGTGTCGACGAACGTCACGCGGTCCTCGGCGAGGTCACCGGCAAGTGCCGCGTTATCCAGTTGTGGCAGCTCCCCCCGTGAGCCCATCACATCCGGGCCCAGGCGGTTCTGCCGTTTCATGCGTCCGAAGTAGGCGTGGGCATCGGGCTGGCCGTCGAGCAGTTCACGGACAAAACCTTCCTCGTCATTGGCTGCGAGGTATGGTCCCCACCAGGCGTAGAGGCGCTCATAGCCGACCGTTGTGGATGGAAGCGCGCCCAGAGCTTTACCGCAGGCGCTGCCCGAACCGTGGCCCGGGAATACCTGCACGTGGTCGGGGAGGGTCAGGAACTTCTCACGGAGGCTGGTGAAAAGCTGTTTCGCGCCGACGAAGCGGGTATCCATCCCGCCGGCAGCCTCATCCAAAAGGTCAGGGCGGCCAAGATCGCCCGAAAAGACGAAGTCCCCCGAGAGGAGGTAGCCGGGCTGGTCGCTGAACGCGCCGTCGGTAATCAGGAAAGTCAGGTGTTCCGGGGTGTGGCCGGGAGTATGCACGGCCTTGATGGTGATGTTCCCCGAGGTGATGGTGCTGCCGTCGTAGAGCCGCTCGGCGTCGAAACCGTACTGCCAGTCGTCTCCGCCCTCACCGGAGACGTACATGTCGGCCCCGGTTGCCTCGGCCAGTTCCCGCGTCCCCGAAAGGTAGTCGGCGTGGATGTGCGTCTCGGTCACCGCGACGATCTTCATCCCATTGGCCGCGGCCAGTTGCTGGTACGGAGTAATGTCACGACGGGCATCAACCACCACTGCCTCACCCTTGGCCTGGCAGCCAATGAAGTAGCTCGCCTGGGCCAGGTCCTGATCATAAATACGCTCGAGAAGCATAATCGTCCTTCCGATAGCTATTGGATACCCTTGGGGGTATCTCCTGGTACCCAGCGTAGTACCCCAGGGGGTATCTATGCAACCATCAACGGTGCCAGTGGCGTATACCCATGGGGGTATAATAGAGAACCTGAAAGTACTACTGGGAAGGAAGCATGATGTGCCGGACAACAACCTGCCTGTACTGCCGCAAGACCACCTGGAGTGGATGCGGGAACCACGTTGATCAGGTGATGCGACGTGTACCGAACAATGAGCGGTGCACCTGCGCTACGGTCAGCCAGCGCACCACCACCCGGGACAAAAGTTCCGGAGCTACAGGCTGGCTCAACCGGCTGTTCGGTCGTTCGGCATGAACCAGATCCCTGGGACCAAGGTGCTGGTTCTGCATCTGGCCGGGCCGGGCCACGCCCCTTTCCCAGACCTTGCCGCAGCTATCCGCGTCGCCCGCAACGCCGCAGCGGAATTACCCGACGTGGCAGTCGAGATCCTCGTCCAGGGCCCTAGCGTCAATCAACTCATCGCAACGGAAGCAATCGCTGACATCTCGGGTTCTTCGATATCGGTCTACGCTTGCGGGAACAGCCTCCACTCGGCAAAGATCGACCCTTCCACCCTTGCTTCAGAGGTGAAGGTTACGCCCGCAGCCGTTGCCCACATCGCTCGACGTCAGTTCAACGGCGCCGCATATATGCGGTTGTGACGACAAGCCTAGACAAACCTAGACAGACGATTACCTCTCTGGTGCGAAGCTGATACGCCAGGTCGCAGCTCTGTGGCTGCTTGTTCAGCAGCGTATTCGAAGCTCCGGTTGGTGTCGCTGACAGGCCTGGAATGAGAGGCGGAGGAGACAATGAGTGTTGAATTACTCAGTAGTTTTCGTTCCGTAGGTTGCAGCCGGCAATCAGGTGAAGCCTTGACCACTTCGGTGGCGCTGTAAAACGCTACCGCGTAGCTTGGAACAAGGTTGGCGGTCTTTATGGGATGTGTCTGTGGGATCGCTGCTATTCCAACATTCCAGGAAGGTGCGTGCCGTGGCGGTGATGGTTGAGGAAGGGGGAGCGGCGGTTCCGTTATGGAAACGTGTGAGTGCTGAATTATTGAAAGAGCTGCAGAGCGGAGCTTTTGATACTCGGTTTCCGGGCGAACTCGAGTTGGCGCAGCGTTATGGGGTGAGCAGGGGAACGATAAGGGCGGCTTTGAAGCCTTTGCGGGATGGAGGACGTGTCGAAGCTCATCCTGGGAAAAAGTCCCGGGTGCAGGCGGGAGGCAGCACGGCGTTTGGACCGTTGTACAGTCTGCTTGCCTCGGTAAGGGATTCAGGGATGGCACACCGTAGTGTCGTGCTGGAACAGGAAGTGACGAAGAATCCGGCCTCGGCGGCGCTGCTCTCCTTGGAGGCGGACGCCGATCTTTTTCATCTCAGGCGTGTGCGCTTTGCCGACGAGGAACCGATTGCATTGGATGAGGTGTGGATGCCAGTTTCCATCGCAGGCATCCTGATTGATTCAGATTTCACCCAGACGTCTTTGTACGGTGAGCTTGAGAAGCGTTGTGGAATGGTCCTCAACGGCGGCACCGAGCGGCTTTCAGCGGTCCTTGCCGGGCCGGAGCATTCAACGCTCCTGCAATGCACCGCGGGTTCGCCGTTGCTGTTGATCGAGCGTACCGGTTGTCATCGGGCGCAATCCGTGGAATTCCGACGAACCTATGTGGTGGGCGACCGTGTGGAGATCTCGACCAACTTCGGATGCAAAGCGGATCCGCCAACCGCTTGATCCGATGATGCTAACCAGGTCTCGTTCAGACCGGACAACGGTCTTCATACATCGTGCGCCGGTAAAAGGCCCAGGCGAGAAGACCGATGGCGAGTGCTGCGAGAAATGGTTGAATGGGCTCGAAGTACTGCATGGCCCCCGAAGTTCCCAAGGCGAGCAATACTATTTTGTTGCACACTGGGCAGCCGACAGCGAAGAACGTCACGATGGCCCCCGCAATTCCTGAGCGGGTACGCGGCGCGGAATCCTCCACTCGGTCCTGCGCTATGTAAGTGCCGAGGACTAGGCCGCTGAGCGCGGAGGAGATGATTAGCGCTGGCACCGACCACCAGGTGGGAGGCACTTCGCGGCTGAATAGCGGGGTGTCGATGAGATCGGTAGGAATGGCCACGATCAGGAAGGTCATGACCATTCCGACTGTCACCGCGATCCACCGGCGTGAGGGCCATTGACGCAGCGCAGCCAACAGAGTGGATCGTTGGGTGGTGGGGTTCGCTAGGGGGGTAGTCATGAGGTCTCCTTTGACACTTGATCCGGTGACGCTGTGAACGATGCGCCGGATGAACTATGGCGGCGTCGGTGTAGGTAGATGGCACCGGTTATGGCCAGGAGTATGAGAATTATCAGCAGGACAGCAACGTCGGGGATGGATTTCGCGAAGCTGCGTGCTGCGTTTTCGACGGCGAACTGGTCAGTCACGGAGAGGATACCGCCCAGGCTTGCTGTTCCATCGGTGGCGAGGAGGAAGAGCCCGATGCCGATTGAGAGGGTGCCCGAGACCACCATCACCCAGGAATTGGACCACCGTCCGATCGTGATCGGACGGGGTCGGAGCCAGCGGCGTCCTGAAACTCCAAGGCGATCCCACAGTGCCGCGAGGAAGAACAGAGGAACGGCCATCCCTAGGGCATAGATGGCTAGCAGTATTCCGCCGTAGACGGCGTTGCTTCCCGCTGCGGCGACAGTGAGGATTGATCCGAGGATGGGGCCGGTACAGGCTCCTGCGACTCCGTACGCCAGTCCAAGAACGAAGATTGAACTGCCGGAACCACGGGTCGCGGATCTGGGGCGTACGAACGCTGGTAGACGAACACCGAGGATCTGCAGGAGCCCTAGAGAGATCATGAGGGCGGCAGCGAACCCGATGAGGAGGTGGCGGTCAGTGGTGGCGAGGGAGCCTAAGGTGCCGGCAAAAACCCCCAAGGGGACCAACGTGCACAGTAGTCCCGCGTAGAAGAGCATAGTCCGGCCCACCAGTTGTCGCTTTGTGCTGAAGGCATACGCGAAGAATGCTGGCAGCAACAAAGCCGAGCATGGGCTGAGGAGGGTAAGTAGACCGCCGAGGAACGCCCCACTGTATCCGATTACCATTACCGTGAACTTGTCTCTGCAAGCACAGCATCAATGGTTTGTTCAAACACTTCTAGAGGTTGGGCACCGGAGATGGGGATGTCATTCACCAGAAATAGTGGGGTACCGGTAGCTCCGAGGGCCGCGGCTTCTTCAGCGTCGGCCTGAACGGCCTGCTCGAGAGCCTCGGAGTCCAGATCCGCTGTGAACGCCGCGAGATCTGCAACCCCCACTTCTTCTGCAATGCGGATCAGTTCCTCGCGTGGCAGGCTGATATGGCCTCGTTCGGGCGCCGCCGCGAAAACCGCTTCGTTGAACTCCCAGAATTTGTCCTGCTCTCCGGCCGCACGGCCGGCCACAGCAGCATCGTGTGACTCAGCCCCGAAAACTGGGAGATCCCGCCACTCGATGCGGAGTTCTCCGCTAGCAACGTACTCATCGACCAGCGCTGGCAGTGTCTCGCGCGAGAAGACCCCACAGAACGGGCACCTGTAGTCGGCGTACTCGACCAGGACAACGGGGGCATCGATCGCGCCGAGGGCTAGAGGGTCATCGGCGATACGCCGCGATAGATCAAATACTTCGTCCTCTTGGCCAGAGGGTTCTTCTGTTACAACCACCCCTGATCCTTCCGCGGCGGGGGAGGAGGCGCGCTGGGAAGCGATCAGCCCAATAACGAGGATGAGCGCGCCAACGAGCAGGGCTGCGATGAGGGTGGCAGTACGAACACCCGAGATTCGTTGGTTAGATTCTTGTGGCATCTACTACTCCTGGCGTGATGCGCTGAGGGGAAGGCGCAAGGGTGGAACGTAAGAGACGACGAAGTACCACCTGGTGCGGCCTACGTGTACGAGGTTTGCGCCGTCCTTGTTTGCTCATAGACGGCCTTCTTGCGTAGATTTCCCCGGACACCAGATCTTGACCTTCGGATCTGGTGTCCGGGGAGCCCCGAGATTGCTGGATCTGAGCCCAGTCAGCCGATCTGGATGCTTAGCCGTTGACCCGGTAGTAGACGGGGCCGGAACCTACGTCGACTGATTCCTCTACCGTCTGGTTACCATTCCATCCGCTGTGGATGGCGCGGCCGTTACCGAGGTAGATGGCGTTGTGTGAAAAGCCCATCCCGCCGTCGGCGTAATAGACGAAGTCCCCGGGCTGGGGATCCGATACCGGAGTAGCGAAAGCCATCAAGGATTCAGGGGATTCATCTCCCACCCCCGTCACACCGGCGGCTCGCAAAGCACCTTCCCCCAAGACGGTGCAGTCCTGAATGGCACCCAACTGTGAACGAGCGAAGGCAAGAATCCGACCGTTGGCCGTGCCAGCTTCAGAAGCCGCAGCGGAATCCCAGATGTTGCCTGACTCGCTGCTCACCCGGTTACTCAGCGGGCTCACGGATGAGCTCTGAGTACTGAAGTTAAACTCAGAACTCGCGGGGGATGACGAGGCTACGGGGCGGGTCTCCAACGCTTCAGCATTCATTACACTGGATCCCCCGGACAGTAGAACGGTGTCGCCTGGGTAGATGATTGACGTGACGGTGAGCTGGTTCAGCGTCAAGAGGTCCTGTAGCCCGACCCCTGTTTGAGCGCTGATAGCGCCCAGGGTGTCGCCCGACCTAACGGTGTACGCCGTGCTTTGATCAACGTCGCCAGCGCCTGCGACGGGCACATCCGATGATGAAGCGGTTGCTGAGAGTGCTGAATCGGCGGCATCTTGTGATGGGTGAGCGATCGCGCTGGCATGGACGGGGCTTGCTAACGCCACCATCATCCCGGAAACAAGCGCAAGTGCTGCGACTTTCGACCCGCCCTGCGGTAAGGCGGTTCGCCCGCTATCGATGAGGATTGAGTGGATTTTCGTATCGGCGCGATGCCTAGCAGGCGCAGTATTTGATGACATGGATGAACTCTCCCTATACCTACGAGGTGAGCTGTCGGATTCGGATGGGAGACACCCGGCCGCACGAGGAAAACACCTGTGCGACTTCACCCCGAGGATTCTTTATAGAACCCACATTTGGTTTCCCCGCCCCTGCCTCTAGTTATCAGAAAGCCGAGGGTCTCCGGCAGGGTTCGGTAGAAGACCTCGACGAGCCCCACGATGAGTGCGGCCCACGGAATCAAACGTACCCGAAAAAGTTTAAATGTTCGAACATTTGAAACTGGGAGTTACCTGACCGAGATACGACGAACCTCTGACGTATTCATGAGTTCATGAGAGATTTGGGTAGTTCCGTCGAATGAATCAGCGGCAACTGCCCTACCCGGCTAGCGCGCCGATGCCCGGTGGTGAGAAGGGTCCGTTGTCCGTTGTTCAACATCGTCGTGTGGCTTTGTGCCTTCGGTGAGTAGGAAGGTCGCGGTGGCCGCACCAGCGGTTGCCGTGAAGAACATCAGCCCGGACAACCCCAAGGGATGCAGCGATCCCCAGAAGAATATTGTGATGAGATAAAGGATGGAGGCCGAGACGCCGGCCACCAGACCCCATTGCCTTCTTCCAGCATCCGTGGTGAGTCGCCAATGCGTTGAGGCGAGCGAAACACTGATCATGACTACGACATTGATCGTCATCCCGATCCATACCGGATGGATACCGAAGAGGAACTGCGACGGCGACCAACCACCGAAGTGATACCAACCCAGCCCTGTGCCGAATCCGGCGAGCATTGCCGCGTAGCTAGCGCGGCGGGTAGCCAATGGCCAGAACAATACGGCCAGCACCGGCGCAAGGGTGGCACCATTACGCAATGTCCAAGCGAGGACGTTCCACCAGGCGGCCTGTTCAGTGCGCAAGAAAGCGAACACAATCATCAGGACGGTCAACAGGACAAGCGACCACCGGGTGTACCGCACCAGGTCATCCTCGCTGGCGTTGGGACGCAGCGCCCGACCAACGTCACGTCCGAGGCTGGTTGCACCCGAAAACTGGCATGGGCCCGCCCAGCTCAGGGCGCAGGCCCACACTCCCAGGAAGAAGACACCAGCCAGCGGCGCGGGAACCACCTCAGCGATATAGAGCGATACCGCCACCAATCCCAGGTCCTGTGACGGAACGACAATCGCAGCAGCGGTACCCAGCAAAGCCCCAATGACGATGAACGGGATGCCGAGACCCGCAGCGTAGAGCATGCCCTTGCGGCCGTCTTCGGGTGTGCGGCAGGACATGGTCATCTGGAAGGCGGCCTGCGCCAGAAGAACATTGACAATGAAAGTACCGAACCAGGCGGCAATCAATGTCACTCCCGCCGAGGACATATCCAGCATCTCCGGCTGATCCACGGCAAGCTGGCGGATGCCATCGATGCCCGGATTGATAAAGAATGCGAGGATTCCAACGGCGAGCATGCCGATGAAAACCACACAGTTGGCGGTCTGGGTGAAGGCAACAGCTCGCATTCCGCCTGCGGAGAGGAACACAAGGAGCAACAACGCCGTCACGATGATGGCGGCGTGGATTGAAAGACCGGTGAGAGCGTGCAGCGCGGAGGCAAAAGCGATGGCCGTCGCCACTGACCACATGGGGAAGGTCAACGCCGTGATTGACCCTGCAATCGCCTGGGCTTTACGACCGAACCGCTCCCCGATCATTCCAGTCACCGTTACCACCAAGCGTTTGCGCAACGGCTTGACGAGAATCAGGGCGATAAGGAGAACCTGCACCGTTTCCGCCACTCCATACCAGATAGCTGATATCCCTGTTCGGTAGCTCAGCTCCATGATGGCGATATAGGAGGATCCTGAAAACAGGCCCGTAATACAAAACGCCACGGTCCACGGGCTGAAGGTCCGGCTACCGACGAAGAAGCCCTCCCCATGATCTGCCCGGTTACGAGCGGCCCGGCTCGTCAAAGCCAGAAGTAGCGTGTACCCGACGGCAAGGCCGAGCGTCCAAAGTCCCGCGCTGGTCATGCCTCCGCCCCGGAAATCAGCCATACGAGGTTAAAGTCAACACCTGCGTCTCGCACCAAGTTGATGGCCGGACACCGCTTTTCGACCTGCCGCTTGAAGGTATCCAACTCTGATTCTGGAACCGGCGTGCGCAGATTCACCGTCAACGCGAAATTCTTAAAATGAGGGGAGACGTCCGCCGTCCCCCGGAATCCCCGAACGTCCTGCTGAGCTTGGGAAGAGGTATCGATGGCTTCAACGACGATGCCCAGTTCCCGTGCCACGGTTTCGATAACTACGGTGACGCAGCCGTTGACCGCTCCAACCACATACTGCATGGGAGTTGGGGATTTGTCGTTCCCGCCCACAGCAACAGGCTCATCGGTCCGGAAGGTAAACCCTCGAGTTTCAACGAGGGTGGTCATTGAGCCTTCCCACCTGCCCGTGGCCCGGACACTTTTGAGCCACTGGCCAGGGTCCCGTTCAGCGCTTGCCTTATTAGCGGACGCGGTAGGTACAGTCATTTCACTCTCCATCGGTCTGGCGGTAGCACCTTATCGAAGCCTGAGGCTCCAATGGGTTGCTGCGGCGTCATCGATCCAGATCTCTCGGCCGCTCGGGATGGTCGTACACAACTAAAGCCGGTCCGGTTTGATTCACGCAACTTCCACAGTTGGAATTACGGCGTGTGACAAAGGAGTGCAGCCATGAAGTCGAAACGCTCCCAGGCGGCGTATCTACGCCACTACCTGCACGCACGCTAACTTACGCGCCAGATATCCCCGCAGAGCGAGCCTAGGACACAAGCCCACTAAACGGGCCTCACTACCGTTCGGGCTGACAGCCGGCGCTCCCGACCGGTCGTCGCCGGAAACCACTCTCTTTTTTGCTGCTGTCCTTATGTTGTTGAGCAGGTAGTTTGCAGGGCAGTTGTAGTGTCTTGGCTACCCAGGGGTGATGGGTATGGCTTTTGCTGCTGTGCCGGACGGTTGTCACGGCTTCGAAGGATTGGCCGCCTGTTGCTTCGACGATGGCCCGACCGCTGATTGAGAGACGCGACAAGAAGATGATCGCTGGATAAGGACACGACGGCGAGGTTATCTGCTGGGCTTCATATTCGAACGATGAAGGGAGAGCGCTTTGTCGCAACTGTGGGCCGGGATAGACGCCGGCAAAACCCATCACCACTGCGTGGTCATTGACGCTGAGGGAGCCCGTTTGTTCTCTCAGAGGGTGGCCAATGACGAGACAGATCTGCTGGATTTGATGGGAAGCGTCGCGGCGCTTGATAGTGGGGGAGAGGTGGTTTGGGCCGTGGATCTGAACCACGGTGGGGCTGCACTGCTGATCGCACTGCTTGTAGCCCATGACCAGCACGTGCTCTACATTCCAGGACGCACGGTACATCACGCTTCTAGGACTTACCGTGGGGACGGCAAGACCGATGCGAAGGATGCCGCGGTGATCGCTGACCAGGCCCGGATGCGTCGGGATCTGCAACCGGTTCGTACCGGGGATGACATCAGCGTGGATCTGCGGATCCTTACCGCCCGCCGCACGGACAAGGCCTGCGACCGCACTCGCGCGATCAACCGCTTGCGTGCACAGTTGTTGGAATACTTTCCCGCCCTCGAACAGGCCTTTGACTACAGCAGATCCAAGGCCGGGCTGTTGCTGCTCACGAGATACCAGACCCCCGATGCGCTGCGTCGGCTCGGACAGAAACGCCTTCACGCCTGGCTTAGTAGCCAGGGCGCCCGCAGCAGCGCCGATGTGTCAGAAAGGGCCGTAACGGCCGCGAAATCCCAGTACACCACCGTTGCCGCCCAGCGGATCGGTGCGCCGATGGTCGCCGAGCTCGCGCAGGAAGTCCTGGATATTCAGAACCAGATCGACGCCTTGGACACGCTGATAGCCGAGCGCTTCCGCGAACACCACCAGGCAGAGATCATGCTCAGCATGCCAGGCTTCGGACCCCTGCTCGGAGCGGAATTCCTTGGCGCTATAGGCGGTGATCTGTCCGTTTTCGAAAGCGTCGACCGGCTTGCCGGAGTCGCGGGTCTCGCGCCGGCGCCGAAAGATTCCGGTCGGATACGGGGCAACCACCACAGACCGAGGCGATATGACCGGCGTCTTCTTCGGGCCTGTTACATGGCGGCTATGTCGAGTCTGCGAAGTTCGACCGCGTCCAGGACTTACTACGACCGCAAACGTGCAGAAGGCAAGACTCACGTTCAGTCCGTGCTTTCCCTGGCCAGACGCCGGCTCAACGTCCTGTGGGCTATGCTCCGCGATGGAACCGCCTACGAGCCGCCAGGAAACCCCAGTCCGTCGCCCGCCTAGGAAACGCCGTCGCGGCCATGACAGAAACGTTTGGGGCGTTTCCCGGATCAGGAAGGTCCTCGCTGTCGCTCGGGCAGTAGAAGCATTGTCTTTCATTTTTTTGCTGCTGTCCGTTGGATTCTACGTGCCCGCTCCGGCTGTTCAACCGGCCTGTGGCCGGCGGCGCGGGCGTGACTCGCCTCGGCGCTCCTACGTCGCTTATTTCCTCACCAACTCCCGACCGCTTGCCCTAACAGGTTGGCACCGCCTCCGTCGGACACAGCTCCGCAAGCTCCGCCAGCAGGCAAAAAACATGGTGGGGAAGAGGGAACGGGTGCTGGTCACTGAACGTTTCCCGCCCTGTGAACTAGAGGAGCGACCGCATGAGCGTTGGAATAATGACCCGTACGAACACCACCGATACCGACGAAACCGTCACCGTCCCCGGACTTCCCGCCGATGATCGGATGGGGGATGGGTATGACTGGATGGAAACCCTCGAAGATTCCGGCTGGTCAGCCCTGCCGAACTGGGGATCTGAGGGATGGGATGCCGGAGCCTGGCCGCTGATCGTCTTCGCCGTGGCCCGCGCCCGCGACGATTCCGAGGAACTTTTCGGTTACGGAACCTACGTTGAGGGCGACACGCACGAGCACTGGTTCCGCAGTCAGGCCGCGTGCTTCGAAGCGCTCACGTCCGAAGTGTTCTTCCACTGGCTGATGGGACAGTCCGACGGCCCTAAGGTCCTGCCCGCAACGGCAGGCGAACTGCCGGACGCAGACCGCAGGCCATACCTGGGCTGGACGGGCTAGAGGCCCTCCGGTGTCCTGGCCCCGAGCGGGCCAGGACACCGGAGAAGCAACCCAAATAATTCGTTGACAACATCATTGAGATTCCTTCGGATCATACGTACCTGCTCCACAGCGTCAACCGGCTCCGCCGGCTACGCGCATACCAATCCTGTCCGGCGCTCCTACGTCGCTTATTTCCTCCCAGAATTGATCCACCCTTGCCCCTACGGCGTTGAGCACTGCTCCGTCAGGCACAGCTACGCAAGCTCCGCCAGCAGGCAAAACCAACGGGGGAGAGGAACCCACACTGCTGGTCACCACAGGTTCCCCACCCACCCTGCGAACTAGGAGCACACCGCTATGTCTGTTCTCGAAATGATCGACCCCACCACCTTGACCATCGACGCCAACGTCCGCGCCGACGTGCAGCTCGACAAAGCATTCCTGGCTTCCATCAAAGAACACGGAGTAATCCAGCCAGTCGTCGCCCACCGCACCGACAGCGGGGGAGTGCACGTCCTGTACGGACAGAGGCGCACCCTCGCCGCCGTAGAAGCGAAGCTCGACCTGATGCCCGTCTACGTAGTCGAAAGCCTCACAGAGGCCGACAGGTTAGCTAAGCAGGTCGTGGAAAACGACCAGCGCCAAGGACTCACCGACAACGACCGCGCCGAAGCGTTCCACCAGCTTTCCCTACTCGGAGTCTCAGCCACCCAGATCGCGAAAAAGACTGGCGCAAAAAAGACCACCGTGGACGCGGCACTGAAAGTCCGCGCCAATGACACCGCCAGCGCAGCACTCGCCCAAGGCATGACACTGGACATGGCCGCAGTGATCGAGGAATTCAGCGGCGACGCAGAAGCAATCACCAAACTCGAAACCACCGCCGCGCACAACCCGCAGAGCTTTGACCACACCGCCCAACGGCTCCGCGACGACCGCACCCGCGCCGCGCTCATGGCCGATGCAGCGGCCACCGTCACCGCCCAAGGACTGAAGATCGTTGACGAGGATCTGAACTACTACGACTACAAAGGCCCCATTGCGAATATCCGCGACCTGCGCACCATCGAAGGTGTTCCACTCACCGACGACGACGCAGACGCCGCGCACATCGGAATCAGCTACAACGGGGAAGTAAGCATCACGTTGGTCAATACCGACTGGAAAGCAGCAGGATTCACCAAACCCGGCGCCACCCGGACAGGGCCCATGACCGAGGACGAAAAAGCAGAACGCCGCCGCGTGATCGAAAACAATAAAGCATGGGACGCCGCCGAAACGGTCCGCGTGGACTTCCTCAAAACCCTGCTCAAAGGCAAAACAGCCCCGAAGAACGCTCTGCGGTTTATTGCCCAGTCAATGGGGAATCACTCCTACACCGTTGCGGATGGCCTCTCCAAGCACACCGGATTCGCCGCCGAACTACTCGGAGGTAAAGACGGTTACGGCGAGCTGGCGAAGATCACCGCCAAGCCCACCGGACGCCACGAAACCAACACCCTCGCCGTCATCCTCGCAGGATTTGAGAAGAGCCTCACCCGCCAGTCATGGCGCAACCCCACCAGCACTGCCAAGCACTACCTGACCCAGCTCACCACATGGGGGTACACCCTCAGTGAGGTGGAAACCATCATCACCAACCACGGAAACACAGAAACACAGGAATCCGTGAAGGCAGAAAACAGTGGAGTGCAGCAGCCGGGGGAGACGTTCGCGCAAGTACAGGCCGAAGAGGAAGAACTCACCGCCGAAGAAGCGGACTACGCCGACGAAGCCTAAACCGGGGGAGTAGCACCCCCGCCGGAAACCGGCGGGGTGCTGCCCGGCCCGGACGGAGCCGGCCCAGGCGAACAAATCAGCGGTGCTCGCTAGCTCGCACCGCAGAAACGGACCTCACTACCGTTCGGACAGCCAACCCTCTTTTTGCTCCGTGGGTGGCCGGGGAATCTCCGTCATTCAGGGCCACTGGTCGTAGCCGTCCGAGCCCTTATTTCTCTACAGAAGTGACGCGATTTTTGTCGTAGTAGCCGCAGAAACCGTCCTCCGGGAAGTGAATACCGACGCAATAGATTGCGCGCACGGATCCGAAGTTATGCCCACCGTTTACGATCTCGCCGATATCGTTCCGGCCCTCGACTTTGACGAGCTGACGGCCATTTTCTGGAGTCAAATAGTTTTTCATTCCATCAGTCTTGGTCACTTACCGGCTTGTGTGTGGGACCTCAAGCCCGCAATCGTGTGTCCGTCTTACGCAACGCGTCTGGCCGTGTAAAGACTTTTTTGCTGCTGTTCTTATGTTGTTACCGGGCTCAGTTCCGCGGTCATTGTAGGGTCGTGGCTACCCAGGGAGGCGGGTATGGCTTGGCTGCTGTGGACCGCACGCTTGCACGTGACGGCTCCGTAGGATTGGCCGCCCGCCACCCCGCGATGACCCGACCGCTGATTGAGAGACGCGACATGATCGCCGGATAAGGACACGACGGCGCGGTTATCTGCTGGGCTCTTCTCATCCAACAGACTGGAGGCTGTTCTTGGTGCAATTATGGGCCGGCATCGACGCCGGCAAAGCCCATCACCACTGCGTTGTGATCGATGGCGAGGGAAACAGGCTGCTCTCGCAGAAGGTTCTCAACGACGAAGCGGCGCTCATCCAACTTTTGGGCACGGTCCTGGACTTATCGGACGGTGGTCCTTTGGTGTGGGCGATGGACTTGAATCATGGCGGACCGGCGCTGCTCATCGCGTTGCTTGTTGGTCATGGTCAGAACCTTCTCTATATTCCTGGGCGGACGGTGCACCACGCCTCGAAGATTTATAGGGGTGACGGCAAGACAGATGCCAAGGATGCCGCTGTGATCGCCGACCAGGCCCGGATGCGGACTGACCTGCAGCCTTTGCGCGCCGGTGACGAGATCAGCGTCGGGTTGCGACTCCTAACGGCCCGGCGGGCTGACAAGTCGGCGGATCGGGTGAGGTCGATTAATCGACTCAAAGCTCAGCTCCTGGAGTATTTCCCCGCGCTGGAGCGGACCTTCGATTACAGCCGATCCAAAGCCGCGCTGATGTTGCTGACCAAGTACCGGACTCCGGATGGGATCCGCCGTGCCGGCCAGGCGCGAATCCAGGCGTGGTTGAAGAAACACGGTGCTCGTTCCTCGGCAGCGGTTGCTGCGGCTGCGGTAGAAGCCGCGAAGTCCCAGCAGACCGTCGTTCCTGCCCAACGCATCGGGGAGGTGATTGTCGCAGCCCTCGCCCGCGAAGTGGCAAGTTTGAACGAGGAACTGGAAGAACTGGATGCGCTGATCAGCGAGAAGGTTACTGAACACCGGCATACCGAGGTGCTGTTGAGCATGCCCGGCTTTGGCCCTGTCCTTGCCGCCGAATTCCTTGGTGCCACCGGCGGAGATATGACGGTTTTTCAGTCTGCGGACCGGTTCGCCGGTGTTGTTGGATTGGCGCCGGCGCCGAGGGACTCCGGAAGGATCAGCGGCAACCACCATCGGCCAAGACGATACGATCGCCGGCTGCTCCGCGTCTTCTTCCTCTCCGGGCTCTCGGCGCTTAAATCCTGCCCGGCCTCACGTGCCTATTACGACCGAAAACGGGTGGAAGGGAAATCTCACATCCAGGCCATGCTCTCGCTCGCCCGACGGCGGCTCAATGTCCTCTGGGCCATGCTCCGCGACGGCACTACTTACACCTTGGTATCGCTGGCACCACCACTTACAGCCTGATCTAGCCGTCTACGACCGGCGGCTTGGTAACGAGACGATTCCTGCGCCTGGCGATCATAAGCGTTGTGGGTGCTTGCTGTGGATTGGGACCGGCGGCGCTTTCGTCGTGCCCAGATCCGCTATTGTCCAAGGGGTGGCGACTGAAGATTTTGAAGCAAAGGAAAGCGAAGTGTCAGGCAGCGGCATCGGGTGGACGTTCCTGACTAACCACGCCCACGTACTGTTGACCATTGCCCGTGATCCGCAGATACGGCTACGTGACCTGGCTGCCACGGTGGGGGTCACGGAGCGTGCCGCCCAGAAGATTGCTGCTGACCTTGTCGAGGCCGGCTACATCACCAGGACACGGGCAGGCAGGCGAAACATCTATTCTGTGGTGTTCGGCCGCCCGTTCCGGCACCCTGTTGATGCCGGCCATCAGCTTGACGAACTCCTTGCTGTGCTCGTGCCTGAAAAGGGGCAGCCCGCGGAGGGCACGAAGGCCTAGAACTTGGCCGGCCGCAGGACCTCGACGTCGCTCAGAAACAGGATCATGGCGTAGTCCTCGTAGTAGTGCTCGCGAAGGTGTGCAGCAAGGCCTTCCGCTATCACGGCGTCGCAGACCACCTCGATACGGATATTGCTGTTCGCTTCCCAGCCTGCTCCGCGGACGCCCCGGCTGCCTTTCCCGCGCGCGTCGGTGATGGTGTATCCGTGGGCGTGGTGTTGCTCGATGTCGCGGACGAGGGTTGATTCGAGGACGGCCTCGGTGACGATGGTCAGGAGCTTGCGTCGGTGGCTTTCCATGGCTTTATCCCCTCGCGAAGGTATGGATCCAGATGGACAGGGCGTGGTAGAGCGGGATCCCCACCACCACGTTGAACGGGAAGGTGATCCCTAGGGATGCCGCCAGCGACAACGTGGGGTTGGCTTCCGGTACGGAAATGCGCATGGCCGCCGGCGCCGCGATGTAGGAGGCACTTGCCGCCAGTGTTGCCAGAATAGCTGTTCCGCCCACCGACAGTCCTAATGCCCAGCCCAGCCCTGCACCTATGACGGCTGAGAACAGCGGCATGATGATGGCAAAAGCCGCTAGGAACACGCCGTATTTGCGCAGGCCTCCGAGCTGCGTTGCTGTCAGCAGCCCCATTTCCAGCAGGAATAAGGCAAGGATCCCTTTGAACATGTCCACAAACAGGGGTTCGATGGAGGACAGGCCATCGGGTCCGGCGATCCAGCCGATGAACAGGCCACCCAGGAGCAGGACAATGCCTTTTCCGAGGAAGACCTCGTGAGCGACCGTTTTCCACCTGGTCTCCTTGGAGACTCCCCGCGCCAAAACTATGCCCACGATGATGGCTGGTACTTCCAGCATCACCAGAAGCAGCGGCATGTGCTCTTCGAAGACGACCTGTCGAGTGCCCAGGTAGGCGATGGCTACGGCGAAGGTACCTACACTGACGGAGCCATAGTGGGCGGCAATGGAGGCTGCGTCGGCACGTTTGAAGCGTCCGAGGTAGCGCAGCACCGGGAAGGCCAGAAGGGAAAGGAAGAATCCCATCGCCACTACGGCCAGGATCTGGGGTAGCAGTTCGCCAAAGGGCTGCTTGGCGAGTTCCACACCGCCCTTAAGGCCAATGGCCAGCAGCAGCACGATGGTGACGAACTCATAGATTGCCGCCGGAAGGCGCAGCTCCGACCGGAGCAGCCCGGCCAGCGCCCCAAGAATGAAGAAAAGGATGATGGGGTCTACCACATTAGGACTCTCTGATTATTTCCCGACGGAGTGAACAAGAGCAGTAATGAACCCTGCCGGGTCCCCTGGACTCACTGGCCGCAGATGCAAGCTCGTGCTGCCAGCATTTCACAAATCGCCGCATACATACGCATTGCAATTCATGAAACGTAATTCGTCTATTAGGATGTCTTCGAAGGTTTGGGGGACTGTCCCGGCCTCGGCACCTGGGATGAGGTGCCGGCCACTTCAGCCTCTGCTGCTCCATGAAAGGTGAGTTGTGACCAAGGCCGAATCTGATGATCCAATCCCGCATGCAATCTATGCCGGTGAACGCGTCGCTCTGCTGACCCAACATGGGAAGGAGCGGGTGCTAGGACCCGCGCTGGAGCATGCACTTGGGTGCCGGGTTGAACATGTCACGGGTTACGACACGGACTTGCTCGGTACTTTCACACATGACATTTCCCGCGCAGGAACACAATCGGAAACTGCCCGTAAGAAGGCATCGGTGGGCATGGAATTATCGGGCCTGTCGCTGGGTATCGCCAGCGAGGGTTCCTTTGGGCCGGATCCCTACATCGGCATGTTCCCGTGGAACATCGAACTAATCGTTTGGATGGACAACGAGCGCAATCTCGAGGTGGTGGGAATAGGCGAAGGGAAAACAAACTTCAATCACCTGCTCACCGGCGAGTGGGCGGCAGCCCAGGCGTTCGCCCGTGAAGTGCAGTTTCCTGGACACCATCTGGTCGTTCGCCCTGACGGCAAGGACGGAACGTACATCTGCAAGGGAATCGCGAGCTGGCAGGACCTGGAGCGCGCCTTTTCGAGAGCGTTGACTCGATCTTCAAACGGCTTGGTCTTAATCGAGACCGACATGCGTGCCAGCGCAAACCCAACACGCATGGAAGTAATCGGCCTCGCGGCCGAAGACCTTGCCCATAAGCTTCGCTCCTTGTGCCCAGCCTGCGGCACTCCAGGGTTCTGGCGAGTCGGCCGGGTACCGGGGCTCCAGTGCAGTGCATGCGGTACGCCGACCAGCGAGACGCGTGCTGAGACGTTTGGATGCCTCAAATGCCCTTACCACGACACCCGCGACATAGCCGATACAACGTCCGCACCCCCAAGTATTTGTAACTACTGCAACCCCTGACGTTTGCCCCTCCTTCTGCGCCGCCGCCCTACGTGTCAGGTCGGAAACCCTACAGGAGATCGCTTGATCCAGAGGGGGGGATCCCCACCCGTGATTCCAAAGCCCCATTGGTGGATCACCTCATTGTGACCGGGGCCCTAACCGACCCGCAGGAATCCGTTGACAACATCATAGAGATTCCTGCGGATTATGCGTCCCCGCTGCACCGCCCAACTCAGCTGCGCTGAGCGGGCCGGAACCAAACAATCTGATCGGCGCTCCGACGTCGCTTATTTCCTCCCAGATTTCCCGGCACACAGACCGCCCTACGGGTTGACCAGCCCAGAGGAGAACAGCTCCGCGATGCTTCGCCAGCAGGCAAAAACAATGGGGGAGGGGACCAACACCGCACACACTCAAAAGCCCCAAAATCCCCGGAAATAAGCGGATCTACCCTATTAAAGTGGCTCATCGTAATTGGGAGTGTAGGTAGGGTCTGAAGCCGCCTGATTCCAGGAGTGATCGAGCGATGTAGTTGGTGATGTTCCGGAATCCGAGGGCTGAGCCGCGGAGGTG
>NZ_JBTNDD010000013.1:0-89682 GCF_054511195.1 Arthrobacter sp. Sr33 | reverse complement strand
TCTCCCCTCTTCTCCCCCTCCTTTCTCCTTCTCCCTCCCCCCCCCCCCCCCCCCCCCCCCCCCCACCGCGATGGTGCGGCTGTTTAGGCTGGGTCGGTCGAGCCTTCGGCTGCCGGGGTGGCGTCGGACGCTGACGCGGCGTCGGCTGCCAGGGTCTTCCGGCGGCGGTAGAGCTGAACACCGATCGCGACGGGGATCGCGGCCAGCGCGGTTGCACGCATCCAGGGCCGGTCGAGGACGTGGCCGGTAACCGAGTCCAGGGACACAGCGCCGGCGCCCGCGATGGCGAATGAGGTGGCAGCGAGTCCCAGCACGGCCGGGTATTCGAAGCCTCCCTCTGTCGCGAAGAAACCGTTTGGCGTGTGGACGCTTGCCGCGACACCCATGGTCGTCGCGGCAGCAGCACCGGCAGCCGGGGTGCCGAGCCCGACGGCGAGTGCCAGACCCGCGCCAGCCTCACCCAATCCGGCAAGGACGGCGCTGGTCTTTGCCGGGCGGAAACCCATGGCGTCCATACCCTTGCTGGTTCCGTCGATGCCTCCGCCGCCGAACCAGCCGAACAGTTTCTGTGAACCGTGGGCGACGAGGACGCCGCCAAGGGCTACCCGGAAGATGGTCTGCGCGGCGGTTGCTGCAACCGGCGTGTTTGTTTGGTACGTCATGGTATTCCTTCGGTGGGGGGTGTGGTGCTGCGGACAGCTCCCCTTCTATAAGGCATCCCGGAGCCAGTTTCTTCCCCGGAAGCCGAAACCGGTCAGGACCTCCGGCGGGCGCGCAGCACCGCATCGTGGATGGTCAGGGCCTCGCCGTCGTGGGTCTGCACCCGTTCCCGCGACTCGGTCACCATGTCCCACTGCCCCGGATCCAGGAGCAAACCAATCTCCTCAGCGGTGTAGAAGAGGTCGGAGCGGGGAGGCCGGTGCGCGCCGGATTCCATGTCGGTCGGGTGGTGGCCCACGATCAGCAGGGTGCCGCCGGGCGCGACGGCGGCCGCCAGCCGGGTAAATAACGGTTCACGCTCTTCCTTGGGCAGGTGCATGAACTGGGCCGAGATGAGGTCGAAGGAGGACACCGGGGGAGCCCACTCCAGCAGGTTCTGGCGGGTCCAGGTAATCCGCGCGGCCGACGCTTGATCGGTTGCAGCATTCTCGGCACCGCGGGTGAGGGCCACCTGGGAGATGTCGACGGCGGTCACCGTCCACCCCTGGCGGGCGAGCCAGATGGCGTCTGCACCTTCTCCGCAGCCGACGTCGAGCGCAGTTCCCGGCGTCAGCTCGGCCACCTCGGTGACGAGTTGTGCGTTGGGCTGTCCGCTCCAGACGGAGGGCCGATCGTTGTAGAACGCGTCCCAGTACGTCTGGTCGTATTCGGTGAACGCCTGCTCGGGGGTGTCGTGCGGCTGGTGGTCGTGGGAGGTCATGAGGCGGTCACCTTTGAGGTTGAGTCGGTTTGGTCGAGGCCGTGGTGTGCCGCGAGGTCGCGCTGCAGTTCCTCTTCCATAGGACCATGTTAATCATCGCGCCGGTCCACGAGCCATCGGCCGCCGACGCGAGCACCCGCGGCAGATATCCGACGGCGACTAGCCGGACGACCGCTCGTCGCACCACACCCGCAGATGGGCCCAATCTGTCAGCCACCCATTGACTGTTCCTGTGGTCAGACCTAAGGTCTTATTCGTTGGTAGAAATCTTATTCCACAATGTGGAAGTGCTTCGTCGTGTGAAACGCGCGGTCGGTGGCGTTCATAGTCGTGGAGTCATTCGGTAGCCTCAGTCAAAGGGGACTGGTTTATGGACAATCTTGCGGTGCTTAGTTTGTTGGCGTTGGCGCCGATCCTGGTAGTGGGGGTATTGCTGGCGGGGTTCCGCTGGCCAGCGAAATACGCCATGCCGGTCGGCTACGTTTTAGTGGTGCTCGTGGCGCTGCTTGTTTGGGAGATGGATTTCACGGGCATTCTCGCGGCGTCGCTCGAAGGGTTGATCGTCGCCGCGACCCTGCTCTATATCGTCTTCGGTGCGCTGCTGTTGCTCTCGACGCTCACCATCGGTGGCGCCATGGCGACCATCAGGGCGGGCTTCAATAACATCTCGGCCGACCGCCGGGTGCAGGCCATCATCATCGGTTGGCTGTTCGGCAGCTTCATCGAGGGTGCGTCGGGCTTCGGTACGCCGGCCGCCGTCGTCGCCCCGTTGTTGCTGGCCATGGGCTTCCCGGCGATGGCAGCCGTCATGGTGGGTCTGATTATCCAGAGCACGCCGGTGAGCTTCGGCGCCGTCGGTACGCCCATCCTGGTGGGTGTGACCAACGGGCTGGGCGGAGACCCGGCAGTGGGTGAGCGTATCGCCGTCCTCGGGCTGACCATGCCGGAGTACGTCTCGAACATCGGTTTCCAGGTCGCGGCCATCCACGCGATTGTCGGCATCCTGATCCCGCTGATCCTGGTCTGCATGCTCACCGGTTTCTTCGGCCCGGAGCGGCGTTTCCGCGACGGCCTGGCCGTCTGGCCGTTCGCCATTTACGCGTCGCTCGCGATGACCATCCCGTATGTGACCGTTGCGCGTTTCCTCGGACCGGAGTTCCCGTCCCTGTTCGGCGGACTGATCGGGCTGATGCTGGTCATGTTCACCTCCAGCAAGGGCTTCCTGATGCCGAAGGACACCTTCGACTTCGGGCCGCGCTCCTCCTGGTCCGACCGCTGGATGGGCACCATCGAACCGTCCGAGGCAACCGACGTCCGGACCCACATGAGTATCATCAGCGCCTGGTCGCCCTACGTGCTGATGGCGGTCCTGCTGGTCGGCACCCGGGTGATCGCTCCGCTGAAGGAGTTCCTGACCGGAATCCAGATTCCCTTTGAGAACATCCTCGGCACGAGCATCACCACCAATGTGCAGCCGTTCTACTCGCCGGCGTTCCTGATGATCCTCGCCGCCATCTTCGGTTACCTGATTCACCGGATGAGCGGGAAGCAGATTGCCCAGACGCTGAAGGTGTCAGGAAAGCAGTTGGCTGGCACCGCCGTCGCCCTGCTGTTCGCCGTCCCGCTGGTGCGGGTGCTGATCCAGTCTGGTCCGGACCTCAACGACTCGGGCCTCTCAAGCATGCCGGTCACCCTGGCCGAGGGCGCCGCAGCCATTTCCGGTGTCTCCTGGCCGGTCATCGCGCCGTTCATCGGCGCGCTGGGGGCGTTTGTTGCCGGGTCGAACACCGTGTCGAACCTGACCTTCGCCCAGTTCCAGTTCTCCACCGGTGTGGCCATCGGTGTTCCGCCTGAGCAGGTTGTCGCCGCACAGGCGGTGGGCGGTGCCGGTGGTAACCCGATTGCGATCCACAACATCGTTGCGGCCTCCGCGACCGTTGGCCTGCTGGGCCGGGAGGGTGACCTGCTGCGCAAGACCATCCTCGTGACCCTGTACTACTGTGTGGCGGCGGGAGCTGTTGCGTCGCTGTTCATCTTCGGTCTGGGCCTGAACCTCGGCACCTTTGTGCTGGTGGGGCTGCTGATCGGGCTGGTCTTCCTGGCCCGATGGATGATGCGCTTCCAGGGCAAGGATGCGCTCTCGCTGGTCGGCGGTGGATCCGGGAATGGTGATGGTTCTGTCAATAGTGATGGTGCGACGACCGGTAGCGGTTCGACCACCCACCGTTCGACCGGGCGCGGTTCGACCACCCGCGGTTCGACTGGGCGCGATTCGGCACCGGGGGATGACGACGTCGACAACCGGGATCGGCTCTAAGCCACACCGGCGTGTCTAGGTCACTCCGCAGGGCCTAGACACGACCAACGAAGGGGCGGCATCCACAGAACCCGGATGCCGCCCCTTCGCTCGTCACAAAGAAGTGCCCGAACCGCACGGCGTCCACGGAAGAGTGGTCAACCCGCAGGATTGCTGTTGGGCGACCACTCTTGTGCGGCTACGGCACTTCTCTGCGCGCCAGCCTGTTTCGTCTTCGACACACGGGCTGGCCCGCACCAGAGAAAAGCGCACAAAAAAGAAGGGCGGCCCGGGTAACCGGACCGCCCCTCGCGAAAGACCTAGATGGCCTTGCCGGGGTTGAGGAGTCCATGCGGGTCGATGGCGTCCTTGATGGACCGCATCACGTCGAGGGATACCTCGCCCAGTTCAGGCAGCAGCCAGTCACGCTTCAGCAGCCCGATGCCATGCTCACCGGTCAGGGTGCCCCCGAGGCTCTTCGCCAGGTAGAACATCTCGCCGAGAGCGACCTTCGCCGGCCCCTCGGTAACTGAGTCCTCGGGATTCAGGACCAGCATGGGGTGCAGGTTGCCGTCCGACGCGTGGACCACCGAGTAGATCCGCACCCCGGTGCGCTCGGAAATGTCCTTCAATCCGACCGCCACCTCGGCCAGCCGACCGCGCGGCACACCGATATCGCCGATGGACACCCGGCCCAGTTTCTCCAGGCAGGGAATGGCCTCCCGGCGGGCAGTGATGAGTTCCGCGGCGTGTTCGTCGTCCTTCGCCTTCTCAATCGAGGTGGCGAACGGCCTGATGGCCTCGATCAGCACATCCTGTTCCAGGTGGGCGCCGTACCCGTCGGTCTGTGCCAGCAGGAACGCTCCGCCCTGCGACCGGTAGGTGGTGCCCATGGCCATATCGATCGCCTCGAGCGTCTGACCGTCGATCAGCTCCAGCATGGACGGCTGAATCCGGGACGCGATGACCGCCGATGCCGCCTGCGCCGCGGTGGCGAAGTCCGGGAAAAAGGCAGCGACCGTCGCCGTCGCGACCGGAAGCGGGCGGAGCCGCAGCGTCGCCTCGGTGACGACGCCGAGCGTCCCCTCGGAGCCGACGATCAAGGCGTTAAGGTCATACCCCGAGACGCCCTTCATGGTTTCGCGGCCGGTCCGGAGCTGACGGCCATCGGCGAGCACCACGTTCAGTGACAGCACCGCGTCCCGGGTGACACCGTATTTCGCGCACCGCATGCCACCGGCGTTGGTGGCGACGTTGCCGCCGATCGAGCAGATGGATGTGCTGGCCGGATCCGGCGCGTAGAACAGCCCGTATTCTCCGACGGCGGCGTTCAGATCGGCGTTCAGGACTCCGGGTTCGACGACGGCGAGCTGCTCTACCGGGTCGATGCGCAGGATCTTGTTCATCCGGGACACGTCGAGAACCACTTCGCCGGACCGCGCGGAGGCGCCGGCGGCCAGCCCGGTGCCAGCACCCCGGGTGACGATCGGGGTACGGTGGGCGGCGGCCAGCCGGAGGGTGGAAACGACGTCGTCGGTGGTCTCGGCGAAGACAACCCCGTCCGGCAGGGACTGCGAAACGTAGCCGGAGCGGTCGGTACTCGCATCGCGCCGGTCTGCTTCGGATAGGGAAGCTGACCGTGCCCCGGCCAGGACGGCTGATGTGGAGCTGGTGTGCAGTGACATTGGCGTAAAACCCCTTTGTTGTACGGATCAGCGGTGATCAATGACGGTGCGATTATTCGCATCGTGGAAGAACACTTCTGCTGATTGGATAAAATCCTAGGGGGTCTCACGGGGCGGGTCAATGTAGCTGCGCCGAATGCCCCCGCCTGTGCGCCGGAAGGATGCCACTGCCCCGAACCCAATGGGAGGTTCTGACCAGGCCCGGCGGGTCAATGAGACGCGGCCGGGTGTCGCGCTGCGGCGCAGTTCGCCTACGCTACAGCCGAGGCCTGACTATTCGCCGGGCTGTACTCGGCCCGGACCAGGATGGGGAGGTGGTCTGAAGCGCCGCGCGGCAGGGTCTCAACGCTCTGGATGTCCAGCCCGCGGGAGGTCGCGAAATCGAAGTGCCCCCGAAAGACTCGGTACCGGGTATAGGTCCTCAGATCGCTGAGCGACAGGTCGTACCCGGAGTCCTTCATATGCCTGGTAAGACGCTGCGTGAAGAACGGGTAGTTGAAATCGCCCAGCATGAGGGTCGCTACACCAGTGCCCATCCCGAGGAGCTCGGCGTGCGAGGCGTGGATCTGTTTGCGGCGCAACGAATTCGACGCCGTCAGCGGAGCAGCGTGGAAGGATCCCACCACGAGGCCCTGATTGGTCTGGTTTTCGATGAGCTGGAGCCCGATCAGTCGCTCATGTGCGGGAGCGAGCACACGGTCGTGAAGCGACTTTTTCAGCATCATGGCCCTGGTATGAACCGCTGTGAAGCGCTCTTCCCGATAGTAGAGGGCAAGCCCGAGCCGGTTTTCCCGCGTGGCAATCGCCAGCTGCAGGTCGCCCACAGTTGCTGGCAGGTCGGAGGCATCGCACTCCTGAAGGCACAGCAGATCGACTGCGTACCGCTGGACAAGGTCCTCCAACTCATCGCTGGCCTTGTGTTCGCGCAGGTTGTAACTGATGGCCCGTATCAGGTGAACACTCCTTCATCTGGCTGCTGACAGCACGATTATTGTACGCACCTCAACGATAGTCAGGGTAGGAGGGCTGTTGGTCTGGCTGCGGACAACAGATCACTGACTGAGCTTGCCCCGCCCGGGTCTTCCCGGCGCGCCTTCGTGGCATCGAAGCATGCTGTGCTTGGCTCAGCACATGGGTCATGAGCAAACCAGTGCCGCGGTCGCAGCTTTTGGTACGTCGATTAGCCTGATTGATGTGCTGACCGCCGTCGGTATCCTGGTTGCGGCTGGTGTGACGGCGTTCGTGCTGCGCAGAATCATTTTGCGTCGCTCCCGAACCCAGCAGAGCACCCATCTTTCAACCTGGTATACCCTGTCACGGCTGGTTGCCTACACCGTTCTGGTGATCGGCTTCTTCCTGGCGATTTCGGCGCTCGGGGTGCCGCTGAGTGACTTCGCCGTGTTGGCTGGTGCTCTGGGGGTGGGCCTCGGTTTTGGGCTACAGGCATTGTTCAGCAACTTCATTTCGGGCGTGGTGCTGCTGCTCGATAAGTCGCTGAAGATCGGCGATTTTGTGGAACTCGAGTCCGGCGTGACCGGCGAGGTGCGCGACATCAAGATCCGGGCGACGACGATCGTCACCAACGACAACATTGACATCCTGGTTCCGAACTCCGAGTTTGTCTCCGGCCGGGTGGTGAACTGGACTCACCGTGACGTGCTGCGGCGGCTCCGCGTGCCCTTTGGGGTTGCCTACGGCACGGAAAAGAACGTGGTGAAGAAGGCGGCCCTGGAAGCTGCCGCAGCCGTGCCCTTCACCCTTCATCTCGACGGCCCCCAGCGGCCGCAAGTCTGGCTCAGCAAGTTCGATACGAGCTCGCTGAACTTTGAACTTGTCGTCTGGCTCAACCCCGAGGCCACCAAGAAGCCGGTGGCCGTGACGGCGGCGTACAACTGGGCACTGCACTCCGCCCTGCAGGCGCATGGGATCGAAATTCCGTTCCCGCAGCGCGACTTGCACGTCAAGACGCTTTTCGGTCTCAGTGACGATGATGCCCGGCGTGCACTGGGACTGGCCGAGAACGTCACCCCAGACGAGGCGGGAACCCGGCACTCACAGCCGTCAACCGGGGGTGAGGATAAAGACGACAACGACCACAACGACGCCGCCGACGATGTGGGTGCCGACAATGTCCCCGATGACACCGCAGCCGAGGTGCGCTCGGCTACGGACGATTGACCCGCCCCGCCGGTGCGGCTAGGAGATCTGCAGCCCACCGTTGATGTCGTAGGTGGCGGCGGTGATGTAGCCGGCGTCGGGGCCCACGAGGAAGCAGATCAGGGCGGCGATGTCGTCGACGGTGCCGACCCGGCCCATCAGGATGTCCTTGGACATGTCCTGCTTGCGTTCCTCGGTGAGGGTGCCGCCCATGATGTCGGTGTCCACCGGTCCGGGAGCCACAGCGTTGACGGTGATGCCGTGCTCGCCCATTTCGCGGGCCAGCGCCCGAGTGAAGCCGATGATGCCGGCCTTCGACGCGCTGTAGGCCACCTTCGAGTAGGTGCCGCCGCCACGCTGCGCCGAAATCGAGGAAATGCTGACCACGCGGCCGAGCTTCCGCTCGATCATCCCGTGCAGAGCGCGCTGCGTGACCAGGAACGTGCCGGTCATGTTGACGGCGAACACCCGGTCCCAGGCCGCCTTGGTCTCCTGCATGAACTCGGTGGGGGAGCTGATCCCGGCCAGGTTGACCAGCGCGACGACGGGCGGCACCGAAGCTTCAACAGTGGTCAGAGCCGCATCAACCGAGGCCTCATCCGACACGTCAGCGGCGACGCCAACCGTCTGCACTCCGTGGCGCTGCGCAATGTCCGCAGCGGCTTCTTCGGCTGCGGCACCGTCGATGTCCAGGATGGCGATGGACCAGCCGTCGCGGGCCAGCCGGTCGGCTGTCGCGCGGCCGATGCCGCGGGCCGAGGCTGCGCCGGTGAGGACTGCTGTGCGTTCTGTCGGGAAGGTCATGTGGTCTCCTGTTGTTGTTTTTCCGGGTGAATGAAGTGCTCGTAGTCGTCGTACGTCTGGTTGATGTGGGCCTGCATCGCCCTGCGTGCCACCTCGGGGTTGCGGGTGCGGATCGCGTCAAGCACCAGGCGGTGGTGCTCGATGGCGTGCTGCTGCACCTCGTGGAAGGACGAGGTTTCGCGCCGCATCGTGTACAGCAGCTGGCTGAGCGGTCCGAGGATCACCGGCACAAAGGGATTCGCCGAGGCGCGGAAGATCGCCTCATGAAACGCAAGGTCGGTGGCTGTCACAGCGTCAAGGTCCTTCGCCTCATGCGCTGCCTGCAACGCGACGTTGGCTTCCTCCATTCGCGCGAGGTCCTCATCGGTGGCGTGCAGGGCGGCCAGTTCGGCGGCTCCCGTTTCCACCATCCGCCGGATTTCGAGGAGCCGCAGCGAGATGTCGGGGGAGTCGGCGGTGGTCGACGCGTACCTGACGATTGCCTGCAGATCGGTCCACTGGGCCGCCGGATTCACGTAGGTGCCAAGCCCCCGTTTGATCTCCACGATGTGCTGCGCCTGGAGCTGCTTGAGCGCCTCGCGCACCGTCAGCCGGCTCACCTCGAGGGAAGCGGCCAGATCGTTTTCCGGGGGCAGCGCGGAGCCGGGTGGAAAGGTGCCGTCGATGACCTGTTCGAGGAGATCATCAAACACCGACTCAGCGAGCGGCTTCCGTGCCATCTGCATCCCCTCCAACGGTCCTGCGCCGGGGTGCCACCACTTTGATCACTGCTGAATCATCGGCGGTACCCAACCCCTGCGTCTGGCCCAGTAGGAACAGCTGCTCGGCGGCCGCAGCCACCGGCGCCGCGAGTCCCGCACTCCGTGCGGCCTTGCCGACGATGCCGAGGTCCTTCACGAAGATGTCCAGCCGGCTCAGCACGTCGGCGTCGCCGTCGTACCCCTGCACCATGCGCGGACCGCGGTTCGAAAGCATGAACGACGACGCCGCCCCGGTCTCCAGTGCGGCCAGCGCCTGCTGCTGGTCCAGTCCGAGTGCATCGGCCAGGGCCAGCGCCTCAGCGGCTGCGGCAATGTGCACACCACAGAGCAGCTGGTTCACGGTCTTCATCGCCTGACCGTCACCGGCCTTGCTCCCCACCACGGTCAGCGTGGAAGCAAGTCGCTCCAGCACGGGACGCGCCGTCTCCAGGGCGACGGGGTCGGCGCCCACCACGATCAGCAGGTCGCCTTCGCCGGCCCGCACCGGGCCGCCGGATAAGGGTGCGTCGACCAGCGCCACGCCCAGGGCGCCGAGCCGTTCGGTCCAGGAGGCGACGGCGTCCATCCCCACGGTGCTGGTCATGACGACGACGGCGCCCGGTGTCAGTGCCGGGGCAATCCCGTCCTCATCGAAGAGGACACCTTCCACCTGGGCGGCGTCACGGACCGCGAGCAGAACCAGCCCGGCGCCGCTGACGGCGTCGGCGGCCGTCGTGGCACAGGTCAGCCCGGTCGCTTCGGCCCGTTCCCGTGAGGCTGGCATCGGGTCATACCCGGTGACGGCGAACGCACCGGCCAAGCGGGTTGCCATCGGCAGGCCCATGGCACCGAGACCGAGGACGGCAACAGTATTAGATGTCATCGGGTGTTCCAGTCGTAGTGGGGGAGGCGGTAACGGGCGAGCGGAGGATGTCCACCACCTCAGCGAGGGAGTCGTCGGTGCCCACGTTGCCGGCGAAGACCACGAACGGAATGGAGCGCGCCGGGCCATCGGCCGGCTGCCAGAGTGAGACGATGCCGGGCAGCATGGGGCCACGTACCAGGGCATGCCGGATGGACAACCCGTGGGCGGCGACGTCGGAGGAGGTGATCCCGCCCTTGGCAATCACAAACCTCACGGGAGCCGTCGCGATGGTGGAGCTGACGACGTCGACTATTGCCTGCGAAATGGTGCGGGCGAACTGGAGGCTCTGCTCTGGATCGTTGGAGCGGATCAGGCGGCGGCTGGTGTGCAGGATGACTTCGCCGTGGGGGAGACCGACGACGACGGCGCGCACCGCCTCGGCCACTCCGGCATCCCGGCGTGCGGGATCGAGGACGGCTTCGACGTCGAGCTCAACGAGGCGGGCCTCGGGTCGCCGGGCCACCAGGGCATCCAGCTGCCGGGTGGTCAGCCCCACATGGGAGCCCACCACAATGAGCCCGCCCGAGTCCGGGGTCTCCAGGTCGGCGAAGACTTCCTTCGCCGTCAACGGTGGACGCTCTTTCTGGCCAATCCGGGCCCGCACAAAGGGTGGCCCCACGCGGTAGAGCAACTTCTTGCCCCGGCGTTCGGCTTCCTCGAGACCCAGGGCCAGAGCACGAAGGTCATCCTCGGTGACGGCATCGACGACGATCGGGACGGCGTCGGCCGCCTGATCGAGGGCATCGGCGATGCCCTGCGAGCCGCCGCGGATGGTCGACAGATCCAGCCGGATGACGCTGCTGGCGGAACCGCCGGTCTTCTCGGCCACGTAGTCACTCAGGTCCGAGGACGTGAACCCGAAGGTGGCATCCTGGGCGAACTCGGTGTCGGCCACGGGGGTGAGCGCGCCGTCGTTCCCGCGCAGGTAGTGGACGCTGCCGATGGTGACGCGACCGGCGTCGGGAAAGGCTGGAACCATCACGACGCCGTCGGTCTCGGTGCCCGCGAGCGAGAGCAGGGTGGCGGCGATGACGTCGGTCTCGAGCGGGAAGTGACCGCGGAGGGTCGAGTCGCTGCGGCTGACGAACCCGATGGTGACTCCGGCGGCCGTGGCGGCGTCGAGGGAGTTGGTGACGATTTCCCGGTTGCGCGACGCGGTGGTTTCCGGGTCGAGACTGCGGGTGTTGGTGAGGACGTAGACCGCTGGTGCCGGTGCGCCGCCGATGCGCTGGGCGAAGGCCCACGCGAAGTCGCTCGGCTCCCAGGAGGTGAGGACCGGCAGGTTGGCGACGGACTGGGTGCCGGTCGGGTCGTCGTCGAGCACCACCAGGATCCGTCCGGATGCCTGTACGGCGGCAGCGATCACCTCCGGCTGGATGGCCTGGACAGCTGGGTAGCCGCTGAGTAACTCTTCTTGGAGTATCACTAGTCCGCACTTTCGTCACTGGGTCTTCGCCACAGGCACTTGTCAGATGTCTTATGTCTGGTGCTATTGTGACAGGCAGCACAGTGCCCGTCAAAAGAATCGACCAGGCCGGTGTGAACCCCTGAGGTGGCAACGAGGCCTGCTCAGTGACCGAGGAGCAGTACGTGGATATACAACTTCTTTTGGCGCTCGTCCTGGGTATCGCCACCATCATTGTTTTGGTGCTGAAGACCCGGCTCGATGCGTTTGTAGCACTCTTGATCGCTGCGCTGGTGACCGGCATTGTTGCTGGCCAGGCGCCGCTGGATATCGTTTCGGCGATTACAACCGGCTTTGGCAACACCCTGGCATCGATCGGCATTGTGATTGGCCTGGGCGTCGGGATCGGAAAGATCCTCGAAGTGTCGGGGGCCGCCAACTCGCTGGCCATGGCCTTCCTGAAGCTCTTCGGCAAGGGCCGCGAGCCCTGGGCACTGGGTAGCGTGGGCGCGCTGGTGTCCATCCCGGTGTTCTGCGACTCCGGCTACGTCATCATGAACCCGCTGGCCCGCTCGATTGCACGGGTCAAGCGCGCCGGGTACATCACCCTCGCGCTGGCCCTCGGCTGCGGCATGACGCTGACCCACCACCTGGTGCCTCCGACGCCCGGCCCGCTCGCCGTCGCCGGCATCCTGGGCGCCGACCTCGGTGCCTTGATCCTTGCGGGTCTCGCGTTCACCGTCCTGCTGCTGCCGATCGTCGTCTTCTACGCTCAGTGGATTGGCCCGAAGATCGAGCCATCCATGAACGAAACGGTTCGCGAGGCTGTCTATGGCACGTCCCACGCCAGGACCGGACGCCGTAGCGGCGGCACCGCTGTTGCCGACCACGACGGCGTCGCCGGCACCGATGACGATGCTCCGTCGATGGACATCGACAACACCACCCTCGGCACACCTCCTGCGGGCGCCAAGCCGCACCGGGTAGGCGCTTTCGTTGCGTCGCTGCCGCTGCTGGTTCCACTGCTGCTCATCATCCTCAACACCGTCAGCGGTGCGATCGACCAGAACAACCAGGGCGTTGTAGGCACCGGGGAATACACCCCGTCATCATGGGTTGTTCCCCTCGCGTTTATCGGTAACCCGGTTGTGGCACTGGTGATCGGCGTCATCCTGGCCGTCTACGTGCTGCTGCCCCGCTGGACCCCGCGTTCGAAGGTGCAGGGCTGGTTCGGTGAAGCTGCCGCCTCGGCCGGTCTGATCCTTCTCATCACCGGTGCCGGTGGTGCACTCGGTCAGGTGCTGCGTAGCTCGGGTGTGGGCGACGCCCTCGCCGAGGCAATCGCCAGTACGCCGCTGCCGGCGTTCCTGGTGCCGTTCCTGATCGCCACGCTGGTTCGCATCGCTCAGGGTTCGGGCACGGTAGCGATGATCACCGCGGCGTCGGTGACCGCGCCGCTGGTCGGCTCGCTCGGTATCGATCCGATCGTTGCGGCGCTGGCCTGCACGGCCGGTTCGATGGTGTTCAGCTACTTCAACGACTCCTACTTCTGGGTAGTCACCCGCTTCGCCGGTCTTGACGGCGTCGCGGCTCTCAAGGGCTGGTCAGGCATCACGACGGCGGTCTGGGTCGGCTCGATCCCGCTGCTGTTCATCGCCAACGCGATCCTCGGCTGATCTAGCTGGTTCTATCAACGGTGGCCGGTCGGCTCGGGTTTATCTCCGAGTCTCCCGGCCACTGCTGTCTTAAGGGGATCTGATCCGTAGGCTATCTGATGTAGTGGTAGCGGCACTGGGCAACCCGGATCTCGTCCGCGACCACCTTGTAAACCAAACGGTGCTCGTCATTGATACGACGGGACCAGTACCCCTGAAATCCGTGTTTGAGTGGCTCGGGCTTACCCATGCCCTCGTTCCCGTTCCGCTGGATGTCCTTGATGAGGACGTTGATCCGCTTCAGGATTCTGCGGTCTTCGGTTTGCCACCAGACATAGTCGTCCCATGCCCGCTCATCCCAAAGTAAGGTCATTCGGCAAGCTCGCGGGCGACGCCGTCCCCTCGCTCCAGGTTTTCGATGGCACCAAGGAGTCGGCGGGCATTCTCCGGGCTGCGGAGCAAGTATGCGGTTTCCTTCAGTGACTGATAGTCCTCAAGGGAAACGATGACTACCGGCTCCTTCCCCGCGCGGGTGATCACCACTTCTTCGCGGTCGTCGAGGACTGCATCTAGGGTTGCGGCGTAGTTGGCACGTGATTCTGAGTAGGTCATGGTCTTCATAGCATTCTCCTTACGTACGTAATATTGTACGCTCTGGAGTTTGTCTTGTCGCGGGTTCCCCGCAGCTGTTCATCACCGACTCGATCTTTGGCTGATTCAGCTCTTCCCCGAAGTTCTGATCCATGATGCCTACAGCTGGGGGACGCAGGGCCCGGTGCCGAGTAGTGCGAGGCCCGCTTGATCGCCGTCGCCCAGGGTGGTGAGGCCGTTGTTTCCCTCGTGCATGAGCTGGGTTGGGTCATCGACGTGATCGAGCCCGACGACGTGAGCTAGCTCGTGCACGATGATGGCTCGCACCTGATTGCGACCATCCGGGTATTGAATGATGTTGGTAAGGTCAGGCGCGTCGAGCTGGACCTGGCCAGCGACATAGACAAAGGGCTTGCCAGGAGTATGAGCGTAGGGGCTGCCGCCGAGACCGGCGACGTCCCCTTCCAGGCCAGGGATCTCCGCCGGGCTGGTCCAGGTGATCAGGATGGGTGCCCATCGTTTGCCGTAGCGATCAGGCTGGTAGGTCTCCCGGTCCTCACTGGGCGCTTCGGTGGTGGTACCTCGGTAAACGAACGTTAGTCCGGTGGCAGCCGATATGTCGGCGACGGCTTCCTCAATCAGTCCGTCGGATCCGGTGGGAGCGAAGTCGGGCCGGACCACATAGTGCAGAGGCCGGCACGGATCGTAGGCCACGAAATCTTGCGAATCCTCGGGCGACTCCATCAGCGCAAACTGGGCCGATCCGTTGGTGGCCGGCGGTAGACCAAGAGGAGTATCCGAGGCGTCGACGCCGCGGGGCGGAACGGGGGAACCTGGGAGATAGGGGAGGGCTACGGCGAGGATGTACCGGTCGAAGACGGTCGGCGTCAGGTAAAGGCCAACAACAAGGGCAATTACCCCAAACGTGCCGAGTCTCAGTCCGCGGCCGGACGCCCGGCGTCGTTGCCTGCGGATACGCTTGGGTTTGGCGTCGTTGTCCTGATGAAACCAGTCACGATCCATCGCCCCCATGGCACTGCTTCCCCCGAGATTTCTGCTGTTCCTGGTTCAGCATTACCGATGCCATCGTGTGGAAGGTGTTTCCTTCGGCAATCCTGATGGAACGCTGAGCCAAGTTTCGAAGTAGATCCCAGGGTCCACCGTAGGCTTCAATCACGAGCATGAGCCGGGGGACATCATGCGCTGGGGTCCAGGCGTTCAAGTTCTTCTACCTGTGTGTCGCGTTGTACCTATTCGTCCGCGTTAGCACTCCATGGAGAACAAGTGAAAACAATCAGAGCCGCCGTCATGATGCTGGCGGTGCTGGTTATCGGCGCTGGCACCGTCGTCGCACCGACCCAGGCAACCGCCGCGACAACGTTCCGGGATGTACCGTCCACCAGCCAGTTCCACACCGAGATCACCTGGCTGGCTACTCAGGAGATCTCGACGGGATGGCCGGACGGCACGTTCCGACCATTGCAGTCGGTAGCCCGTGACGCGATGGCTGCCTTTCTATACCGGTTGGCCGGCGAACCGGTATACACGGCACCCACGCAGTCGTGGTTTACCGATGTGCCGGTGGGCACCAAGTTCTACAAGGAAATCCATTGGCTTGCGTCGGAGGGCATCACGACGGGCTACCCGGACCGCACCTTCAAGCCTCTCAGCTCGGTCAACCGGGACGCGATGGCGGCTTTCCTTTACCGTTTCTCCGTTGAGCCAACGTTCACTGCCTCCAGGACTACAGCGTTCCGCGACGTGCCCACCAAGAACATGTTCTACAAAGAGATCAGCTGGCTCGCGAACACCGGCATCACCACCGGTTGGCCAGACGGTCGATTCCTTCCGCTACAGCCGGTGAAGCGCGACGCCATGGCCGCCTTCATGTATCGCACCAAGACCGAACTTCCGCTGAACCGTCCAGCCGAATACGGCTCCACTGCTATCCAGGTGCTGCAGACCATCCCAGTCAAGGGCCGGGCTCCGAAAACCGGGTACGACCGCGACAACTTCGGGCCGTCCTGGTTTGATACCGACAACAACGGGTGCGACACCCGCAACGACATGCTGAAGGCCCAACTCACGAACATCACCTACACCTACGGAACTTGTCAGGTAGCAACGGGTGTCCTGAACGATCCCTACACCGCTATGGTGATCAACTTTGTTCGCGGAACCAGCACCAGCGCCAAGGTGCAGATTGACCATGTTGTCGCGCTTTCCGATGCGTGGCAGAAGGGTGCACAGCAGCTAAGTGCCGACCAGCGGCTGATTTTCGCCAACGATCCACTCAACCTGCAGGCCACCGATGGTCCGACGAACGGGCAAAAGGGCGACGGCGACGCCGCCACCTGGCTGCCGCCGAACAACTCCTATCGGTGCACGTACGTTTCACGTCAGATCTCGGCCAAGGCAATCCACGGCTTATGGGTGACTCAGGCGGAGCGCGATGCGATGGCAAATGTGTTGAGCACCTGTGCCGGGCAACCAGCAGCGGTGACCCAGCCGGCTCCGGTTGTGCTGACTCCGGCACCAAAGCCGGCACCAGCCCCAAAGCCTGCACCAGCACCAGCACCAGCACCGAAGCCGACCCCAGCGCCAAAGCCAGCGAATCCCGGAGATACCAAGAACTGCGGTGACTTCAGCACCTGGCGAGAAGCGCAGAACTGGTACGAGAAGTACTTCCCCTACTACGGCGACGTAGCTCGGCTCGACCAGGACAAAGATGGCATCGTCTGTGAGTCACTTCCCGGCGCACCGTAGGAACCGTCAGTAAGCAAGCGACCTGAGTAAGCGAGGCGCCTGGGGCGGGGATCGAAGCCGCCGGCCGTCGCACTTAGCGTACACAGTGGGTTATCGATACAGGAGATCTTTCTAATGCGTCCGGACGACAAGTTATCAGGGCTGTTGCGGGAGGCTTACCAGCCTTGCAGCAACTTCGGAACCTGCCGCGAAGCGCAGTGGGACCCGGAGTCGGGGCACATACCGCGCGGTTTCCTGGGCGCGACAGGTGCGCTCGACGACGTCGAGCTCGTAATGGTTTTTTCGGAACCGGGGCATCCGCATCGCGGCGAGGTTTATAACTCTGAGGACAGTCCGGACACGTTGCTTGAAAATGGGATGCGTCATGCTTATGAATCATTCGCGAATGGGACGGATCTGTTCCATCGCAATGTCCGCTTGTTTATGGGGCAGCTTTACCCCAATCTCACCTTTGAGGAGCAGCTTCGGCACGTCTGGCTCACTGATGGTCGCCTATGTTCGATCGACAACGAGATTGGCAGGGTGAGTGGTCGCATATGCGCTGAGCGCTACCTTCGCGCCGAACTGGAGATGCTCCCGAACGCCACAGTCGTCGCCTTCGGCGGGAAGGCGCACGACTATGTTCGGCGCTTGAAAATCGAGTACGTGAAGGCGTACGCGTTGGCGCCTCCTGGTGCCAATCACAAGCCTGCGCGGCCGAGCTGGGAAAGGGCGCTCGAAATTATCGAGTCCCGGCGGCGCCAGTGCTAGGACTACCGTCGTAAATTATCCCCGTAATACGGTCCGATTACGGGATAGCTTCTCCGGTTCGGTAATCATCATGTTCCGCTCATAGCCGGTGCACGGTGCACGGTGCACCGGTGAGCTCAAGGAGCTCCTCAAGACTTTGCCGCCACCCATCTAATTAACCCCAGCTCGTTGGGTCAGGCTGTCAACAAAACCGGACGCGGTCCCCTGAATGATTAGTTCAGAAGATACTGACCATGCTGCTTCCTGAGGGCGCGCTGCTAGGCTTCGCTGAGTGACCGATCTTCCCCGTTTGTCTCTGCTCCGAACCATCGCCCGAATCTTGCTTGGCGCGTTCCTCCTCTTCGCCGGGATGTCTCACCTGTTTTTTGCCCGCGCCGAGTTCGCGGCTCAGGTCCCCGCATGGATGCCCCTTGATACCGACTTCGTGGTCGTCGCGTCCGGGATCGTCGAGGTGGTTCTAGGGGCTGCGCTCATCTTCCTACCGCGCTGGCGAGTCCTCGTTGGCTGGATCGTCGCGGCCTTCTTCGTGGCTGTCTTCCCAGGCAACGTCGCCCAATACGTCGACGGTGTCGACGCCTTCGGCCTGGATACAGACTCCGCCCGTCTCACGAGGCTCTTCTTTCAGCCGGTCCTAATCGCCTGGGCACTGTGGTCGACCGGGGCCTGGCGGGATCGCGGCTTGTTGCGCAAATCCAGCGAGCGCCGCGGCCAGTAGGTCAAAAGGCCTTTCGCCTGCTTAACCATCAGCACACCGCCACGATCTATCTAATAGCGGCGAGGACGTGCAGCCCTGCACAGGTGTCGATTGTCTGGATGGACAGTGCACCAATCTCATCGGTGGTCACAGCGTTGAGACGGGTTCTGTGGATAATCTCCATTGAATGCGATGGCAGCGGTCGGGCAGGCAAATGCCGAGGGATTCCCGACATACTCTAAACAGGTGAATGTTCATATGGGGATGGATGAGAATCAGCGCGATGAGTCGTTCGACGCGCGGCTCCGGCGCGAAGCTATGGCATGGTTGGCGATTCGGACCAACGACGGAGCGGACGAGCTTCACTGGAGCGACTACGAGGATTTCACTTTTGATGGCGGAGCGTTCAAATTGCGGGACCGTTACAAAGGAATTTGGAAACCTCGACAGCTAGATGCAGCACTCTCCTTCAGCACTACCTTCCGGGCTCCAGGCCAGTCGCGTCCGTACGAAGATGACACTGGGTCAGACGGATTGTTTCGTTACAAATGGCAGGGTGATGACCCTGACCATGCTGACAACCGGGCTTTGAGGCAAGCTCAAAAACTCGGACTTCCTTTGATTTGGTTTTTTGCGGTTCGCACCGGTTGGTACTTACCGGTTTTCCCGGTCTTTCTCCTGGACGAAGAACCTCACCTGAAGCAATTCGTCGTCGACCTAGATCCGTTGCGGGCTAACGTGGGCAACTTACCGTTAGAGATCAACTTCCCCTTACATTTTGAGCGTCGCTACCGGAACCAACAGGTAAAAAGGCGGCTCCATCAGGGACTATTTCGGGCCGATGTGATGCGTGCTTACGCCACGAAATGTGCTGTGTGTTCCCTAGGGCATAGGCAGTTACTGGATGCTGCTCACATTGTCCCGGACTCGCACGAAGATGGCGTCGCCACCGTCGCCAATGGTTTGGCGCTCTGCAAGATTCATCATGCAGCCTTTGACGTGAACATTCTAGGCATCCGCCCAGACCATGTAGTTGAAATTCGGGCCGACCTTCTAGAGGAGATGGACGGTCCTATGCTCCAGTTTGGGTTGAAGGAACATCACAATACGAGGTTGATGAACGTTCCTCCACGAAGGGCAGACCTCCCTAGCAGGGAGCTGCTTGAGATTGCTTACCAACGGTTCCGCAGCGCAGGGTGAGCCCTCGGTCCTTTAACTTGATCGCCCTCTCGGTCACTAAGTAACTCGCACCAGTACATTTCCACTACTTTGGAACTCCGGCATCCAGTGCCCCGATTCAGCGGAGGTCGGGTCCGCCTGCCTCGGCTAGCTCGTTAAGCACGCTAATGGCTTCATCGGCGTCCTCCGAAACATCATCACTGAACGTTTCAGGTACTTCTTCGTTTGCGAGATGCGGATACTTTTCAATAAGAAACCGTCGCCGGTATTCGACGTCCGCAACATCGACAATTGATTCCAGGGTTGCCCAATTAAGGGTGAACCCTACGAGCACGCCTACGGCAGGAACGACCTTGCCGAGCCCCTGCTTGGTTAAGCGTGTTCCAAACGCCTTCGCGAACTGCTTGGAGACCTGCGAGATGACTGACTTGTCTAGAATCTCCCAAGTCTTACCACGAACTAGCGATTGGGTAAGCCGGGAAATATCAGCCATTGCGGCGGTCTTCGCGCCAGCCGAGGCTGCTGTACCTGCATTGACGACCGACATGATGAAAAGCTCCTCCGCGGGGTCCTCAGGATGGTACCCGTAGAGCAGAGAGACATGGCCAACCGAACGCGACGCCAGTCCCAGAACAAAGGCAGCATCTCCCACGAATGCCCCGGCAATTGCTGCTCCCGACGGCGCTGCAGCTGCGCCCGCGGAGGCGGCCGCGACGAGTTCCCCTCCCGAAATGACGAGCCCAGCAGTTGCTCCCGACATTGCTGCGGCAAGGGGGTAATACCAGCTCGTTCCTCGTCCACGAACCGCGTCGATCTGCTCAAGATCGAGATGGCGTAGGTCGAGAAGTTTCGCTACATCGTGTCCGCGCTTTTGATGGTTTGTCACAACCCACTTGGGTGAGAGTCCGGCTCGTGAAACTCTTCCTGCCGTCTGACGCATCGATCCAAGAGCAGTTTCGCCCCAGTTTGGGAGAGCATCCGCCGTCTTCCGAGCGCCGGCTCCAATCGCCCGAGTCCCCTTAGACACAACCGACTGGCCGCGAGAAACGGCTGACTGGGCCGCGGGCCGGTTCTCCAGAAACTGCGTTGCGCGCTTGCCGATGCTTGCTGCACCAGTAGAAACATGCTCGCCCGCACTTCTTAACGCTTTAGAGAGCGGGCGGCCTTGAAACCGTTGAATGTTGCGCCACGCGTTAAGCTCATACTCGGAGGGTTCAGTCATTTCGTAATTATGCCTTACTGATTTGGATGGATTTGTCACATTAGCGGCTCTTCCGGAGGTGATTCTAAGCAAAGAATCTGCTTTGGGTATTCGATGAGTTTCTACAATTAGTGATTTGCCCGCCATCCGCGAAGAGATCCATGCTGAGCATCAAACAAGTTCAACCGTGCCCAGGTGCTAATCCGGCAGCCCTGAAACCCTCCCTAAACTGTGAGTACTATGGCATATGGTTGCCATTGGCTACGTCTCAGTGCCGATGAAACTCAGGGGGGTTTACCGTGTCGCTTGAAGCGCGGGTGAGAGCAACGGACATCAACGTCGCGCCGGGCTCGGTGATCCGTGTCCGCGACGAGGATTGGCTCGTCACGTCGACGAGCTTTACGTCCTCCGGAACGCTCGTGAAGGTCCAAGGCCTCAGCGAGCTCGTCCGTGACACCGAGGCGGCGTTCTATTCCGACCTCGACAACATCGAAGTCGTCGACCCCCGCCTGGCCCGCGTCGTCGCGGACGATTCGCCCAATTACCGTAGGGCGCGTCTCTTCCTGGAGACCACGCTGCGCAAGACGCCGATGCCCGCCACCAGCAATGCGCTGTCCGTGAGCACGCGCATGCTGTCCAAGCAGTTGAACTACCAGCGCATCGCCGTCGCCAAGGCGCTGGACCCGGCCAACATCCGCCCGCGCATCCTGATCGCCGACGCCGTCGGCCTGGGCAAGACGCTGGAGATCGGCATGATCCTCTCCGAGCTCGTCGCCCGCGGCCGTGGGGACAACATCCTGATCGTCACGCCTCGCCACGTCCTCGAGCAGATGCAGCATGAGATGTGGAGCCGTTTCGCGCTCCCGTTCGTGCGCCTCGACTCCGTCGGCATCCAACGCGTCCGGCAGACCATCCCCGCCTCGCGCAACCCCTTCACCTACTTCAAGCGCGCCATCATCTCGATCGATACGCTCAAGACACCGCGCTACCGCGAGCACCTGAAGAAGCGCCGCTGGGACGCCGTCGTAATCGACGAGTCCCACAACCTCACCAACGCCGGCACGCTCAACAACGAGCTGGCGCGCATCTTGGCTCCCCGCACGGACGCCCTGATCCTGGCCAGCGCCACCCCGCACAACGGCAAGAAGGAGTCTTTCGCCGAACTCGTCCGGCTGCTGGACCCCACCGCGGTCCGACCGGACGGCTCAATCGACCAGGACGCCGTGCAGCAGCTCATTATTCGCCGCCACCGCTACAGCGACGAGGTCGCCACGGAGGTCGGCGCGGACTGGGCGGAGCGGCCGGAGCCGCAGAACAAGCTGGTCGCGGCGAGCCCGGCCGAGGACGCCGTCGCCAACGAGCTATCCAAAACGTGGATCCACCCGCTCGGCAACAGCCCGGCCGGCCACCAGCTCTTCGGCTGGACGCTCGCCAAGGCCTTCCTGTCCAGCCCCGCCGCGCTCATCGCGACGATTACCGAGCGCCTCCGCAAGCTCGGCCGCGCCGACGGCCAGCAAGGGGCCACCACCGCCACGAGTCCGCTAGCAGCCAAGGAGGCCGATGCACTGGAGCGACTCCTCGCCCTCGCCCAGACGGCACGGACGCAGAAGTCGGCCAAGTTCGCGGCCCTCGTCGAGCACCTCAGCGGGGCCGGCGTCGGGAAGAGTAAGCCGACCCGCGCCGTCGTCTTCGCCGAACGCGTCGCCACCCTCAGGTATCTCGAGGCGGAACTGCCGAAGGCCCTCGGCCTCAAGACGGAGAACATCGGCATGCTCCACGGAGGCCTCTCGGACGTCGAACAGCAGCAGATCGTGGAGCAGTTCAAGCGCGGCGGATCACCGCTGCGCGTCCTTGTCACCGGCGACGTCGCCTCCGAGGGCGTGAATCTCCACGCCGAATGCCACCACCTGATCCACTTCGACATCCCGTGGAGCCTCATCCGCATCGAGCAGCGCAACGGCCGCATCGACCGCTACGGACAGAAACACCCGCCGCAGATCGCCACGCTGGTCCTGGACCCCTCGGACGAGAACTTCTCCGGGGATGTCCGCGTCCTGACCCGCCTGATCGAGAAGGAACACGAGGCCCACCAGGTCTTCAACGACGTCGCCGCACTCATGGGCAAAAACTCGGTGGACGCGGAGGAGAAGGCCATCCGCGAACTCCTGCTCACGGGCGGGGATGTGGAGGCCGTGGTGCCCGGCGCCGCCGACGTGGACCTCGATGAGCTGGAGCTGCTGCTCCGCGCGGAGTCCTCGGCGAATAACAACCAGTACGACGCCGGAGCGGCCACGGGTGCGGGAGCGCCGGCAGCCGTCGGGGCGCAGTCGGTGACGCTCGAGAAGCGGATCGACCTGTACCCGACGGAGCTCGCCTTCCTGCGCGAGGCGCTGGCGGAGGCCTTCGTGGACCCCCACCAGACGGTGGGGTGGAAGGTTGACGAGAAATATGGAATCGCGTCTCTGGAACCGACTCCGGACCTGAAGAAGCGCTTGCGCTTCCTCCCGCAGGACTACCTAAAGGAGCGCGGCGTCATGGAACGGCTGCAGCTGGCCACCACCGTGACGGCCGGCCAGACGGCACTGGATGCCGCCCGGAAGTCGGACGAGACCAACTGGCCCGCCTCCCACTACCTGGGACCATTGCACCCGGTGCTGGACTGGGCGAGCGACCGCGCCTTGGCGTCGATGTCCCGCAACGAGGTGCTCGCGGTGCGCGGGGACGTCGAAGACCCGACGTTCGTGATGCTCGGAACCATCACCAACAAGCGCGGCCAGCTGCTCAATCGCACATTCATCAGCGTCTCCAACGGATTCGCCGGCGGGATCGCGGACCTGTCAGGCTTCCTGGCGGAAGTCGGGCTGGTGGGGAAGCCGTCCAACCCTGGACCCGTTGCCGTGGTGGCGTCCCAAGCCGAATTGCCTGCCGCGGTGGACGCCGCCGAACGGCATCTCGGGATGACGTCCCAGCTGCTCTCCGCCGACGCCGTCTCGCGTCTGGACGCTTGGTTGGAGCGGGCCGCGAAGTGGTCCGCCGAATCGCAGGTCTTGATCCAGCGCGCAGACGTGCGCGAACGGCAGGACCGGGTGCGGGCGGAACAGGAACTCGCCCAGGACATGCGCCCAGAGCAACAGCTGGTGAGGCCGCTGCTCGTGATTCTTCCCCGCGAAACACCCACCGTGGCCGCCACCGCCGGCTTGGAGGAGAACTGATGCCCGCGTTCGAATCGATCGTCGTCGTTGAGGACTGGATCAGCGAGCATTACTTCACCACAGACGGCAAGGGTGCCACGTTCCAGAAGCAGGTCGTGGAGCTGCGCAAAGGCTGGGACGCCGACGCGAAGGAGGGGCACCCCACCATCGCCAAGAGGTTCTCCGCCGCACGGGGAGAACTGGTGACGGAACTCGCCGCTCTGGATGAGCTGGACGACGCCGAAGCGGCCAGCGGGGCCCGCGCCGCCTACGCGCGTCTCCGGGAGGCGCTCGGCATTGCCGGGGCGCCGGCGCCGTTGGCGTTCGAGCGCGGTGCCGCCAACGCGGAGGTCGCTGGCCTCTGGCTGGGCGACACCCAAGACGTCCTGTGGCTGGAGGGCATGCCCGCCGGGGGAGACGACGCGCTCACGGAGTCGCGCCTTCTAGGATTGAACCTGCTGGACGGCAAGGAACGCACGCAGCAGCCGCTCGCCAAGCTGATCTCGGAGCTGTACCTGTCCGATCCGTCGCCGAAGTACATCGTGGTGTCCGCCGGCAGCAGCCTGTTCCTGACCGAGCGGGAACGCTGGCCGGAAGGCCGCTACCTGGCGGCGGACGTGCAGCTCATCGCCGACCGCAATGACGCGAAGAAGGCCGGTGAGACCGACCGCCTGCTGGCCATCTTCGGCCGCCAGTCCATCATGCCGGGCCCGGACGGGACCATCTGGTGGGACGCCCGCCTGGAGGAGTCCCGCCAGCACGCGGTCGGGGTCTCGCAGGACCTGCGGGACGGCATCCGCGAGTCGATTGAAATCATCGCCAACGACGTCCTGACGCGGCGGACCGCCGTGGGCCTGGACAACCACGACGTCGACGGTCAGGTGCTCGCCCGACAGTCGTTGCGCTTCCTGTACCGGATCCTGTTCCTGCTGTACGCGGAAGCCTCGCCGGAGCTCGGTGTCCTGCCGAAGAATCAGGGGGAGTACGACGCCGGCTACGGCCTGGAGCGTCTCCGCGAGCTCGTGCAGGTGGAGCTCCCTAGCGTTCAGGCCCAGCAGGGAACGCACTTGTTCGATTCGTTGGACCTGTTGTTCCGGCTCGTGAACGGCGACCATGCCGCGCAACGGCGGAGCCGCGGCAATGACGACGTAGCCGACGCCGAGCATGCGGAGGATGCCGACGCGCGGGATGAGGGGCTGGCCTTCGAACCGCTGGAGGCGGACCTCTTCGCTGCATCGGCGACCGGCCTGATCGGCGAGGTCGGCCTCAGCAACATGGAGCTGCAGCGCGTGCTCGAGCGCCTGCTCCTGAGCAAGGCGGGCAGCAAGGGCGAGCGCGGCTTCATTTCCTATGCCAACCTCGGCATCAACCAGCTGGGTGCCGTGTACGAGGGCCTGATGTCCTACACGGGCTTCATCGCTCAGGAGGATCTGCGGGAGGTCGCGAAGAACGGCGACTCGTCCAAGGGCTCGTGGGTGGTGCCGGTGGACCGCATCAACGGCATCGAATCCAAGCACTTCGTCACCCGCAGGGATGAGGAAACCGGCTTGTCGGAGCCGGTTCACCACCCGCGGGGCAGCTTCGTATTTCGGTTGGCCGGCCGGGAGCGGCAGCAATCGGCCTCCTACTACACGCCCGAGGTGATGACGAAATTCGTGGTCTCGCAGGCCCTGGAGGAGCTCCTGCAGGAGGACACTCCCGCGGACAGCATCCTGGAACTGAGCATTTGCGAGCCCGCCCTCGGCTCGGGCGCGTTCGCCATCGAGACCGTGCGCCAACTGGCTGGCGAGTACCTGAAGCGCAAACAGAAGGAACTGGACCGCGAGATCCCCGCGGACGAATATCCGCAGCAGCTCCAGCGGGTCAAGGCGCAGATCGCCTTGCACCAGGTGCACGGCGTTGACCTCAACGCCACGGCCGTCGAGCTGGCCGAGGTGTCCCTGTGGCTGGACACCATGCAGCCGGGACTCAGCGCACCGTGGTTCGGCCTCCGGCTCAAACGCGGCAACTCGCTTATCGGTGCGCGCCGGGCGACGTACTCGGTGGACGCCGTAAGGTCGAAGAAGTACCTCACCGACGAACCGCAACCGAACCCGCTGGTGGGACTGATCGACGCCCTGGCGCGCGATGCCGACGACCCGGCGGTCGTCGGACGGATCCACCACTTCCTGCTGCCCGGCGAAGGATGGGGCGCGGCGGCGGACGCCAAAGAGGTCAAGGACATCGCGGCCGAAGAGCAGAAACACCTCAAGGCATGGGCCAAAGGCACTCGGATCGCATTGAAGAAACCGCAGATCGATCGTCTCAAGGCGCTGTCCGAGCGAGTCGAGGTCTTGTGGAAGATCGCGCTACGGCGCCTACAGATCGCTGATTCCCAGGCTCGTCGGTTCATTGATTACTGGCCGCATGAGCGGACGCAGGAAACGACGGCGATCACACGTGCCGAGATCGAAGCGGCGTTGAACGACCGGAACGGTGCGTACCAGCGACTCAAACGGGTCATGAACGCGTGGAACGCGCTGTGGTTCTGGCCCCTGACCGAGTCCGGCGTTGAGCCGCCGACCGTTGACGAGTGGATCGGCGCGCTCGAAGGCATTCTCGGCCTCCGAGGCAAGGTCAACAAGTTTGAGGGTCAGAAGTCCTTCGTTGGCGACAGCGACTGGCACGAGCTCAACGCCTACGAGACTCTCGAGTTGGGTCTCGCCACCGTCGCCTCTTCGGAGCGTTTGGCGGAACGCCACCCGTGGTTGGCGGTGTGTGACCGGATCGCCGAGGACCAAGGCTTCTTCCACTGGGAACTGGAGTTCGCGTCTGTCTTCGGGCGCGGAGGTTTCGATCTGCAGGTGGGTAATCCGCCGTGGGTGCGTCCGCGCTCCGACGAGTCGGCGCTCCTCGCCGAGCATGATGCCTGGTGGCAGTTGGCGGAAAAGCCATCCCAGGCAGTGATCCGGCAGAAGCGAATCGACACTCTGGCCCTGCCCGGCGCGGCGCGCGATTTCGTCGAGGCCGCGACCCCAACTCCGGTGTTGGCCGAGTTCCTTGGGGCAACGTCTCAATATGCCGTCTTGGCGGGGCTGCAACCGGACCTGTACCGCGCGTTCATGGCCCGAACGTGGATGAGTTCTTCTGAAGCGGGTGTAGTGGCTCTCCTGCACCCGGAGTCTCACTTCACGGAAAAGAAGGCACACCACCTGCGGGCAGCTACCTATCGACGACTGCGGCGCCACTGGCAGTTCATCAACGAATTGTCGCTCTTCGAGATAGATCACCATGTGTCCTATGGTGTGCACGTCTACGGGGCGCAACAGGACGCACCCCGCTTCCAGATGGCCGCGTCGCTCTACCATCCGGATACGGTTGCGCGATCGCTGGACCATGAGGGCGGAACCGAAATTCCGGGCCTGAAAACCGCGGAGGGCAAATGGGACACGCGTCCCCACCCGGAGCGCGTCGTCAACGTCGATCTCGACGTGCTCAAGGTGTGGGCCGACATCCTCGATGAACCGGGAACATCCCCGCTCCATGCGCGCATGGTGTACCCGGTCAACCGGGCAAGCATGAGTGTTCTGGAGAAGCTCAGCAAGGCGCCGCGTGTGCGTGAGCTGGGGCTGCAGTACTCGCGCGGCTGGGACGAATCGATCGATCGTAGGAAGGGCTATTTCGACGTGGGCTCCGCTGTGGCCGACTCGTGGGATGACGTCATCCTTCAGGGTCCCCACTTCACGGTGGCGAACCCTTTCGCCAAGCAGCCCAACCCAACCATGAAGAACAACCTGGACTGGACCGAGATCGATCTCGAAGCGCTCCCGGCCGACTTCATCCCGCGCACAAGCTACCAGCCGGTCCGCGATGGCAGCGTCAACTACGACGCCGACTACACGCACTGGGAGATCGACGGGAAAAGGACTTCGGCTCGCGATCACTTCCGGATCGGTTGGCGGTTGATGGCGGCTACAACCGGCGTGCGGACCTTCTACCCGAGCGTGTTGCCACCAGGCTCGGCCCACGTCAACGGAGTCATTTCCGGCTATGGGCTGCTCTTCGACGAACCTGAGACCATGCTTGAATGTGTCGGGCAATGGAGTTCTCTCGCTGTGGATTTCTTGGTGAAGGCTGGTTCATTGGGGCACTTCTACGGCTCTGTCGTGGATGGCCTCCCCGCTAAATTGGGTGGTCTGCTGGGTCGCCAAATAGCACAGCACAGCACCGCCCTCGTTTGCCTGACGCAAACTTATGCGCCGTTGTGGAAAGGCATCACCGGCTTGGAGTGGACGCCGGATTCGCCGGCACGCGTCGCCTCCGAGCGGCGCCAACTACAAGTAGAACTCGACGCACTGTCAGCGTTGAGTCTTGGGCTGAGCGCCGACGAGCTGTGCATCATCTACCGCACCCAGTTCCCGGTGCTGCGCGGCTACGAGCAGATTGATCTCTACGACGCCAATGGACGCAAGGTGCCCAGTGACATAAACAGGTTCTACCGAAAAGTCGGCGAGGAAGGCATGACGCTGGCCGATCGCCAGTGGACGCACCCGCAGAGCGGCGTCGAGTACACCTTCGAGTTCCCCTTCCGCGGCTTCGACCGCGAGGAGGACATGCGCGCCGCCTACGCCAGGTTCTCGACCATGCTCCAAGAGCACGGCGAAATCATTGAGGAGGCATAAGCGATGACGGAACTGCTTCCCACCCGCCAGGCCCGCGACCTCGTCGAAGGTTTGCGGGACTACCTGACCACCACGTTCGCGCTGTCGGACAAGCGCGCGCAGGAAGCCATCGGCGATTTCCTCACCCACCCGGACAACGGCATGTTCAAGGGCCCCTACCTGCGGTTGCGGCTTCCCTTCGAACCGGCCGCCGACGGCTGGCGGGACAGTCTGGACTTCTACGGCGTCGGCTTTCCTCCGTATGGGCACCAGGACCAGACGTTCAGGCGGTTGACCACCAAAACGGGCGACTCGGTCGGGTTCCGGCGGCCGGATCCGACGCTGGTCACGACCGGCACCGGATCCGGTAAGACCGAAGCCTTCCTCTTCCCGATCGTCGACCACGTCCTCCGCGCCCAGAAGGCCGGCATCACCGGGATCAAGGCCCTCATTCTCTATCCGATGAACGCCCTGGCGAACGACCAGGCGGGGCGCTTGGCCACGTTGCTGACCGAGCACACGGAGTTGGGCGGAATCCGGGCAGCCCTCTACACGGGCCAGCAGGATGCTCCGCGCAAGCGGGTCACCGCCGACGGACTCATCACCGACCGCCACGAGATCCGCAATAACCCGCCGGACATCCTGCTGACCAACTACAAGATGCTGGACATGCTCCTGCTCCGGCACGACGACGCCAAACTTTGGCAGGACTCCGCCACCAGCCTCCAATACTTGGTCCTCGACGAGTTCCATACCTACGACGGCGCCCAGGGAACCGACGTCGCCATGCTCCTCCGCCGCCTGGGCCTCGCCCTCAAGTCCCACTGGCCCGAGGACCCAAGCAGCGTCGGCCTGACCGAGGAGGACACTCGCCGGCCCCTCGGGCGCATCACGCCCGTGGCGACCTCCGCAACTCTCGGCGGATCGGCCGGCGCCGGAGCCATGCTCGCCTTCGCCGAGACAATCTTCGGCGAAAGGATGGGCGAGGACGCACTCGTCACCGAGTCACGCATGTCCTTCGAGACGTGGCGCGACCTCAGCATCCCGGATCCCGCCGTCGTCCCGCGGGATCTCGACGAACTGGCCGATCAGATCGAGCCGACCAACCATGCGGTCCGCGCGGACGACTCGCACGCCACGCTGATGTCGGCCGCGCTGCAGGCGCTGTTTGTGGAACCACCCGCCGACACGAGCGACGCGCTGCTCGGGGCTCTCCGGCACCACCCGCTGACGGAACGGCTCGTGGGGGTGACCGGCACCGCCCTTGGACTGCGGGACCTCGCCGCCGGCATATTCCCGGCCGTGGCCGTGGAGGAGGCCGAAGAGTTCCTGAGCCACGTGATCGCGCTCTACTCGCACGCCCGGGCGATCGCCGGACGCGGGGCGCTCACGGTGGAAACCCACGTCTGGGTCCGCGAACTCAGCCGGATCGAGGGCGTACTCGATACCACCAACACCTACCGCTGGGGCGACGACGGCGTGGACGAGGACGAACTCGAGGCCGACCGCGTCTACCTGCCCGCCATCTTCTGCCGCCACTGCGGCAAGAACGGGTGGGGGGCCAAAATGGCACCCACCGGGACCGAACTCGAATTGGAGCCGGCGGAGATCCGCGCGGCCTCCCTGAACCGGGACTCGTCCTTCCGCGCCCTCATCCACGCCGCCTACGAGGCCGAGGCTGTGTGGCGGGGCACGAAGTCCGCCCAAGAGGCCAAGGACGAGGGGCTGCGGTTTTTCCACACCGTGCAGAAGACCCTGAGCGCTGACGCCCCGGACGATGACGACGAGGACTTCCAGCAGGGCCGCATCATCCCCGTGCTCACGCATACGGGCCTGGAGGCGGACGACCAGTCGCGCAAGGACATGTGCCCGTCCTGCATGGCGACGGACGCCATCCGGTTCGTTGGTAGCGCCATTGCCACGCTCACCTCCGTGGCGGTGTCCAACCTGTTCGGCGCGCGCGGCCTGGACCCGCGCGAGAAGAAGGCCCTGGTCTTCACCGACTCGGTGCAGGACGCCGCGCACCGCGCCGGATTCATCCAGGCCCGCTCGCACACCTTCAACTTGCGCAGTGCGCTGCGGAACGCGTTCGGGGCCGAGCCCGGCGAGACCGTGACGCTCAGCCAGCTCGTCGACCAGGCCATGCTCACACCCGCCGGGGAGGGGGCGGCGGTGCAGCGGTTCAAGCTGGTGCCCCCGGAGCTGACGGAGCGGGACGGATTCCGGGAATTCTGGGACGACTCGGCCGCCCCGAGCGTCCGTGCGAGGGCCCGAGAGAACGTCAAGCGGCGGCTGCGCTTCGACGCCGCCCTGGAGCTGGGCCTGCAGGGCCGGCTCGGCCGCACCCTGGAACTTACCGGCTCCGTCACGGCGGAGGTGGACGCCGGCACGGCCGCGGCCATCACCGCGTCGGCGCGGCGCGTCTGGGAGGCGAAGCTGCATGTCCTGGCCGGCGTCGGCGAGCCGACGGACCAGCAATTCGTCGCGTGGGTCCGCGGTGTCCTGGTCCGCATGCGCCTACAGGGCGGCATCCACCACGAATGGCTTGACCGGTACATCACGCACGACGGCGCCCGCTACCACGTGTGGGGCGGGCGCGCCCGGCACCAGGGGATGCCGGCCTTCCCATCGGGGAGGCCGGCCCCGGCGTTCCCCGTCGTCGGGCAGACCAAGGCCGAGAACGGGCTGGATCCCGTCACCCCGAAGTCCAGTTGGTACTCGATCTGGACCAGCCGCGCGTTGGGGATCAGCCCCGACGACGCCGGCTACCTCGCCCGGGAGCTGTTCGAGGACCTCGCCCGGCAGGGCGTCCTCAATGAACACCTGACGAACCAGGGATCCCGCGTCTATTCGATCCGCGCGGACCGCCTGCTGTTGACCACGCCGACCGACGACGCGCTGCTCCAGCAGCGCCACGCGCTCGAATGCGAGTCGTGCAAGACCCGGGGCTTCGGCACCGAGTCCGTGACGGACCAGCTCGACGGCGCGCCCTGCCAGCAGGCCAAATGCAGGGGCCGGATGAAACGCGTGAGCGTGGCACCGGACAACTTCTACCGCACCATGTACGCCGAGGCCGACGGCAAACGCGTGGTGGCCCGGGAACACACCTCCCTGCTCGACGAAACCTTGCGGCTGGAGTACGAGAACGCCTTCAAGGCCACCGAGCAGACGCCCGATGCGCCCAACGTGCTGGTCGCCACGCCGACGCTCGAGATGGGCATCGACATCGGCGACCTCTCTTGCGTGATGCTCGCGTCGATGCCGGGCTCCGTGGCGAGCTACGTGCAGCGCGTCGGCCGGGCCGGGAGGCTGACGGGCAATTCCCTGGTCATGGCCTTTGTCCGGGGGCGCGGCGAACACCTGCCGAAGCTCTACGACCCGCTCTCCGTCATCAACGGCAAGGTCCGGCCGCCCAGCACGTACCTGCAGGCCGAGGAGATCCTGTCCCGGCAGTTCGCCGCGTTCCTCGGTGACCAGCTGGCCCGCAACCCGAAGGCGCCGCACCCGCGGTCCGCGCGCGAGGCGCTGCAGTCCACGGAAGCGGACTCTTATCTGGGGCACATGTTGGGGCTGGTCCAGGCGCGGGGCGACGAGCTTCTCCACGCGTTCCTCGGGCAGTTCTCCGCGGAGCAGGTCACCGCCGACGGACGGGCGCGTTTGGCGGCTTGGCTCGCCAACGAGCTGCCCGTCGAAATCGGCCGACTGTCCCAGCAGTGGCAAGAGGACTACGAGGGCCTGCAGCGGCGCATCAAGGACGTCGAGGACGCCGTGGAGGAGCTCAAGGTCGAGCATCAGCGCCGGCTCCACGAGTACGCGAACGACGCCGAACACCCCAAGGTGCAGGAGGCCGCGCGGGACCTGCGTTCCGGGGAATCGCAGCTCAAACGCCTCTACCGGGAGGCGCAGGAGGAACGGAGCGAGTACTGGATCTCCAAGATCGAAATGTACGGTCTCTTCCCCAACTACACGCTGATCGGTGATCCCGTGACGCTGGACGTCGGCGTCTCCTGGCGCAACGAGGAAACGCAGGGGTTCGAAGCCCGGACCGAATCGTTCGCCCGCAGCTCCGGCATCGCCATCCACGAACTCGCGCCCGGCTCCACCTTTTACGCGCAGGGCATGGAGATCCAGGTCGATGCCGTGGATCTGGGTCCCGACCTCCGTGAGGTCCAATACTGGCAGCTCTGCCCCTTCTGCGGGTGGAAGAACCCCGTCCACCGGGCCGGCGAGCAGCCGGTCCAATACCTCGGCCAGTCGTCGACGTGCCCGCGGTGTCAGTCCACCGGCATCGACGACGTCGGGAACGTCCACGCCGTCGTCGTCCTGAAGAAGGTGACCGCCGAGATCAAGCGCGACGAGGCGGCCATCAACGACTCGCGCGACGACAGGAAGCGGGCCAGTTTCCACGTGGTGCCGGTCGCCGACATCAATCCCGCGGGCGTGGAGGCGCGCTGGTTCGTCGAGCACAACGGCTTCGGCGTGGAGTACCTCGCCGCCGTGGACCTGACCTGGCTGAACCTCGGCCAGCGGGGCCGCGGGGGAGCGTCGCTGACCATCGCCGGCCAGGAAGTGACCACGCCACGGTTCCTGTTGTGCGAATACTGCGGGAAACAGGATACGAAGGTCCGCTCCAACAACTTCGACGAGCACCGCTTCTGGTGCAGACACCGCAAGAGCACCGACGAGCACACCCGCGCCCTCCTGCTGGCACGGGAACTGCGGACGCAGGGCGTCAAACTGCACCTCCCCGCGGCCGCGACCTCCGTGGACGCGTTCGCCCTGCCCACGCTGAAGGCGGCCCTGCTGTTGGGGCTGCAGGAGCATCTGGGCGGGACACCCGGACACCTCGGCGTCATGACGGTTCCCGATGCCTCCAGCGGAGCCGAACGGCAGGCCCTGCTCATCCACGACGCCGTGCCCGGAGGCACGGGGTACCTGGCGTGTTTCAAGAGTCCGCGCGACGTCTTCGACGCACTCGCGGCCGCGCTTGCGAAAGTGGCCGGGTGTACGTGCGGCGACGAGGGACGCAGGGCGTGCCACCAGTGCCTGTTGCCGTTCGCCGAGCACGGCACGGAGGACTACGTCTCCCGCGTGGAGGCCAAGCGCCTGCTCGAGGACCTGTTGGGACTGGAACCGGACGAGGAACCAGCGTTCGCACGGTGGACCGTCCGCGAGGAACCCGTGGTTCTTGCCAGCGGCGAATCCGTCCTGGAGATCGCGTTCCGGCAGGCGCTGAAGACGCGGCTGGCCGCGGTCAACGCCGAGGTCACCCCCAAACCCGGCCCGAAGGGCGAACGCCTGCTCATCAAACTCCCGTCCCAGGCGCACCGGTGGACGCTGGAACCGCAGGTCGACATGTTCGGCACGCGGCCGGACTTCGTGTTGAGCTACGAGGGACCGGACGTGCCGGACCTGGCGATCTATACCGACGGACGCGCCTTCCATGCCTCGCCCGAGGCGGGGATGAACCGCGTCGGCGACGACGCGGTTAAGAGGTTCGGGCTGAAACTCGCGGGAGTGGTTCCCTGGGCGATCACCGCCCGGGACCTCGACGTCTTCGCCGACGCGCAGGCGGCGGAGGACAATGTCCACGATGCGTGGGTCTCCCAGGTCATGCTGTCCAGTCTGACCAAGAAGTACTCGCTGTCCCCGGAAATCATCGCATCCCTGCGCGGCGGATCCATGGGTATGCTCTGGACCTGGATGACGTCGCCGGACCACGCGAACTGGAGGAAGCTGGCGGATGTGGCCGCCGCGCTGGCGCTAGGGAACCTGACCAAGACGGATGTCGCAGACGCCACGGTCCCCGGGTACCAGTTCGGGGGCACGGGGGTGCTGCCGAAGCTGTTGGCCGGAGACATCTGGTGGTCGCGTGAGACGGAGCACCTCCACTTGCTCGCCGCCGGCCATCCGCTCGAGGCTCCGAACGGCGCGATTCCCGCCGTGATGGTTCTGGACGACCGGGCCGAAGCTGTGGCGTCCGGCGGCTTCGCCGATTCGTGGCGGCGCTGGCTTTTCTGGAGCAACGTCTTGGCGTTCCGCGGATCCCCGAAGGGCGCGCTGGTCGGCACCACGACCTCCCGGGCCGAGATCCTGGAAATGGCCGGCCTCGTAGCCGCCCCGATCGACGTGGTTCATGTTTCCGGCGTGTCCATCGACTGGGAGCCGGTGCTGGAGGTGGCCGACGACGAGGCGGAACGCGCGTTTATCGGGCAATTGGCCGCGGCACAGCTGCCCGTGCCCCAGGAGTGGGGCGAGGAACTCGACGGTATCCCCGCCCAGCTCGTCTGGACCGATGCCAAAATCGTGGTCGTCTACGAAACAGACCACAGCGCCGCGCTGGCGGCCGCGGGGTGGACCGCCGTCGTCACGGGGGACGTCGAGGGACTCGTGGACGCACACGGTTCCGGCGCCCAGGACAGGAAGTAGGAACATGCCATACGTATCCATGGCGTCGGCCAAGAACAAGGTCGACGGATCGGTCAAGAAGCAGGTCTTGGACTTCTTGCAGAAGCTGCAGGTCGACGACACCGTTCCTGGGCTGCACATCGAGCCCATGGCCAAGCCGCGGGACAAGCGTGTCCGCACCGGCCGGATCAACGATTCCTGGCGTGCGGTGCTCTACAAGATGGACGTTGAGGGCGAGGCGCACTACGTCTACTACGGAACCTGGCACCACGACGACGCCATCAAGGTCGCGCGTTCGACCGTCCTGAAGCTCAACCTCGCGCTCGGCGCCCCCGAATTCGAGGACCACGGCGTCCCGGACGAAACTCCCGCGGTCGAGCCGCAACCCGAACCGACGGAAGGGGCGGGAACAGCGGAGGACGCCACCGCCGTCGTACCCGTATGGGACAACCGGCTCGCCGCCGCGTGGACCGCCGACCGGCTGGTTTCCGAAGCCGGCATCAAGGAGGAGGGGGCGGCGAAGGCCCTCGCCGCCCGCACTCCCGCAGAGCTCAACGCGGTCATCGATACGCTCCCCGAGGCGCAGGGACTGGTGCTGCTGGGGTTGGCCAACGGCGAGGACCTGGACGCCATCCGCGACGAGCTGGGACTCGCGCCGGTGGCCCCGGACGTCCCCGAGGACGAACACCTGGACCGCGTGCTGCGCGAGTCCAAGGGAGGATTCGTCTTCGTGGGCGACAGCCCGGACGAGTTGCGCGATGCCCTGGAGTCCATGGAAATCGACCGCTGGCGCGTGTTTCTCCACCCGGAGCAGCGAAAGTACGTGCAGGGCCGCTGGAAGGGTTCCTACCGGCTGTCCGGGGGCGCGGGCACCGGAAAGACCGTGGTGTTAGTGCACCGGGCGCGCGACCTGGCGCGGGAGAACCCGCAGGCGCGGATCCTGCTGACCACGTTCACGCGGACGCTGGCCACCTCCCTGGAAAAGCAGATGGCCAAGCTGGATCCCGACGTGCCGCAAGTGGGGCTCAACGGGGCCGGCGTAGCCATCCTCGGTATGGACCAGGTGGCGTGGCGGGTCATCCAGGAGGCAACTGCAGCCGAAGCGGAGGCGGCCGCGGCCGCTGTGCTCGGCCCCGGCCGGAACTTGATGAGCCACAAGGTGAGGAGCGTCGTGCAGGACTTCCGCAACGCCGCCGACCTGAGCGACCCGAGCCTGCCAGCGGACCTTCTGGAGCCCGCATTCCTGGAGCAGGAGTACCAATCGGTGGTGCTCGCGAACGGAGTGACCGACGGCCCGGGCTATCTCCGGGCGTCGCGGCAGGGCAGGGGAACGGCCCTGAACCGTGCCGCACGGAAGGAACTGTGGAAGGTGTTCGCCCAGTTCCGCCGGACCTATCAGATGACGGATTCGGTCACCTTCCCGGAACTCGCGGCGGTTGCCGCGGCCGTCCTGCGGGCGCGGGCTGAACGCGGCGAACCCCTGCCGTGCGACCACATCCTGGTGGACGAAGCCCAGGACTTCCACGCGGCGCACTGGATGCTGCTTCGCGCGCTGGCCGCCGAGGGGCCCGATGACCTCTTCGTCGCCGAGGACTCGCACCAGCGGATCTATGGGCAGAAGGTCCCGCTTTCGCGTTTCGGGATCCAGATCCGCGGCCGTTCGCGCAGACTGCGGCTCAACTACCGGACGACAGCGGAGAACCTGGCCTACGCGATCTCGCTGCTCGAGGGCGCCGAGTACACGGATATCGAGAATGACCGGGAGGCCACCAGCGAGTATCGCTCGGTCCGTTCCGGCCCGGTTCCGGTGCTGGTCCACGCGGAGGATTCGCAGGGTGAGGTTGGGGCCGCGGCCGGGCACATCCGGCGGTGGCTCGACGACGGGGTGAAGCCGGAAGCGATTGCGGTCCTGGTGCGTTCGGACCCGCGCCTGCGCCTGGCGACGGCGGGGTTGACCGCCGCCGGGATCGGCAACAACAGTGCGAAGGCCGGGACCACCGCCGGCCGGGGCAAGGTGACGGTCATGACGATGCACTCGGCGAAGGGCATGGAGTTTGAACGAGTGGTCGTGATGGGCGTGGGCGCGGACGAGATGCCGGCGAAGTGGAGTTTCGATCGCCTGCCGCCGGTGGAGCAGGAAGACGCGAAACTGCGGGAGCGTTCCCTGCTCTACGTGGCCGCGACGCGTGCGCGCGACGCGCTGGTGATGACGTCGTCGGGCGGGGAAAGCAGCTATCTGCGACCGAAAGGCAAGGCGGAATGATGGGCCAGACGAGAAGCGCATTTAACCCGCCGCCCGGGCACGGGCCACGACGCCCCGCAAGTGAGGTAGCTGCATGAGCAACGAACAGTGGAACGTATTCATGGAGTTTGCCGCCCAATTCGCCAAGACGGTCGACCTCGACACTGAAGAGTACAACTACAAGATTGTCTTGGCTGATCGTCTCCGAAAGACCAGGGAGGGATACCTGAGCCGGGACCCGGAATGGTTCGAAGCTCTGAGGCGTGACATTTCCTCGTCGAACCTGATGAACCGGTACTTCATGATGCGGTTGATCGATCTGGGCCGTTCAAAACCCGGCGACCTGCGTCAAGTCATCGACCTGCTCTGGGACGGGGAGCCGGACGTCCGGCGCATTGATGATTTTGCTGCGCTGCTCCGACCGCACAACCCAGAACAGTTCTCCGTGGGCGGGATTATCGGCTTTGCTTCGATTCTTCTGCTTGCCAGGGATCCGCTCTCTACCCTCCCTATCGTGCCCGCGCCGTCAAGAAATTCCTCAAGCTGGTTGGGTGGGAAGACCGCGGTGCCAACGGTAATCCTGCGCGTAGGTACGAACTGCTCCTGGAATCACTTGACGAACTCATTCGGTTGGCGCCCCAGTACGGCATCCAGCTCCGCGACCGCTTGGACGCGCAAGGGCTGATGTGGACAGTGCTCAATGTGGATCCTGACTCATCCTGGAGGCCCGACGAAGCGAAGCGATTCCGCGACTGGCGAGGAGACAAGGTGACGGCGCAAAACGCGGAAACAGACCTACTGCGGGGTAGTAGCAAAGCTCCTGACGTCGAGTCAGCTGCGTGGCTCATTCTGGGCGCGGGACTACGGGGGGAGCCTTCCGCGCTGGACAACAGCACTACCACCTGGACCGCTGAGGCCGCGGCGGATTTAGGTAGCCGCAGCGCCCGGATAGACGTCGGTCCGGGAAGCTTCATGGCTAAGCTGGAGCGTCAACTTGCGGGTGCTAGCCGTGGCACGGTGCTCCTAGCCGCTGAGCTCCTCTATCTGCAGGTGGTGCCACTGGCCAACGTCACCCCGGCAACCAAGATCGCCCGCATCGAGAAGGTCCTCTCGTGGGTGCCTGGCGAGGCAGTGAAGCTCACTCCCGAACTCGAATATGGGCTTGAAGCGACAGGGTCGTTCAATGGTGGCGTCGGTTTCAACATTCAGGTCGCCGACCACATCGCTTGGCTCACGCGCTTCGTTCAACACGTCGTTGCTCAGCCCAGGAGCCTGATGATTGAGGCCGCCCTCGCCGATCCATGGACATTCATCAGGATGACTCAGTCTGTGGAGAGCGATTGGCCCACAATCCGCTACAGCATCGACTACCTTGCATGGCCCGGATACCTCCAACCCGTCGTGAAGAAGGATCACCGTATCCGTATCCGCAACGCTTTCGCTCCAATCATTGGCGGACCTAGCGGCGAATCGGAGACGGACATCGCTAAGGATCTTCACGCCATCCAACAGGCGCAGCGAGGCGACTCCAGCGAGTATGTGGAATGGTACCGCGAGCCTTATCTCAGCGAATGGCAGGTGCCCGGCGAGGACGTAGGACAGCGGGCATGGCTTGTGCGGCAGAGTCAGGCAGGGGTAGCGATGCTCGACACTTGGCTGTCGAACGGCTTCGTGTCGACCCGCGCTCAGCACCTTGGATCGCCAGCACCCGGCGCCAGCTTCGACGAGATCCAAGCTGCCGTGAATACGGGCTACCAACACATCGACTACTCCGAACGTAAAGCTCGCGCACACGAGTACTACCGCTTCCTCAGCCAAATGAAGGCCGATGACTTCATCCTCACGCAGTTCGAGGACAAGCTCTATTTGGGAGTCGTAACCGGTGGAGCTGAGTATGTCGTTGACGAAACTTCGAGGCTGCGTCGGAGCGTGGCCTGGCGCAAGGCGCCGATCAGCAATGCCGATTTGACCGCGCCGTTACCGCGTCTGTTGGAGGAGCAGGGTTCTGTAGTCGATCTCACTGACGGGCTAGCTGCCATCGAAGCCTGGTACTCCGAGGAGAATCCCTCTGAGCCAAGCACCGAGGAGGAGCCGGCCGCCAAGATGCAACCCGCCGTCGTGCCTGAACTTCGCCCGGCCTCGACCGAGTTGGCGGCAAAACTCCACGTCGATCTGGGGAGCCTGCAGGAGGTCGTTCGGCTCCTGCAGACGCGGCAGCAGATCGTGTTCTATGGACCGCCCGGAACGGGTAAGACCTACCTTGCCGGAAAGATCGCGCGCTACCTCGCTGGCGAAGAGCACGGTGACCACGTCAAGACTGTGCAGTTCCATCCGTCTTACGCTTACGAGGACTTCTTCGAGGGTTATCGGCCGGCGCAGACCAACGGTGATTCGGTGGGATTCAGTCTGGAGCCTGGTCCGTTGCGTCGGATTGCCGCAGAGGCGTCGCTGGACGGGAATCGGGATAAGCCGTATTTCCTAATCATCGATGAGATGAACCGAGGCAACCTGGCCAAGATCTTCGGTGAACTTTATTTCCTCCTCGAATACCGGGACCAGGGAATTAACCTGCAATACAACCCCGAAAAGACCTTCGTCCTTCCGCCGAATCTGTTCATCATCGGGACGATGAATACGTCGGATCGCTCGATTGCCATGGTGGACGCAGCTATCCGCCGTCGGTTCGCTTTTGTGGAACTCCATCCGCAGGAGGGCATGATTTTCGGGATGCTTGAACGATTCCTCGACGCCAATGACAAACCTCGGCTGAGAGCGGACCTTCTCAACGCCTTGAACAGGGAAATATCGCTGGAAGCTGGCAATCGGGATCTGATGATCGGCCCGTCCTACTTCATGAAATCCCATGCCGAGACTGACCAAGGGCTGGAAGAGATCTGGAAGTACGAACTTCTCCCGCTGTTAGAGGAGCAGTACTACGGGCGGCTGAACAGGGATAAGGTTCGGGAGAAGTTTGGACTCCAGGCAATGCTCCGCAAGTCCGCCCCGGAAAGCGGACCGGTAGATTTGGCATTTGCTGCTGAACCGCCGGCGGAAGGCGAGAACCAGGCGGCGAACCGCGGACCGGGCGAACACGAGGGGGAAACAAAAGGGGATTCAGGTTTCCCACCGGCTGGCGCACAACTCTGATGATTCGCACGATCGTCCTCGACGAACTGCAATACGCGGGCGAACTCGTTGAGATTAGTTCGGAAGAGGCCGCGACACTACGCGAGACGGGGCTTGTCGCCGTCGCGCCCGCTCACAACAACCGCATGCTTATTACTCCCGCAGGCAGAGTGGGCGCCGTGCAAGTTGGAGACCTCTTGGTCGAGGTGAAGCCGAAGCAAAAGGTTGGGCTGAGCCGGCTGTTGTTTTTGCTCGGATACGCGAGCACCCCGGGTTTCCGGTCGGACGACGTTCAGGGAGTCGAAGACGCGGATTTATTCGCGGCGCTGGGGGAGTCATTGGCTCGACAAGGTGAGCGCGCATTGGAACGGGGCGCGCTATGCGGGTATGTCCATGTGGAAGAAGCGCTGAGGACCGTTCGCGGACGGATACGCGTTGGGGATCAAATGACACGTCGACCGGGAATGTTGTTACCGCTAGAGGTTTCATTCGATGACTTCACAGCGGATATTTCGGAGAACCGGATCCTAAGGGCAGCCATCCGTTTGATGATGCAGGTCCCAAGGCTTTCCGAAGCCGTCCGATGGCGGTTGGCGCATCTTGACTCGAAACTTGATGGCGTGTCTCCGCTGCGGTTTGGAGCGCCGCTACCATCATGGACCGAATCTCGGATCAACGAGCGATATGTGCCCGCACTGTGTCTGGCTGAGATCGTACTGCGGAATATGTCGGCCGAAGCTGGAGCGGGGCGTTATTCAGTCGCTTCATTCGTCGTCAATATGGCCACTGTCTTTGAGGATTTCCTGACCACGGCGGTGCGAGAGGCTCTGGATCGATTCCCGGGGGAGACCGCGGGGCAGTACGAGGCGTTTATGGACGAACTTGAGCCGCAACGTCCTCGTGATCGAGTCCACATGTACGTGGACATCGTGCATTCTGTGGCAGGGCGACCGGCGCTGGTGTTCGATGCCAAGTATAAGGCGGCGTCGCCCTCCGGCGCGTATCCGAACGCCGACCACTACCAAATGCTCGCGTACTGTACCGCTCTTGAAGTGTCGCGGGCCTGGCTCGTCTACGCCGGTTCAGGTGAACCGCGCGAGCGGAGAATGCGGAACACCGGCATTTCGATTGTTGAGTTCCCCATTGATATCGGGCAGTCGCCGGAGGCGTTACTGGAGCGGGTTGAAGCCCTCGCGGAAGCGGCTCATAACGCTTGGAGTTCGGATTGGCTTCGGACTACTAAAAAAGGGGTATCAGCGTGAAGATAGGCAGCGACGGCCTTCACGTCGATGGTTGGCAAGGAAAAAATTCAAACTACGTAGGAGCGACGAAATGTCACTGATTGGTCCAGGATTTGACATTATTGGAGCCTCTCTTTTTGGGCCACCGCCTATCGACGCAGTGCATCTCGAGCTGGAGGCCGGAATGACAGTTCTATACGGCCAAAATGGGGCAGGAAAGTCAAAGATCTTACAGGAATTAAGTGCAGTGCTGCATGGTATTGGTCCGAATCACCCTGGCGGGGTTACATCGGGCATTTCATGCCTCCATCTGCGACTCACTTCACTGGACCGTGCAGTTCAAGAGGTTCCAGGAATCTTTCTCAAGCTGCTTCTGGACTGGGATTTTGAACGCAACGCTCTGGAGGTTCTTCAAGAGAGCGTTGCGAAAAGCTTAGTCCAGTACAGAATCATCGACGAAGGTGATGAAGAGTGGTATGAATCGCTGTTCCCGGGGACTGCTGGCGTGTTTATCTCTCTCTTTCCCCGAGGGACCCAAGACGAGCCGAGTTTCGAGGTGTGGATTTCAAGTCTCGTCTCGATCGATGATCGAACCGGTTTCGCGGAACACGTGGCGAGCAACTACGCGATTACCCAGCGGTTGCTGAATGAGGCTGAGAAGCTTTCGCCGACGCAGATCACTGAGATTTTGGGTTCAGTTCAACGGAACCCGCTCAGCCCGTGGGTGGAACAAGATAACCCGGTCGCCGTAAGAAGTGATCACCGAGGCATGGCGATGTCCTCCCGTCTTGACGGCTGGCCTGAGAGGTTCCCCGTTCCGCTTTTCGAATTCGCATCCGTTGGGGAGGGCCTTTTAGACGTCATAACCACGGACGCGTCACTCGAGGCGCTCGAAGCCGATACTTTGGGTATATTACGGGGTTCCCTTACGATGGGAAGCGCAGTTGAAGTGTTGATTGGCGACGAATTCGAATACGCCCCTTCTTTAGTCAATGAAGTAGAAAAGCTTGTCGCGGAAGCTAACAAATTTCTCTCCAACGTGTTCCCCAATAGATTCGCATTGAGGCTCGATTTGAAGTCCCCATCGGATTGGTTCATGGGTAACACGCCTGCCTGGTTGGCGGTCAGCGAGGCGGCCGGAGGGCTGGAACTCCCGTTGACAGAACTTTCCGCAGCCGAAAGAAGATGGGCGAGTGCCGCTATAGGTTGGGGGCAGACCTACCTTTCGGGCTTCATGCCTCAGGTTCTCCTCATTGATGAACCGGAGCAAGGGCTTCACCGGGAGTTGGAGAGTTTGATCGCCAGTAGGCTGTCCCTCATTGCAGGCCCGTCCGGTTCGTCAACGGTCATAGTAGCTTCCCATTCGCCCGGGTTCCTTGAGGCGCCGGGGGTGTCCCAGCTAGTTCACGTCAGCCGAGATGAGAAGGCTAGGACCCGAGTTGCGAGTCTAGACCTCTCCTCCACGGATCAGCTGAAGGACGATGCTCACAGACTAGGTATGCAACCGCATGATCTGCTACAGCTAATGCGCGTTGCAGTTATCGTTGAAGGGAAACATGATGAGGTCGTATTAGGTCGACTCCTCGCAGAAGACCTGAGGGATTCCGGTGCTCGAATCTTCCCTCTAATGGGAGCGAAAGGAATGCGCTCTCTCGTCGAGTCGAAAATTCTTTTCGACGCGACAGATTCCATTTTTCTAATCGTTCTGGACAACCTGAAAATGGAGAAAGTTGGTCGTGCCTGGAGGGAAGCAGAAGTCGCCGTTGAAAATAACAACCCGCGAGCTGCCAAAGCCGCCTTAAGGAATTTGGAATATCCCGGCAGCGGCGGAGAATCAAAGTGGCTCCGTGCCCTTGGTGACAGGGCTGTCGAGCTCGGGCGTTTGAGCCGTATCAAAGTTTGCGGACTGAGTGAGAGAGACATTATTTGTTACCTCCCAGTAGATATGGTCGTTCCGGGCCAGGGGAGCTGGACCCAACTCGAAGCTGAATTTGAGCGGGCGCGTGAGTTTGGTGCGGAAAATAGAGACTTTAAAGAGTATCTCATCAGAAAAAAGTCCGCCTCCATCAGTGTGAGATCTTTGACTGCAGCCGCAGGCGAAGTCGATATCCCGCACAGGGAGATTCAGGACCTTGGATTGTTCATTAGGTCACTCGGGCAGTTCCCCGCGACTGATGGCATGTAGGTTGACTTGAGAAAGCAGACAAGACCGAGTATTGGTTCGGGGTGACCGGTGGGAAACAATGAAGGGGTAATGATGCAACTACCCGACATTCTCAAGGCGGAGCAGACCGATGCAGCGGCGGACTTGGTCCGCGCGTATTACGAGGACACGTTCAAACACGGACGGCCGCGGAGCGGTAGCCGATTCGATGATTGGGCTGGTGGAGGCGATGCACCTGCAATAGCGAATCAGGTGACCCCTGATGACCTGATCGCTGTCTCCTTTCTCTCAGTTAGGATCAAACCGCAGGCAGCGATTGGTTTACTCGAGACGCATGCTGCCCGTGTGTCGGAGCTGCTTGAAGCTATTCCGACCAACCTGGATCTCGTCGACGCCGATATCGAAGTGATTAATGCGCCGGACAGCCCTGCCTCAGAATTGTGGGATTTGGTTCGAGGGAAGCGGCACGGCAAGTGGGGAGTCGGCCAGACCACCGCAAGCAAGATTTTGGCGCGAAAGCGGCCGAAGTTGATACCAATTTATGACTCGGTAGTCGGCCCGCTTATGGGGCTCAAGCACTCTGGTGACCAGTGGAAAGTTTGGTACGAGGCCCTTGCCGATGGAAACGATTTGCCCCAGCGTTTAGAGACCATCCGCCAGAAGTCCGGGGCACCGGAGAAACTGTCAGGGCTTCGCATCATGGACGTTGCTCTGTGGATGGATGGAAAGCGGAAGGGTCTAAAGGTCTTCAACGACGACCCTGCCGACTGAGACTTCCTGAGGAGTGATAGCAGATTTCCAGAGCACCTCGGCTTCGGCCATGCCGTAGTGCAGCTTCCAGTTCCTCCCGGCGAGCATTGCGTCGTTGTGCAATTCCTTGATCGCGCTCACAGTGAATTAATCGGATCTGGCGGACGGAGTGGGACATGAGCGAGATACTGGTGCGCACTGACGGTGGGCAGTGGCTGGAGCCGTATGAACGCGGCTTCGGCTACGAAGCGGACCTCCAGCGAATCCTCGTCGAGCACCCGCAGCTGATCCCGGGGGTTAGCGTTGGAGCGGTTGCCAGTCGGGAATTTCAGTCGGGTGCAGGGCCAGCTGTCGTCGTCGTCGTGGATCCAGATGGCACCTTGACCCTGGTGGAATGCAAACTCGCCACCAATAAGGACGTGCGCAGGGTAATCGTGGGCCAGATGTTCGACTACGCATCAGGCTTTTTCAACATGCACATTGACGAGTTTGAACACCGCTGGGAGCTCGGCAGGAACGGAACGCTCGAAGATTCGTTCGGGAATGCAGAAGTCCGGGACGCGGTCACGGAGAATCTACGCAAGGGCCGCTTCCGCATCGTGCTCGCCGTCGACGCGATCAACCCGTCGTTGAAGCGCATAGTGGGGTATCTGAACGCCATGTCCGGGCTACAGACATCAGTGATCGCTGTCGAGTACACGCGGCTGTATGGGCCTGGGCTCGAAATACTGATGCCCCGGACATATGGGCTGGAGCTGGCCGAGGAGAAGGTCGCGACCGCAGAAAAGAACCAGGAGCGCTGGAATCTCGAGCAGAACCGTCGCTGGATCGAAGAAAACGACGCCGACAATCTGGCTCGATTTCTGGCGTTGGTTGATGGAGCTGCGGAGATGGACATCCCTTTCGTGGGATCCCCGGTCAGCCTGAAATCCGATGTGCCGGCTGGCGGGTTGCAGGTAGCTCTTCCGTCCGGCGACGTCATCGGGACGATCTACGTGTATCACTACCGCGGGAAGTCGACCTTCATTGAGTTCAGCTTCACGGCTTTCGCGGAGGTGCTGAAACGCGATGCGGAGGCCAAGCGACATTTTGACGAGTTTCTGAACCGGCTGGCTATGATTCCTGCCGCTCATAGTGCAGCCGAAACCCTTCGCGGTTCCTACGCGAACAGAAGGCCGAACGTGCGGCTGTCGGAGCTATCCGATGAGGACATGCGGCATTTGGTTGAGGCGCTTGCACCACTCTGCAGTGAGTAGGCTTCGGTTGCCCGGCGGTGCCTGTCTCGGCTAAGTTTTGAACAATCACTTCGAGTGAATCAAGGGCCGTCCGTAGATAAGCGGCGTCCAAGTGCGGGTATAAACCCATGCGACTACTTCCGAAAAGGACTGTCGCATTGCCGACTGCACTAAAGTCAAACACCCGTCCCTCCGGGCAGCTCGATGTGTTCTTCGCGCGATAACCCGGGCGAGCGCAACACGCGCTAAATATCCGGTTGCGGTCTATCCATGCGAGCACTGTCGTTGCTGGCACCTCACCTCGAAAAAGCCGTCCGGGCGACCGCGATGGTGGGAGTCCCGCTCGTGATCGAATTGTCAGTGCCGGATCGTATGGTGAGCGCATGGAACCAACAGAGAAGCAGCCGCGGCGAAAGCGGCTAAAGAAGTGCCCGGTGTGTGGCGGCGAGTCATGGCCAATCGCCTATGGGATGGTCGGTCCGGATGCCTATGAAGAGTTGCCCGAAACATACTTCGCGGGTTGCTGCATCGTCCATCAGGAGCGCGTGTACCCAATGACTGGCAAGGTTGAATATGGTGTGCCGGAGTGGGCCTGCCAGAACGACGGGTGCCGTCACCAATGGTGGTGAGCGGACCGAAGCCATTTCTCTTTAGCGCTCCAGTACCATTTTCACTACAGTCCACCAGCCACGCACGGTACGGTCTCTTCTGAATCACAGTGCGCTCTCCGCGAAGTATGTTTGGGGAGAGCGCCGCGCCCAATCAACGTCCTCACCGGAGTCTGAGAGTCGACTCGCCAGTCCGCTGATGTCGGCAGCAAATACTCCGAATCGAATCGCTATGCTTTGCTAAAGCCACGCGCATCAGCCTTGCGCGCCCTTGGGGCTGCGACGAATGGAGTTTCCTTGTCGAATGAACCGATTTGCTGTTCCTGCATGGTGTTGGAGATGGCGACCAGGATGGCAACTGGAAGATCGGCCTCACTGAGGTGCTGATCGGTCTCGGCTACCCCGATCTAGATTCGGCGCGAGTGCGCGCCCCAAGTACGCGCACGCATTGCGGGGTACCGACGCCAACGTGCCCATGCCAAGCCTGACGATCAAACAACCCGTACGCGAGGCTGCTAGGAATAACCGTCGTGACTTCGAACGTCGTACCGGAGCGATCGAGTTCAGGCTTGGACGGCATAATCGCGGTAACGGTCGACCGGGCGGGGATGCCGTTGTCAACCTTGCGGTTGAGCTTTTCCCCTTCGCCCAGGTGCACAATTACATCAAGAACCCGCAGATTCGTGCTCAGGTGCTGACCCGGATTCTTCAAGTCGGGGAAATTGGTGATTGTCGCCCATAGCCTCGGCTCTGTGATCGCCGCAGACCTCCTCCGTCGATTGCCAGCCGGCCTCGGCTTAGCCGGTATGGTGACCGTCGGGAGCCCACTGGGGAACGACAAATTCGATGTTGACAAACTACGGGAAACCTTGAAGGAACCGCCAACGAACTTGGCATGGTGGGTCAATTTCTGGAATGTCCACGACCCCGTGGCCGCATATCGGGGCGTGTCATCTGTTTTCCCTTGGCTCGTCGATTTCCGTATCCAGACCAAAATGAGTCTCCGCGCTCACAACGCGGCAGAGTACCTCACCGACGAGACGGTGGCGGAGGCCATCGGGTTCGCGTTGTTCGGATCGAAGTCGAAGGAGGACGCGACGATCGAGCAGGGTATCGACATCCCGTTGGATGGACCCGAGCGTTGCAGTCTCCTGGCGCTGAGGTACGCACACCACGCCAAGGCCAGACTGGATGGCGACAAACTCGCTCGCTTCGCTGGTGCGCTTCGACAAGTGCAGGCAACCGTCGTCGACGACATCGCGCGGCGGAACGCCGGCGAAAAAAGAGCGGTGCCATCAGCCATTGCGCGCCTCGCGTTCGATTTTTCTGATCCAGAGGCGATGGTGCCCGAGCCGCTCCCGCACGGCCACCTCGCCAAGGCTGAAGCCGTGGGCTTATTCACTGTCCTTGCAGCAGAGAACGTCATCCGACCCTTTGAGATCTCACTTCCCAAAGACAAATGGCGGGACGCCATGGAGGATCTGGCGGCGGAGATGGGACTGGGGCGCCAGTTCGGCGCCGATGTATTAACTGCTGCGGAGAGAGCTCAGGAGGCTTTGAGCGGCAACCGGGGAGCGAGTTGGAAGAGATGGGGCGCATTGGGCGCGGGAGCCGCTGCACTCGTCGTGGCGACGGGTGGTTTAGCCCTCGCAGCCGGTGCCGGCCTTGCTGGCGCAGCGGCTATCACCAGCGCGCTCGCGAGTTTTGGGCCTGGCGGTATGATCGGGGGCCTCATAACGGCGGGCACTCTCGTCGGCGCAGGTGGCGGCGGCATCGCGTTCAGCCTTGCCAGTCCTGGAACCAGCGCGGAAACCCTCGAAGCAGTCGTTGAGCGTTGGCTCGCTGCGGCAATTCTGCGGCAGCTGCAGCATCTGGAACCGGATTCGAACCTTTGGGGGAATCTGGCTGAGATGGAAATCGAAGTAAGACGCGAACTCGAGCGGCAAGACGAGTTTTCCGATGAATCCGCGCCGGCACTCAAAGAGCTGAAGCGGAAGGTCGACACCATCGAGCGTGCGCTGAGGTACTTGAGCGACAACGGTCTCGAACCAAGCGTCGCGTTCATCAGTCCCGACGAGACGGATTGAAGCCGGAGCGATGCGGTGACTATATATAAGCCTGCCGAGCTAGCCCGGGGACTGGGATATACCGAGCAGCGACCGTGGAAGATCGTACTGGATTATTCTACGGAAGAAAAACTCCGACCATTCGAAGTTCCAGCGGTGGGTGCTCGATGATGCCCGAGCTGCGGACGTTCGCGCCAACGTTCCGCGGAAGCGCTGACTTCACTACTAGGATCCCCTGATATGAAACGCAACCCCAAAGATCCGGGTAAGGACCGCGTCGCTTATAGCTCGCGCCGACGGTACGCGGTTCTTCGCGGCATAGTAGGTGTGCTCGGAGCCACCTGCAGCAGCGTACGGATGGGCTCGAGTCCGAGCCGGCGTCCCTCGACGACGTCGTTCTTGTTCGCGTCGATGAACGAGACTATTTCAGATGTTGGCGGTCGAGCTCCGCCCCGAAGAAACTCGCGGCGCGCTTGAAGATTACATTCGCCCGCCGCAGCTCACGGTTCTCCTGCTCAAGCTCACGCACCCGCCTAGCCTCCGAAGTGCTCCCCCCTGGGCTCTGGCCATCATCAACATCTGCCTGCCGTACCCATGCCCGTACCGATTCAGTACCGTATCCCAGCTGCGGTGCGACCCGATGCACTGTTCCGTGCTCGGTAACGAGCTCCGCCCGCAGGGTCCGAACCTTCCGGACTGCAGCAGCTTTCTCCTCCGACGAATACCGACGTGCCGTCGACTTTCCAGATCCCTGACTCGTTGCCATGACTCTATTCTCGTTTCCAATATCAGGAGTCTCCACCAAACAGTGAAGATGAGAGTGAGCTTCCGGTGGGGGTTTGACTTTCCAATAAACTGACGCACTTTCGGGTGTTGTCCTGCCTAGGACCCGTCGGCCCGCGCCGGGGGCTCGTCCATGGTCTGGAAGGCCGGACCGGGCGGGGACGTGACTTCATAGGACCCTGTTCAACGTGCCCCGTCACTGTTGTGTCCGCCCGGCCCGGTTCGGTCATCCAGCACGGTACGAGTGAAGGAGACCATTCCAGAATGACCGCTGTGCTAACTGACACGCAACCCGTCATCATCGCCGGAGTCGATGCTCACAAAGACACCCATCACGTCGTCGTGTTGGACGGTAACGGCGTACGACTTGCCGATAAGCAGTTTCCCGTCACCACCGATGGTTACCGGCAGATGCTCGGCTGGGTCACCGGTTTCGGGGTGCTCGACAAGATCGGTATGGAATCAACCGGTTCGTACTCGGCCGGCCTCACCAGGTTCCTGCTCGACGCTGGGGTCGAAGTTCGAGAAGTCAACACCCCTCACGCTCACACCCGAGCAAGGAAAGGCAAGACCGACGCGATCGATGCCGAGGCCGCCGCCCGGAAGGTACTCGCCGGAGATGCAACAACCCGACCGAAAACCACGACCGGAGCGGTCGAATCGATCCGGCTCCTTACCGTGGCAAGGAACTCCGCGATAAAAGCCCGCTCCGCCGCCCTCGTTCAACTACAGGATGTCCTCGTCACCGCACCGGCCCAGCTCCGCGATCAAATAACCGCGAAAGGCGGGCACGCGCAAGCTACCCAGTGCGCAAAGTTCCGTGCCGATGTCACACGACTCGATGATCCGGCCCAAGTGGCGAAGCTCACGCTACGCAGCCTCGCCAAACGTATTCACGCGCTCGATGATGAGATCATGGCCCTCGATGCACAACTCGAGAAACTCGTCGCCACAACTGCCCCAACCCTCGTCTCCCGACTTGGGATCGGCATCGGGCATGGCGCTCAGCTCCTGATCACCGCGGGGCAGAACATTGACCGCCTCGGATCCGACGCGGCCTTCGCGCGTCTCTGCGGTGTTGCCCCGATCCCCGTCGCTTCCGGCAGAACGCACCGAATGAGACTCCACCGTGGCGGCGACCGGCAAGCCAATCGTGCACTCCACATGATCGCGGTCTGCAGACTCCGACACGACCCACGGACCATCGACTACATGCAACGACGCTTGGCCGAAGGTCTCTCGAAAAAGGACATCCTCCGCTGCCTCAAACGCTTCATCGCCCGTGGGGTCTTCAACGACCTCAAAACCGACCCCGGACTCACTTGATATCTATAGGACCGTCCCAGGGCGGTTCAGGACGCCGCGGCGGTGCTGGCCGCGCTGAGTTGTCAGGCGCCGGTCGGGGAGCCCGGTTAGGCCGATTTCGGGGTGACCCGTGGGCGGGTAACGCCCGCCTCCCTGCGCCGCTTCTGGCTGGCGAGCAGTAGCCAGCTGGTGCGCGGGACCGGCCACAAGATGGCCAGCGCCAGCACCGGGATCAGGGAAATGCCGACATCGGGGAACTGGCGGATGATGACGAACAGGTGGGTGTCGAACTGGGTAGGGGCGTAGGCGAGGCATAGCCACAGCGTGAATCCGTCGAGGGCGAGCGCTGCGGCGGCCCAGGCCAGGAGGGTCTGCGGTTTACGGGTAGCGGCTCCTCGGCTGGGCCGAAGGAACCGCAGCGTCAGCCCCAGGCTGAGCAGCTGGGCCAGCAGCAGTCCGAATGCGACCGCCCAACTGGAGCGTTGCAGCCAGTCTTCCTGCACCACTACGGGTACCGGGGCCTGGCCGTGGAGGATCCGCAGGAGGTTGCTGTCGATCGCTTTCAGCCGTGATGGGGCTGCGGTGTCATTGCCGTTGATCACCAGTGCGAGGCCCAGCCCGTCGGACGGAACCATGGCGAGGTAGGTGTGACTGTTGCCCCATTCGCCCTGATGCTCGAGCAGTCGGGGGAGTGTCCGCTCCGGGGGTGGCGGTGCTGCGGGATCGGTGGACTCCACCAGCGGCCTGGTGAACCATCCCATGGCGTAGCGCGTGGATCCGCTAGTCCGTGCCCGAGGCTCGAACATCGTCTCAATGCTTTCGGGCTTCAGGATTTGGGAGTCGCCGAACCGGCCGTCGTCGAGCAGGGCAATCAATTGGTGGCTGAGGTCCTCGGCCGATGAGTACAGGGTGGAGGACGGCATGCCGGTGGTCGGTGCGGGAGTGTCAGTTTGGCGCCACCATCTGCCAAACCACAGGGAGTAACCGTCGGCGGCGTTGTCAGCTCGGGCTTCATCCCGGGTCGGATGACTGTTGTCCATTGCCAGAGGGACGAAGACATGCTCTTTCAGGTAGTCGCCGAAGGGCTGGCCGGTGACCTCCTGGACCAGGACGCCCAGGATGTTGAAGTTGGCGCTGGCATACCAAAAGCGTGCGCCCGGTTCGGTGGCCAGCGGGGAGCCCGCGAGGTCCCGCACTCCCTCTTCGAGCGCGTCGGGATCCTGCGCGTCCGAGTATTCGAAGGCGGTATGTCTGGAGGCCATGCCGCTGGTCTGATGGAGCAGGTGGCGGACGGTGATCTCTGCCGAGCGGTCGTCGTCGAGCGTGAACCACGGCAGGTAGGTCTGCACCGGCTCATCCAGTTGTAACCGGCCAGCTTCGACCTGCTGCATGACGGCGATGGCGGTGAAGGTCTTGCTGGTGGACGCTAGTAGCACCGGGGTTTGCGCGGTCATGGGCCGTCCGGAGCTATCGGCGTGGCCGAAGGCGGCGGTGTGGACCTGGACTCCATCCTCGACGACGGCGATCGCCGCGCCGGGGAGTCCCAGATCCTCGATCTGTTCCTGAAGATAGGCATCCAGTTCTGCGTACATCTGCTCTTGGGTTGCGGCCCGCATGGATGATGCAGCCGGAGAGGCAGCTGCCGATAGGGGAGCGCCGCCGAGGAATCCGGCGGCCACAGTGCACATTACGAGGCAGAGTGATGACCAGGATGGTCTCCGCATGCCGCACCTGCACTTCGGTTGTCAGTTCCTTCACGGTATGGCCGAGTCCGGGGGAAAACAATGTCGGGCAGGATCAGATATGCCCCGATTTAACAAACATCCGGCGCTTGGTGAGACGGATAGTTGGATTAATCGGAACCTTTTGTAGCCTTTGCCGGGGTAGGACAGGCGCAAAGAAAACGCCTCTTCGTTTCTGTACTGGCGTCCCAATTACGGCTGAATAGACATCACAAAGGGGAGTCTAACGGGTCTACCTCCTCGCATTGGCACGCCCTTCTAATGCCGTCTCTCCATGGGTGAACTGGTGACGGCACCCTAAGTTACAAGAAAATTTAGCATTTTCGCAGGCATGTACTGTCGGAAGCCCGGCATAGCATGGCCGCATGAACTCCGATCAGAAACCCAAAATACCTAGGACGCGCAAATGTCCTGTCTGCGGCAGCGAGTCGTGGCGGATTGCCTACGGCGAGATCATGCCGAACCTGCAGGCCACCATGCCTAAGACAGTATTCGCCGGATGCTGCATCCTCACGGAGGAACGCTTCAATCCAAAAACCGGTCGTCGTGAGCGGGGCACGCTGGACTGGGAATGCCAAAACGAAGCGTGCCGCCACCGCTGGTGGTGAGTCGGTGGCTGACCGTAGGCCAGTAGGGTAGTGCTAATTCACTCGACAGTGTTGACGAGAGGGGAGCGGCCAATGAGTGAGATCCTGGTTCGTGCTTCGGGCGGTGAGTGGGTAGAGCCGATAAAACATGGATTCGGCCGTGAAGCTGAATTACAGCACATCCTGGCCGAATACCCTCAGCTGATTCCTGGTGTCCAGGCTGGCGCTGCGGCGTGCACGGAGTTTCAGTCGGGGGCTGGTCCTGCCGACGTCGTCGTAGTGAATACAAACGGTTCGCTGACGCTCGTCGAATGCAAGCTGGCGTCGAATCCGCAGATCCGCAGAGAGATTATCGGACAGTTATTCGACTACGCTTCCGGGTTCTTCAACATGCATATTGACGAGTTTGAGGGACGGTGGGAAGTCCGCACTGGGAAGTCTCTTGAGCTCAGTTTCGGACTAGCCCAAGGAGGTCTCAGGGAGGCCGTCGCGGACAATCTACAAGCAGGCCGGTTCAGCGTTGTGCTGGCGGTGGATGCTATCAACTTAGAGCTGAAGCGGATGGTTGAGTACCTGAACGCGATGTCCGGTGCGGGGACTTCCGTCATCGCCGTCGAGTACGTGCGGCATTACGGTTCAGGGTTTGAAGTCCTGATGCCACGCACCTACGGCTTGGAACTAGCTGAGGCGAAGGTGTCAGCCACGAACAGATCCAAGGACAGATGGACTCTTGAACAGCATCGCAGCTGGATTGAGGCTAACGACCCGGCGAACCTGGGGAGGTTCGAATCGATTGCTCATATCGCAGCTGTTGTGGACATTCCGTTTGTCGGCTCACCAGTCGGTGGGAAGTCGACTGTGCCAGCTGGCGGACTGCGGATTATTCGGGGATCGACCGGCGAGATTGGAACGGTCTACATTTACCACTACAGGAGTCAGTCCTCGTCAATGGAGTTCAGTTTCACCAAAGCACCAGCCGTGCTGGCTCAGGATGAGGAGGCCAGAACGGCTTTTGCCGCGTTTCTCGACGAGCTCGGACTGATCCCGGAGCTGAGCGCCGCCGCCGACATACTGCGGACATCTAATTGCGCACGCCACCCCAACGTTCCGTTGGCGAACCTGTCAGATGACAGCATCAAGAAAGTAGTGAACGCGCTGCATCGGCTGGTGAGCTAAGCTCGCCGCCCCTTCGGACTCGTCGCAGCCCGCACGCAATCACCGTCCGGTTTCAGTGGCGTTCTCGGGACTGGATTCAGTCACGGCTTTCTTGGGCGACCGCTGGGCTTCGATTTGGCCCGCTGCATGGATCACTACATCCCCGGCAGCCTTTGCAAACCCAGCAGGGACGGCCTTCGCGACAGACGAGACCGTCGTCGTCGTGGTCTTGGCGATATCGGACAGGGACTTCCGCCACGTCTCGCGTTCGATTTCCTTCTGGCGCAGGCCGTCCAGGCCGTAGATTTCGGCAAAGGTTTGGATCAGCTGGCTGGCGCTTTCAGCGGAATCCAGCAGCGAACGGCTCTTTTGTGGGCTGCGAACACGATTGAAGTCGCTGACGTTAGCGGCGGATGTCAGTGCGTCCAACAATGACTGCAGACGGCTAGCGGCAGCATGCTCCCGTCGGGCTGCTGACCGTTGAATTGATTTGGCATGTGCTTCAACCGCTCCGGGGTCTCGTTGACGCAAATGAACAAGTTCGAGCGTTTCGAGGCGCTGCTGATTCGCCTGGCAAGCTGCCAGAATCACTAGCCATGAACGCAGTTCGTTGTGCGCGGCGGTCTCAGCAGCGTTCACCTTGTCGGCGAATGAGCGAGCACTCAGCGACCGCGTGTGGTTATCGATCTGAGCCAAAGCATATGAGCTTGCCTGTGCAAGGGCAGTGGCGTGGCCTGCGACTTGTGACCATGCCGTGTCAGTGATCCCGCCGGTATCCTCGTAAAGCTCGAACGCGCGGAGGAGTACCTGAGTGAGGCCTTGGACGTCACCGAGGGCCTGGGCTCGGTTGTCCTCAAGAAGGCGATCCAGCTTAACGTCCATCGCTTTCGCCAGATCCTCAAGCTGCGCGACTGCGCTCCGAAGGGCCATCGTTGCTGTCAGAGTAGCCAAATTCGACATCACGAGTGGGTTCATGCCGCCCGTAGTGAACTGGGTGAAAGAGTCGATTCGGCCATTGGTTCCCCGGATCACTCCGCTGAACAGACCGTTTTGGGGAAGGTTGAATTTCGCCAGTTCGACGAGCCGCAAGTGGGACTCAGGAGTGAGTTGCACCCAACTGCCGTCCAAAGCCGTCAAGACTGCCCCGAGCCCTGTGATTTGCGCAACGAGATCGGCGGTTGCCTTGCCAGTGTTCCCCTGGTGGCTGGGGTCAACATCCAACCGCATAAGTAGGTTACCGATCAGATCTGGGTCCCCTGCAAGAACAGCCGTGTTCCCGGAAATATGAATCCCGACTTCGTTCGTTGATTCGTTCACTTGTGAATTGTGGCACAAGTCGGCGGCAACCTGGTCCAACGAATAAGAGGTGTCGCTGTGTCGATACCCTCGTCTACCGTCAAGACATAAATTGTTGAACAACCTGTAGGGTCATCTCCAATGCTAAATGTGACTCCAGTCACCTTAACGTAGGACGGCCCCCATGACAGATACTGAGAAAACCGAAGGGGCCGAAGCGGATAGAGGATTGCGAATGCGGGTTTCCGAACTCGCTAAGTTTGGAAGCGGGCTACCGGTCGGGCACTGGGGTGGACGGTATCTGTGGCAATTATCTGAATCTACGAGGCTCAGAGTTGCGTGGATGGAAACTGGAGAGAGGTCCGCGCGCGACGCCGGGCGGGTCCTGCTAGAAGAGTTCCTGGATCTGCACGGTCAACTACCCTTCGCCAACCTTCGTAGGTAACTGATCGCTGTATTCACTCGCCAGCTAGGCGACTATTTTGGAGGACAGGATCTGCTGTCGCCGGGCGCGCATCCTTAGAAGCAACCACACTGTGCGCGGGACCGGCCACAGGATAGCCAGAGCCAGCACCGGGACCAGCGAGAGGCCGACGTCGGGGAACTGACGGATGATGACGAACAGGTGAGTGTCGAACTGGGTAGGGGCGTAGGCGAGGCATAGCCACAGCGTGAACCCGTCGAGGGCGAGCGCCGCGGCGGCCCAAGCCGGCAGGGCCTGCGGTTTCCGGGTAGTTGCCCCTCTTGTGTGCCGAAGGAGCCGAAGCGTCAGCCCCAGGCTGAGCAACTGGGCCAGCAGCAGTCCGAATCCGACCGCCCAACTGGAGCGTTGCAGCCAGCAGGATGGTCTCCGCATGCCGCACCTGCACTTCGGTTGTCAGTCTGTTTACGGTAGGGCTGGGCTGGAGGGAACACAATAGGTCGCAGATTCATCACCCCACCCGCCATGGACCGTTTGCCACCCGTTCACCCGAAAGTATGGTCGCAGTCACATTTCCATGGTTATTATGTACGCGCATACATTTCTCGTTCCTTCGTTTGTCGGGGCATGATGTATGCGCATACATTGACTGAACTTCTTCACGCCAGAACCCTCGGGTTCTCGGCTTGTCTTCTATGAATGGAACGCAACGATGAGCAAAGCTGCTTTTTCCTGGTCCAAGGCTGCGGTGCTGACTGCCTCGGTACTTCTCCTGACTGCTTGTGGGGCGGGTGACGATTCCGGGGATTCACAATCCGGAGCCTCACGCGAAGACACCACCCTGATTGTTTACTCCAACTCGGTCAGCGACGGACGCGGCGAATGGCTCACCGACCGGGCAGAAACCGAAGGCTTCAACATCGAGTTGGTCGATCTGGGCGCCGGTGACATCCAGAACAGGCTGATCGCCGAAAAGGGCAACCCCGCGGCCGACGTCGCCTTCGGCCCCACCAACGTTCAGTTTGAGAGCCTCAAGGAAGCTGAAGTACTCGAGAACTACACGCCGGAGTGGGCGAGCGAGGTCGAAGAGTACGTGGCGGGTGGCGAGGACGGAGCATTCTGGCCGATCGTCCGCGAACCCATCATGCTCATCCACAACACCGAGGCCTACCCCGCCGGTGAAGGCCCCCAGAGCTGGCCCGAGCTGTGGGAAAACGAAAAGTTCCACGGCAAATACGAAACCCAGACCGTCCTGGGCGGTGGCACCACCCGCATGGTGATCACCGGCATCCTGGCCCCCTACTTTGACGAGAATGGGAAGCTCGGGGTGAGCGATGAGGGCTGGACCGCTATCGAAGAGTTCTTTGCCAACGGCAACCCCTCAATCGAAGGAACCGATCTGTTCGCACGCATGGCCAACGGTGAGGTGAACGCCGGCCAGATGTGGCTCGCCGGCAAGTTCAGCCGCGAGGAAGAATACGGAATCACCACCGAGGCCGCCAACCCCGAGACCGGCGTTCCCTTCGTCTACCAGAACATCGGTCTGGTAGCCGGCAGCGAGAACCAGGAAGTATCGCAGGAGTTCATCGACTGGTTCGGCTCCGCAGAAGTCCAGGCCGCCTGGTCCCAGGAGTTCTTTACCGCACCGACCAACGCCGCCGCCATTGAGGACGCCAACGCTGAGGCAGTCGAAGCCACCAGCGCCTTCACCGAACAGGACATCGATTGGGCCGTCGTCGCCGAAAACGTCGACGCCTGGATGGAAGAAATCGAACTGAACTACATCAAGCTCTAACCCCTCGACCTCGCCGTCGGCGCCGTTCTACCCGAAAAGGAGCACCCCATGATTACCTACTCCGACGTCGAGGTCCGCTTTCAAGACTTCCTCGCACTGCCCCAGTTCAACCTGACGGTCCAGGAGGGCGAATTCTTCACCCTCCTGGGCCCGTCCGGCTGCGGCAAAACCACCGCACTGCGCACCCTCGCCGGACTCATCGCCCCCTCGCAGGGCTCCATCTCCATCGCCGGCAAGGACGTGACCCGGCTGCGCAGCGACCAGCGCGAGCTCGGCATGGTCTTCCAGAACTACGCGCTGTTCCCCTCCATGAGCGTCTTCGAAAACATCGCCTTCGGGCTCCGGGCCAAACGCAAGCCGAAGGCTGAAGTGAACGACGCCGTCGCGCAGATCGCCCGCGAGGTGGATCTGACGCCCGAACAACTTCAAAAGAACGTCGCCGAACTTTCCGGCGGCCAGCAGCAGCGGGTGGCCATCGCGCGGTCCCTGGTGCTGCGGCCAAAAATCCTGCTATTGGACGAGCCGCTGTCGAACCTGGACGCGAAACTGCGCCAGCAGCTCCGCGGTCAGCTGAAAGACCTGCAGCGTCAGTTCGGCATCACCACCGTCTACGTCACACATGACCAGGACGAAGCCCTCTCAATGTCTGACCGGATCGCGGTGCTCAACAAGGGGCGGATCGAGCAGGTGGGAACCCCCCACGAGATCTACGTCCGATCGGCCACCGAGTTTGTCTGCACCTTCATTGGCGACGTCAACCGGCTCACTCCCCAGCTGGTGGAACGCCTCGCTGCGGCGCCAGGCTCTGAGCTAAAGCCCGACGCCGTCACCTACCTTCGCACCGAGCGGGTAACAATCGTCCCCGACGAGGCAGGGGCCTCCGCCTACACCATCGGCGGAACCATCAAGGAACGCTCCTACCAGGGCACCAGCTCCACCTATTCAGTGGATTGCGGCGACAACGGAATGCTGCGAACCATCATGAGGGAGGACGACACTGACTACCGGACCGGGGATTGGGTGACACTGGCCTTGCACCCCGACCATCTCCTGCAGTACCCCGACGGCGATCAGGCCAGTCCTGGCTCCGGTCTGCAGGGAACAGGCAACCAGACAGCCGAAAAATCCGATGGACAGGCAGTCCTCCGGTGACCAACGTGCGCCAGATGCTGCGCAACCCGCTCTTCCTGGTCCTGACGCTGTTCCTGACCTGGTTCATTTTCACGTTCCTCCTGATGCCGAACTTCGCGATCCTGCGGTCGGTCTTCGTCTCGCCCGAGGGAAGCCTGACGTTTCGATCGGTCGAGCGCCTCCTGTCCTCCGAACGAGCCGTCGATGCACTGCGCAACAGCTTTGTCCTCGCCATCATTCTCTCGGTGACGGTCAACATCGTCGGTATTTTCATCGTCCTCGTCACCAGGTTCTACGACATCAAGGGCGGGCGCATCCTGTGGCTCGGCTACGCGACAACCCTCATCTACGGGGGAGTGGTCCTGGTCGCCGGGTACAAGACGGTGTACGGGCCGAACGGTGTCCTCACCCAGGTCATTGGTTCAGTGCTGCCGGGCATTGACCCGCAATGGTTCTCCGGGATGATCGCCGTGATCTTCGTGATGACCATTTCGTCCACCGGCTACCACCTGCTGTTCATGTCGGCAGCAATCGCCCGGGTGGATTACCAGACGGTCGAGGCCGCCCGGATGATGGGCGGGTCCGACTGGGCCGTGCTGCGCCGGGTGGTGCTGCCGATGCTGAAGCCGATCATCTTTGCGATCACCATCCTGACCTTCCTCGCCGGGCTGGCTGCGCTCGCCGCCCCCCAGATTCTTGGCGGTGAGTTCCAGACCATTACCCCGATGATCCTCGCCTTCGCCAACAGTCCAACCTCACGGGACCTGGCCGCCACGCTGGCCATCATCCTGGGCATCTCAACCATCGCCCTGCTGGCGCTGATGAACCGCTTCGAGAAGGGCGGCGTGTACTTCTCCGTCTCCAAGGTGCCAGTGGCACTGCAGAAGCAGAAGATCCAGAACCGTACCGCCAACATCGTGGTGCACGTGATGGCCTATGTCCTGTTCCTCATCTACGTCCTGCCGCCAGCACTGATCGTGTTGTTCTCCTTCACAGACGCCCGCTCAATCAACTCCGGGACGATCAGCCTGGACAGCTTCACCCTGGAGAACTACATCAATGTCCTGACCGAAGAGCGCGGCTACCGGCCCTTCCTGGTCAGCATTGGCTACGGTGCGGTGACCGCCGTCGTCGTCATTGTCCTGATGCTTTTCACCGCGCGGATGATCCAGCGGTACCGGAACAAGCTGACGATTGTGATGGAATACCTGCTGCACATCCCCTGGATCCTGCCGACCACCATGATTGCGCTGGGACTGATCCTGACCTTCGACCACGCCCAACCTCTGGTGGGTGGCCAGGTCCTCACCGGAACGGTCGGGATCCTCGCGATCGCGTACGTGATCGTGAAGATCCCTTTCACGTTCAGGTTGCTGAAGGCGGCGTTCGCCGGGGTCCCCGACAACGTCGAGGACGCCGCAGCAATTCTTGGCGCCGGTTCAATGTATACGTTCCGCAGGGTCCTGGTTCCGCTGGTGTTGCCGGCGGCTGCGGCCATCACCGCGCTGAACTTCAACAGCCTGCTGGACGACTACGACACCGCGGTGTTCCTCTCGCACCCGATCTATCAGCCGCTGGGTGTGGTGATCCGCAACGCCACCACCGGGGACCAGATCAACGACACCACCGCGCTGACCTTCGTCTACACGGTGCTGCTGATGATCATCTCCACGTTCACCATGTGGCTGGTCTATGGGCGGAAGTCAGCAAGCGACCGGGCCAACAAGCGCCAACGGAAGGCTGTCGCCGGGTCGCAGGGCCCGGCGGCGTCCACAGTGGAACCCGCCGACAAGGCACCCGTTCGCAACGACAGCTTGCCCTGATCCATTCACAACCTAAGGATGTCCATGTTCGGGCAAGACCAGTTCCACTCCATCAACTCGCTCCTCAACAACAGGTTCGCCGAGAAGAACCCCCTGGTGGCCGTGCACCGCGGAACCGGGTTAGGCATGATCGTCGAGAACACCTCGCACGCCGTGACGGCTGCGCTCCGCAGCGGCGCCGACATGGTGGAAATCGATGTCATCCAATCCACCGACGGAGGTTTCTACGTCTTCCACGACGGCACCGAACCGGAGAACTTCGGGATCGATCACCTCATCACCACCCTCAGCACCGTCGAGGTTGACGAGCTGGTCTACACCCAGAAGACCGCGGCGCCCCGGGTCCACGTCGAGAAACTCGAGCACACCCTGACCTCTTTCCCCGAGGTGCTGTTCAACATCGATCGCTCCTGGTTCTACTGGGACCTGCTGCTGCCCTGGCTTGACCAGTTCGACATGGCCGGGCAACTCATCCTCAAGGCGCCCCCGACACAGGTGGCGATGGATCTCCTCCGCGCCCACCCGGTGAAGTACCCGCTGGTGGCCATCGTCTCCAGCCAGGAACAGCTGGCCGCGGTGCTCGAGGACCCGGAGATCAATCTCGTCGGCGTCGAACTGCTGGCGGACAGCCCGTCCCATGTGTTCTGCGACCCTGCGGTGGCGAAGGCCTTCCAGGACCGGGGGCTGCTGGTTTACCTGAATGCGTTGAACCTCAGCGACGGAACGGTCCTGATGGCGGGCTGGGATGACAATCTGTCGGTGACCGGCAACCCGGATGACGGCTGGGGGCGCCTCGTCGGCCTGGGCGCCGATGTTATCCAGACCGACTGGCCTGCGCTGCTGAACGCCTACCTTGGCCGGGATATCCGCGGACTAAGCTGGCAATCAAGTGCACACTCAATGCAGCGGAGCTAGCGGTGAGGATGGATCGCTTGGCAGAGAAGAAGAACGACGACGCCAGACCGGCCTCTGCGTGGTCGAAGGTCACCATGTCCGACGTCGCACGGGAAGCCAACGTGTCGACGGCAACCGTGTCCCGGTTTCTCGACGGGATGGTGCCGGTCCTGGAGCCCACCAGGGCCAAGGTGATGGAGGCGATCAAGAAGACCGGCTACATCCGCAACGAGGCCGCCACGCGGTTGGCACGCGGAACCTCCGACACCGTCGGACTGCTGATCCGCGACCCGAACAACCCGTACTACGGAATCCTGCATTCCGAACTGCAGCTCGGTGCGGCCGAGCATAAACTCCACCTGCTGACCGTCGCATCCCCTCCGGGGTTCAACCCGATGACTGAAAACTTCGGACTCCGCCGGCTGCTCGAGCAACGGGTCGGCGGCATCCTCGTCGCCACCGGTACGATCGCGCCCGATGAGCTGTCCTCGTTTGTCCGCGACGTTCCCACGGTCGTTCTGGGTCGGCCCGAGGAACATCCGACCCTGAACACCGTGTCGCTGGACGAGGTTGCCAATGCCCGGCTGATTGTCGACGCCGTCCTCTCCTGCGGGCACAAGGACATCGTCGTCACGTTCCCCGAAACCAACCACTCGGGTCTGCTCATCGAGCATCTGCGTGGCACCTGGTTGACCCGCCACCTACGGGAAGCCGGAGCCAACGTCATCACCGTTGACACGCCTTCCTTGGCGTCGGCCGATATCGAATCAACTCACCGGCAGGTCATCGACCTGGTGCGGGACCAGCAGGTGACTGCGGCCCTCTTCACCTCTGATATGAAACTGCTGGGCTTCCTCAAGGCCGCCCAGGAAGCCGGCATCCGGGTCCCCGAGGACGTTTCCGCCACGGGATTTGACGGCCTGCTCCCCGGCACCGAGTTGTTGGGGCTGGCCACGGTGCGGCTGCCCGTGGAGGCGCTGGCCAGGCGCGGCATGGAAATCATTCACGAGGAAATGGTCAGCGACGCCAGGCTGCCGGTCCGCCATGAGTCGCTGGTCGGATCGTTCCTGCCCGGACGCACCCTGGCAGCACGGCCTCCCCAATAGCGTGGATGGGCGGTTCTTGGGGGGATCGCCCATCCCACATTCAAAACCTCGGGCGGAGGCTCCAGGGGTCACTGCGGCAGAATGACAGCTACCTCCCAGGGGTCAAAAACAAAATTGTTGAACAATACCTTGCGCAGATTGTTCAACAACCTGTAGGGTCGTTCCAATACAAAATGTGACTCCAGTCACCTTGAAGTTACGGACGGGCCCATGGCAGATACCGAGAACAAACCGAAGCTGAGCTCCTCTGCTCGGCGCACCGCGCTGCTGGGAGCCATGTTCCTCATGGCGACCAGCGCCATTGGGCCTGGCTTCATCACCCAGACCACAGTGTTCACCGCCCAGATCGGCGCAGCGTTCGCGTTCGCCATCCTGGCGTCGATCCTCATCGACATCGCCGTGCAGATGAATGTCTGGCGGGTCATCGGCGTTTCCGGGCTGCGTGCCCATGAGCTCGGCAACAAGGTCCTTCCCGGCGTCGGTTGGTTCCTGGCCGGCCTGGTCTTCATTGGCGGGGTGGTCTTCAACATCGGCAACATCGCCGGCACCGGGCTCGGCGCCAACGCGATGCTCGGTATCGACCCGAAGATTGGCGGCGCGATCTCCGCCGTCATCGCCATCATGATTTTCGTCAGCAAAAGGGCTGGCATGGCGCTGGACCGGATTGTGGTGTTCCTCGGCGCCATCATGATCCTCCTGATGATCTACGTGGCCATTGTCGCCGCTCCTCCCGTCGGCGAGGCCCTCAAGAACGCGATCCTCCCCGAACAGATCGACTTCCTCATCATCACCACCCTGGTCGGCGGGACCGTCGGTGGCTACATCACCTACGCCGGTGCCCACCGCATGCTCGACTCCGGGGTCACCGGTCCGGACAACGTCGGGGAAATCACCCGCAGCTCGGTGATCGGCATCCTGGTCACCGGAGTCATGCGGGTGCTGCTGTTCCTGGCGATCTTCGGCGTCGTCGCCGGCGGTGCGGTACTGACCAGCGACAACATGGCCGCAGAGGCCTTCGGTATTGCGGCCGGCGAGATCGGCATGCGGGTCTTCGGCATCGTCCTCTGGGCCGCCGCAATCACCTCGGTGATCGGAGCCGCGTTCACCTCGGTCTCCTTCATCACCACCTCAAAGACTCCCGAACGCAAGCGGAACCTCATCACGGTCGCGTTCATCGCCGGTTGCGCCGTGGCCTACCTGTTCCTCGGCCAGGCACCACAGGAACTGCTGATCTTCGCAGGCGCGTTCAACGGTCTGATTCTGCCGGTCGGCTTCGGTGTGCTGCTCTTTGTGGCCTGGCGTCGCCGCGACCTGATGCATGGCTACGTCTACCCCAAGTGGCTGTTGACCATCGGCATCATCACCTGGTTCCTCACCCTGTTCCTCGGCTACACCTCCATCACCGGGCTGGCAAAGCTGTGGGGCTGATCAAGCTGCCGGCCGATCCGGCCGCGATGCTTCCCGCCGATGCCCGGGCCGCCTTCCGCGCCGGACTGGTGAGCCCGACGTCGGGCTGGTCCCGCGGCTACGCGCAGGTGAACGTGTTGGCGATCCCGCGGGAGCAGGCGTTCGATCTGCTCCTCTTCGCCCAGCGCAATCCAAAGCCGTGCCCCATCCTCGGAGTGTTGGAGCCGGGCGAAACCACCGGGCCGCTGCTGGCCGGCGGCGACATCCGGACCGACGTCCCCAAGTACACCGTCTATCACGACGGCGTCCTGGTGGACGAGCCCACCGACATTACCGAGCACTGGCGCGATGACCTGGTGACGTTCCTGTTCGGCTGCTCCTTCACCTTCGAGACCGCGCTGCAGGACGGCGGCGTCAGGATTGCACACATCGACCAGGGCGTGAACGTGCCGATGTACCGGACGAACCGGGAGGCCGCCCCGGCTGGTGCCATGTCCGGGCCGCTGGTGGTGTCCATGCGCCCGGTTCCGGCTGCCCAGGTGGCCGACGCCGTCCGCATCACCTCCCGCTACCCGGCCGTCCACGGCGCACCGGTGCACGTGGGGAATCCGGAGGAGTTGGGTGTCGACCTGGGTTCGCCGGACTTTGGCGATGCGGTGCAGATCCCCGAGGGTCATCTTCCGGTGTTCTGGGCCTGCGGGGTCACCCCGCAGGCGGCGGTGATGCAGTCACGGCCGCCGCTGGCGATCGGCCACGCGCCGGGACACATGCTCATCACCGATGCCCGGGACAGCGATTACCTGGTGCCCTGACTGTTGGTGTCCTAGGACGCTTCGTCGGCGAGGTGGCCCAGGAGCTCGGCCTCGGCCGAGTCCAGGTAGGCACGCAGCCCTGCAGCGGCTTCGTCACGCTGCCCGGCCCGGAGCCGCTCGACCAGCTGCACGTTGCGGTCCACATAGTGGCTGTGAAAGTCAGGGGCCGACGCCATCGCGTGGAACACCAGCCTCATCTCGGCGAGCACCCGGTCCATCAGCGTGCGCAGCGATTCGCTGCCGGTCAGGCCGACGACGGCGCTGTGCAGCGCCTGGTTGGCGTCGGCCATGTCCGGCACCGATCCGGCGTCGCGCGCCGCCTGGGCCCGCCGGACAATGGCTTCCATGTTCTCAAGGACCTCGGGGGTGACCTCGCCCCACAGGGCGGCGGCGGGTTCGATCATCCGGCGGACGCGGTAAATCTCGCGTACTTCCTCGGCTCCCGGGGATGCCACAAACACGCCGCGATTGGGGATCCGCGTGACAATCGACTCGCCGGCAAGCGTGGAGAACGCTTCACGCAGGGTATTGCGGGAAACGCGGAGCGCCGTCGACAACGACTGCTCCGACAACTTGGACCCCGGCGTCAGCTCGCCGGCGGCGATCCGACCCCGCAGGACGGTCGCGATCCACGCCGCCGTGTGCGCGTGCTCGGCCGAACCCGAACCCGAACGAGATGCCCCGTTATCCAGCTCTGCGGCTGCTGCTCTAGCCATGCCTTCCCCCAACATCGTCACCAACAGATGTTAGCCGACCGTGCTGAGAACCTTCCCCAGGACTTCTCCGCGCGCGACGGCGCCACCCGGCTCCTGCCCGCCGCGCTGGAACGTGCCGGCCGACGTGGAGAGCACCTCGGTTTCCATCTTCATGGCCTCCACGACGGCGACGGGCTGGCCCGCGGTGATCGTGGCGCCGTCATCGGCCAGCCACTTCACCAGGGTGCCGCCCATCGAAGCGGTGACTGCGCCGTCGTCGTTCGTTGCAGTGTCGGGGGACTGTGCGGCGGCGTTTCCGTTAGCGTTGTCGCCACCGTTCATTAGCGCGGCGAAGACCTCGGGAGGCAATCCCAGCTGGACCGCTTTGCCGTCGATTTCCACGGTGAGGGTTTCCCTGCGGGCGAGTGGACCAGTGGTGCCACTCGACAACGCGGCGTCCAGCCGTTCAGCGAAGGCATTCTCGATCCAGGTGGTGTAGACGCCGAGCCGTTCCGGGTTGGTGAAGTCGGGTTCCCGCACCACCGCGCGGTGGAAAGGAATCACCGTGGGGAGGCCTTCGATCCGCAGTTCGTCGAGCGCAGCGCGGGCCCGGCGGAGAGCCTGCGGCCGGTCTTCGCCGTGGACGATGAGCTTGGCCATCAGCGAGTCGTACTCGGCGGGGACGCTGGAGCCGGAGCGCACCCCGGTGTCCACGCGGATGCCCGCACCGGTGGGCGCCTCGAATACGTCAATCGGGCCGGGGGAGGGCAGGAACCCGCGGCCGGCGTCCTCGGCGTTGAGCCGGAACTCGATGGCGTGGCCCTGCGGCGCCGGATCCTCGGTGATGCTGACGGGCAGGCCAGCGGCGATCCGGAACTGTTCGCGGACCAGGTCGATGCCCGACGTCGCCTCGGTCACCGGATGCTCCACCTGCAGGCGGGTGTTGACCTCCAGGAAGGAGATCACGCCGTCGGGCGCCACCAGATACTCAACGGTGCCCGCGCTGGTGTACCCGGCCTCGCGGCAGATGGCGCGGGCCGACTCGTGGATGCGGGTGCGCTGATCATCGGTCAGGAACGGGGCGGGGGCCTCTTCGACAAGCTTCTGGTTGCGGCGCTGCAGGGAGCAGTCGCGGGTGCCGACGACGACGACGTTGCCGTGCGTATCGGCCAGGACCTGGGCCTCGACGTGACGCGGCTTGTCGAGGAACCGTTCGGCGAAGCACTCGCCGCGCCCGAACGCGACGGTCGCCTCGCGGACCGCCGACTCAAACGCGTCGTCGATATCTTCCATCCGGTGGGCGATCCGCATCCCGCGACCGCCGCCGCCGTAGGCCGCCTTGATGGCGACGGGGACGCCGAACTCCTCGGCGAACGCCCGGACTTCCTCGGCGTTGGCGACCGGTCCGTCGGATCCGGGGACCAGCGGGGCGCCGACCTTGACCGCGATCTCGCGGGCGGTGACCTTGTTGCCCAGGCTGCGGATGGCATCGGGTGACGGGCCGATCCAGATCAGTCCGGCGTCCTGCACGGCGTCGGCGAAGTCGGCGTTCTCGGAGAGGAAGCCGTAGCCGGGGTGCACGGCGTCGGCGCCGGCCTGCTTCGCGATAGCGAGGATCTTGTCCATGTTGAGGTACGTGTCGGCGCTGGCCGACCCGCCGAGGGCGTACGCCTCGTCGCTGAGGCGAACGTGGAGGGCGTCGGCGTCGGGCTCGGAGTACACGGCCACCGAGGTCAGCTCCGCGTCGGTGCACGCGCGGGCGATGCGGACAGCGATTTCCCCGCGGTTGGCGATCAGGACCTTCTTCATGGTTGCTACTTTCACGAGCGTCGGGTGGTGATCGGGGTCTGTGTCTTTGTCAGGGGTTGCAGAGTCTCGGGGTCGACGGACTCGAACCGCAGCATCGTTCCGGGCGGCAGCTGGGCCGCGATCGGCAGGTCATCGGGGACGACGACGCCGATCACCGGATACCCGCCGGTCACCGGATGGTCGGCCAGGAACAGCACGGGCAGCCCCGAGGGCGGCACCTGCAGCGATCCGGCGACGACTCCTTCGCTGGGAAGTTCATCGGCGGTGAGGCGTTCGAGCGGCTCTGCGGCTTCCTGGTTCTCGTCCGTGGCGAGCCGGACGCCGATCCGGTTAGATTCGGCGGTCACGGTCCAGGTCTGGCTGGTGATTGCGGTCCGGGACTCGTCTGTGAACCAGTCGTGCCGGGGGCCGCCGGTGATACGAAGGACGACCGGTGCGTGGCTGTTTGCTCCGACGCCGTTCAACCGGACGGCGTCGGGAAGGGTCGACGGTTCCGCTGCGCCGACCGTGCGGCCCTGGTCAATTGCCCCCACCGGCAGGACCATTCCGGCTGCGAGGGGATCCGGTCCGATCCCGGACATCACATCGGTGGACCGGCTGCCCAGCACCTCGGGCACATCGATTCCGCCGCGGATGGCCAGGTAGGTGCGGAGCCCGGCGGCGGGCTGGTCGAGGGTGAGGGACTCGCCGTCGTGCAGCGCGAACGGTGAACACATCGGTGCCGTGCGGGTGCTGTCGCCGCCGGCGTCGTTGGTGGTGGTGATCTCGGCGGGTGTGATGGCTCCCGCCAGGGCGAGCGTGAGTTCGCCGTGGGCCCGGACGGTGAGGCCGCCGAGGATGGTTTCGATCACCGCGTCGCCCGGTGCGTTGCCGACCAGCCGGTTGGCTTGGCGAGCGCTCGCGGTATCGGCGGCGCCGGCTTTGGAGACGCCGACGTCGCCGAGGCCGGGTCGGCCCAGATCCTGGATCAGTGACTGCGGTCCTGGCGTGAGGACCTCGAGCGAATGACCGGTTTCGTTGGGCGCGTCCGTTGACGTCCCCGCACCGGCTGCTGGGTCTGACACCGTGACCGTTTCCCGCACAGCCACGTACTGCACGGCGGTGCCCGGACGGAGCAGGGCCGGTTGGTCCCGACCCAGATCCCAGAGGCGGGACGCGGTCCTGCCGATCAGCTGCCAGCCGCCGGGGGAGCGTCGCGGATAGACGGCCGAGAAGTTGCCGGCCAGCGCCACCGCTCCGGCGGGGACGGCGGTGCGTGGTGAGGTGCGGCGGGGAACGGTGAGCGTCTCGTTCTCGCCGACCAGGTACGCGAATCCGGGGGCGAAGCCGCCAAACGCAGTCGTCCACAGTTGGCCGGTGTGCGCGGCAATGACACCGTCAGGGTCGAGGCCGGTGAGGCGGCCCACTTCGGCGAGGTCGTCGCCGTCGTACACCACCTCGATCCGCACCGGATCGCCGACCGGCGCTGAGTCAGTGGCCGGTGATGTGTCCAGTTGCGCGACGGCGGTCCGGGCGGCGCGGGCGCTGGTGCCGGAGTCGAAGACGGCGAGCACGGTCCGGGCGGCGGCGAGGACGTCGACCTGCCCGCGGAGTGGGTGCTGCTGCAGGTGGGCGTGGACCGCGAGGACCGATTCGAGCGATTCGAGTTGGATCAGGAGGGCGCGGGGCCCGGCCCAGCGAATCTCGGGAGGGGTCACACGAAGCTCCGGATGTCGATGCCAGCGGCCTCGAGATCGCGGCGGACGGCGGCGGACATGGAGACCGCGCCGGTGGTGTCGCCGTGGAGGCAGATGCTTTCGGCGGTGGTCTTCAGGGTTGAGCCGTCGCGGGCGATGATGACTCCCTCGGTGGCGAGGCGGACCATGTTGGCGGCGACCTCGTCCTCGTCGTGGAGGACGGCTCCGGGTTCGCGGCGTGAGACCAGGGTGCCGTCGGGGTTGTAGGCGCGGTCGGCGAAGGCTTCGGCCACGCCGCGGAGGCCCGCCTTCTCTGCTGCGTCGAGGGCTACCGACCCGGGGAGGAGCAGCAGTGGGAGGTCGCCGCCGAACGCCTTGACGGCGTCGACCACTGCCTGGGCCTGCACCTCGTGGGTGACGATGGTGTTGTAGAGGGCGCCGTGGGGTTTGACGTATTTGATGGTGCCGCCTGCGGCCCGGGAGATCGCGTCGAGGGCGCCGATTTGGTACAGCACGTCGTCGGCGAGCTCTGTGGAGGAGAGGTCGAGGAAGCGGCGACCGAATCCGGCCAGGTCCCGGTATCCGACATGGGCGCCGATGGTGACGCCGGCTTCGACGGCGTCCCGGCAGGTCTGCGCGATAGTGGAGGGGTCCCCGGCGTGGAAGCCGCAGGCGACGTTGGCGCTGGAAACGGAGCGGAAGATGGCGGCGTCGTCGCCCATGGTCCAGTTTCCGAATGATTCGCCGACGTCGCTGTTGAGGTCGATGTACACCATTGTGATCCTCGTCTCTCCTGAGTGGTCTCTCTAGGATGCACGAGTTTGACGGATTGTTCAACAATTATTCATCCGAGACTTTTGGGCGGCAAGGGTGGCATCATCGATTGATGAGCCCTAAGAGCCGCACGCGCAAGCCGAAATCAGCGGGCAAGGAGAGGCGAAACGCCCCTCCGCCCAATCCCATCGCGGAACTGTACCGCCGGGTCGCGCCGCATTTCGCTGCGGACTTGGACCAGACGTCGTCGTTGGAATCGGAGCAGATGGCTTCGGCCGTCTATGCAGGCATGCACCAGACCACCAATCTGGGCGCAGGCATCGACAACACATTGTTCAGCGACTGGGTGGGCCACGCTGAACGTCAAGCTAACCGGACCTCAGCCGCGGTGCTGTGGGCGATGGCGCAGGTAGCCGACGCACCCGGTGACGCCCAGGCCGCAGCCGCCGCCGGACGGCTGGCCGAGGCCGGGGTCGAACCGCCCGCCTGGCTTGCCCCGCTGCGGAAACTGGAGGCCACTGCGGCCTGGATGCTTACTGACGTATTCGGTGACTTCATTGAAATTGTCATCGAGTTCCGCGCCGGGCGACGTAAACATGGTCTGTACCTGAGCATCGACACCAACCATCTGGGCGGCTACGCCACTGAGGTGGTCTTCAGCGACAGTGCACGCGATCTCCTCAAGACCCTTGAACGCTCGGCATGGAGAATGGCTGGGGCAGCGGTGGTGCCGGTTGGGCTGTCGGAAGCACGCCGGCTGGGCCTTGATGCCATCGCGGCCACTGACATCACCAGCAACCCGGAGGTGGGTCCCACCTACGACCAGGACCGGGCTTTGGCGCTGAAGCGGTTACTCGCGCTGCCGGAGAGCGGCGTCGTCGACCTCAATACGCGGAGGGCGCAGAGCGAAGCCGAAGAACAGGCGCAAATTGAAGCTGATGAGGTTCAGTCCGAGCGGTTGGTTGCCACGTTCATGCGGGACATTCAACAGGACATAGCTCCTGCATCGGCGCGGGCATTCAAAGAGCAGTTCATTCGCCTTGCCGACTTGGCGATTGGCTTTGGCCGTAACTACGACGGCGGCCGGCTGGTGCGTGTGAGTCCGCCGAAAATGGACACATTTGTTGGATGGTTCCTTCCGCGCAAAGTGATGCTCGACGACGTCGAGTTGGAGGCACTTCCCTGGTTCCTCAACGCGTGGGTTGACTGGTGCGCCGCGCAGATGGGGCTCCCCGAGGCGGCTGTGGACTTGCTGGTGGATGCTGTCGGGGAAGCTCTCGACGACGCTGAAGAATTGAGGAACTCGGATGAGGACGAACGGTCACCGGGGATGGCCTTTCTTGAAGGACTGGATCTGGCGAACCTTGAGGAGGCGCAGGCTGCGATGGACCGTCGACAACTGGCGATGCCGTACTTTGGCACCTGGGTTGGCGACGATGACTACCCGCAGCTGAACGCGAACAAGCCTCACGAATTGCGGTTGCTGGTGCTGGGGGAGCTGAAGGAACTGCACACGGTGGGAATGGACGAGTATCCTTCCAGTGCCGCACCCGATGGTTCTCCGGTGTGGAGCGCTGCGCTGCGTGAACTGGTGGTGTCACAGCTGTGGAACGATGAACCACCTCAAGTGTGGCAAGCAGCTCAGCGACTGCGGACACAGGGGCTGGGTCGTGAGGAGATCCTGGATCAACTGCAGGCGGTGCTCGCCGGCCATGTGGATGCGACCAAGGTTCAGCCGGGCTCCGGGTTTGGCTCGGCTGTGCATATCAAGGGTTACATGGCCGCGCTGGCAGCTGTCGGCGCTGCTGGACGAAAAGGCGGCCACCTTCGGTCGGTATAGAGGACCTGGTTTGGTAGGTGCGGTGCTATATCCGATTCAAACTGTGCATGCACTGCATCCATTGCATGCACTTTTCGAAACTGAGAATGCATGCATCGCATGCACTGCATGCGCCTTTTCAAACGCATACCCTCCCACACACCCTTAGCCGGTTCCCGCTACGCTCTTCCCATGACTAGCAGCCAACCACCGAAGCGAGCGTTCGCCGGGCCATCCGCATCGACATCGACATCGGCGGTAACGGCGACGGTCGACATCGTCGCCGTCCAGCGGCGTACCGTCTGGGTGCTGATTGTCGGGCAGATCCTGGGCGGGATCGGGATCGGGTGCACCGTTTCGATCGGGGCGGTGATGGCCGCCAACATTTCCGGGTCGGATGCGCTGTCCGGTACGGCGACGACGTTGAGCACCCTGGGTGCCGCGGCGAGTGCCATTCCGCTGGCGCGGCTCGCGCAACGGCTGGGCCGACGTCGGGCGCTGACCACTGGTGCGCTTCTTGCGGCGACGGGATCGGTGGTGGCTATTGTTGCCGCGTGGCTGAGCTCGTTCCCTCTGCTGTTGCTTGCTTTCGCCTTTCTCGGCGTGGGCACCGCGGTGAATCTTCAAGCCCGATTCGCAGCCACCGATCTGGCGAGTTCGCAGCATCGGGGGCGGGACCTCTCCTTGGTGGTCTGGTTCACTACGATCGGCGCTGTGCTGGGGCCGAATCTGATCGGGCCGGGGGAGGCGATCGCGTCGACGCTGCAGATGCCCTCGCTCACGGGGTCCTTCCTGATCGCGGTGTTTGCCCAGCTGGCCGCAGCGACGGTCTACCTGGTGGCGCTGCGCCCCGACCCGTATCTGTTGAGCAAATCCAACGCTCCCGAGAATGGCCTTGAGGCAGCTCCCGGCGCCATCCATGGGCGGGGTCCGCTGGTGTTTGCCATTGGCTCCATCGCTATCAGCCATGCGGTGATGGTGTCGGTGATGTCCATGACGCCGGTGCACCTGATCAATCACGGCGTCACGCTGACCATTATTGGATTGACCATCAGCTTGCACATTGCCGGGATGTTTGCGCTGTCGCCGGTGTTCGGGTGGCTCAGCGACAGGGTGGGCCGGGTGGCGACCATCCTGATTGGGCAGGGCCTGTTCGCGGTGTCGCTGCCGATCGTTGCGTTGGGCGAGGACGATCCGGTCCTGGTGACCGTGGGACTGGTGTTCCTCGGACTGGGCTGGAGTGCGGCCACTGTCGCGGGGTCGGCTCTGGTGGCGGATCTTGCGACCGGTGCTGCCCGGCCGAAGATTCAGGGCCGGACCGACCTCATCATGAACCTTGCCGGCGCTGCCGGGGGAGCGGCATCCGGTGTGGCTCTGGTGCTGATTGGCTACGCCGGGTTGGCATGGGCCGCCGGCGTGCTGGTGTTGGTGGTCGTGGCGGGATCGGTCATTACCAGGTCGGGTGCCACTCGGTCGGATGCTCCGGAAACTAGGTCAGCGTGAAGCCTTGAGCGCTGACGAGTGCGGTGGGACACTTGTCGCACCCACTCACCTCTGGGAGTACCCATGGCAGCGGTGCTTGTTTGTTCCACTCCGGTTATCGGCCATATCAACCCGATGGTCGCCGTCGCGCAGGGTCTTGTTGACCGCGGGCACGACGTCAGATTCCTCACCGGGCGACGTTTCGAGGACCAGGTGGTCGGCGCTGGGGCCACCTTTGTGCCGCTTCCGGCTGAGGCAGATTTCGATGACACCAAGATCGACGAATCTTTTCCAGGTCGCGTCGGTCTGAAGGGCCCGAAGGGCATCAGATACGACCTGTCGGAGGTTTTCATTCGCCCGGGGAAGGTTCAATATGAGGCGGTCCAGCGGGTGATCGCCGACCGCCCGGTGGACGTGGTCCTCGCCGAGCCCCTGTTCATGGGTGCGTCGCTGCTGCTTGCCGGGAATCAGCCGGGCCGGCCCGCCGTCATCAACTGCGGAATTCTGCCGCTCAGCCTGGCCAGCAAGGACACCGCACCGTTTGGATTGGGCATCCGACCGATGCCCGGGCCCCTCGGTCGGATCCGGAACCGCGTTCTGCAGTTGGTGAGCGAACGGGTGGTGTTCGCGCCGGTGCAGAAGTATGCCGACGACGTTGCCCGCAGCACTACCGGAGCAACCATTCCGACCTTCTTCATGGACTGGCCCCGGGCCGCCGACCACCTTGTCCAATTCACTGTCCCAGAGTTCGAGTACCCCCGCTCGGACCTGCCTGCTACGGTGCATTTCGTGGGACCGGTGTCCCAAGGCGGCCTTCGGACCGGTGCTGCGGGCGCGGTGGGCCTGCCCGAATGGTGGGGTATGCTCGACGACGATCGGCCAGTCATTCACGTCACCCAGGGGACCGTCGCTAACCAGGACTTCGGTGAGCTGGTGCTTCCCGCTATCGAGGGGTTGGCGCACGACGACGTCGTGGTGGTCGTCAGTACCGGAGGTCGTCCCGTGGAGGTGCTCGAAGGGTCATTGCCTTCCAACGTTCGTGTTTCCTCCTACCTGCCTTATGACGAGCTACTGCCGAAAACCGATGTGCTCGTCACCAATGGTGGCTACGGTGGGGTTCATTTTGCCCTGCGGTACGGCGTCCCTTTGGTGATGGCCGGTGAAACTGAGGATAAGGCCGAGGTCTCTGCCCGTGTTGCCTGGTCCGGCGCCGGCATCAACCTCCAGACCAAGCGAGCAAGACCGGAAGTACTCGCTGCGGCAGTCCGAGCCGTGCTTGGCACCCCGTCGTATCGGGAGGCGAGTCAACGGATCGGAGCCTCAATCAGGGAGTCTCCGGGCGTGGGTGGGCTGGTGGACCTGGTTGAGAGTCTTTATGGTTCGAGGAGTGCTCAGTGAGAGTCTGGGGGATTGTCGTGGCAAGGTGATTAGGGTCGTGACCTGATCTGCTTTAGGGCTTTGTCCTGCGCGCGCTCGATTGTCGCTGTTCCAGGTAGGGGTGGTGCGGTGGAGTGGTAAGTGTGGCCGGTGGGGGTGGTGACTTTGAGCCTGTGCCGTGGTCCCGGAACTGCCTGGACTGTCCAGCCCGGGGTTTCTTTGGTGTGGTTGCAGGCTTCGCAGAGTCCTGCCCCGTTCGTGATCGTTGTCGGTCCGCCGCGATGCCAGGGGATGATGTGGTCGAAGTGGCGGATCGGGGCGTCGCAGTAGGCGGTGCGGCAGGTGTCGTCGCGGGCGGTGATGAACCGGCGTTGCGCCCGGGTGAAGAGCCGTGCTTTGGAGTCCATCGCCACGAGCTCCCCGGTAGCCGGTGCGGTGTAGAGCCGACGCAACCACACATCGAAAGCGGGAGCTGTTGCCGGGCCGGTCGAATCTGTTGACCCGGCCGGCTTCTTCGGGCCGGTTGATCCGTTGGTCGTTTTTCCCGTTCGGATGAGGTTTCGTGCCCAGAGGGAGGGGATGATGCCGTAGCCGGGGATCCTGGCTGGTTCGCCGTCTCCTTGTAGGAGCGCCCGGTCGGTCATGATGACCTGCAACTCGACCCGGCTGATACCCCCGGGCACCCCGGTGACACGTTCGACGAGGGTATCGGCCATCACCTGGCCCCGGGACCGGGGGTCCCCGGTAGCCCGGGCCGTGTCCGCATGACGGGTCAGGGCCGCGTAAGTCGCGACGGCCTCTTTTACGGGGAGTAGCGCAGTGAGGTAGGCCATCGTCTCCGGCGCCGGGCGGATACTCACGCACCGTTCCGTTACCGCATGGGCGGCCCGGTTCACCACTGAGCGGGGATCCCTGCGGTACGCAGCGGCCTTCGCCGCCGCGATGATCGCCTTGTCCCCGTCGCCGGTGAACCTGCCCGTGTCGGGGGCCAGTTCCTCATCGACGCCCGTCCGGTCAGAACTGGAGAGGCAGGCGGTTTCCTTCACCAACAAGGTGGCACGCCACTCATTGAGCTCACCGTTATGCAGTGCGGCGAGGGTGTGGGGCATCTCCGTGACCAGGGCGCGGGCTAATCCGAGGAGGCGGCTGCCCCGGACCGGGGATTCACGGCGGGCTAACGCGATCTGCGCCCCCACCCCGTTGCCCCGCTCCGCGGCGGGGACCCCGGCATCGGCCTGGGCTTGGCGCTCGGCCACGTCGACAGCCACCGCGATCTGGGCCTGCACTCCGGCGATCGCCGATTTCAGGTCCTCCAGCTCACGCAGCTGATCAATCAACCCCGCCGCGTCCGCCGCCGGCTGCAGGGAGTTGAGGGCTTCGGCTAGCTCCCGGGTGGACCATTCACCGCGACTACGACCGCGACCGCGACCGCCGGACCGGGTGGCCGAGGGGGGTTCACCGGTAGACGCCGATGTAGACGCAGTAGCGTCAAGGGAAACGCGGCGGCCGGTGGGACTATCAGCCCGAGAAATGCCGCCGTCACGATGACCCTGACCACCGGAACCGGTGAGGGAACCAGCGACAGGGGCACTGGTTCCGAGGTTGCCGGCGGCATCGGTATTACCACTGGCACCGCCGGAAACAGCACCAGAAGGGCCGCGCGGAGCCGCTACCCGGGAGGGGAATCCCTTCCGTTCCTGTGATGGAGCTGTGCTGCCGTCCATACCTCTATTGTCCCAAACCACACCGACAATCCAGGGATTCACAAGCCTATGTGGATAAATCTCTCGAACAAATATTCGAATAAGGCTGGAGGCCCGGCTAGGGCTTTAGACAGGATCCATCCGTCGTGCGACTACAGCGACGCCATCCGGTTCCTTGCCGATCAGCTGGTGGATGCCCGACCTGTTTGGGCAGCACCCAACGGCGACGCAACCAGTTAACAATCACACCGTCGGAAACTGCAGCACGCCACCCTGATAGACCTGCCCGATCATGGAGCGCAGACCAGCCAGCTGCTCGGTCGATTCCAGTTGGCCGTTAAGCACGACGATGTCGGCTAGGTGCTTCTCTGCCAACCGGCCGACGGAGTTGAGGGGCGTGATGAGTTCGCCCGGCACCGACGTGGAAGCGGCCAACACCTGCTCAAGGGTCATGCCGGCGTCGGCCATCAGAGCGAGTTCCTCCAGGTTGTCGCCGTGCGCGCCGACCCCCGCGTCGGTGCCCATGCCAACCCTGACTCCCGCGGCGATGGCTCGGGCGACCGACTGGCGGTGGTCTTCCGCCACCTGCTGGGCCTTGTCGATGACCTGTTGCGACAGCCCGCTGGTACCGGATTCGCCCTTGCGGATGACAGCCAGCGGAGCTGAAAGGGTGGGCACCAGGTAAGCCTTGGTGTCCAGGAACAGCTGGATTGCCTCGTCGGTGAGGTAGATGCCGTGCTCGATGGTCCGCACGCCCGCCCACAGCGCGTTGATGATCCCGGCGGTGCCTTGCGCGTGGGCCATCACGTATTTGCCCTGCATCCCGGCTTCCTCAACGACGACGGCGATCTCCGCGGGGGTGAACTGGGAGTGCCGCGGGTCGGTGGTCGGCGAGAGCACCCCGCCGGTCGAGCAGATCTTGATCTGGTCGGCGCCGGCCCGCAGGAGCGTGCGAGTGACCTTCCGGACTTCCTCGACGCCGTCGGCGATGCCGCTGGGACGGCCGGGATGAGGCCCAAAGTCGGGGGAGTCGAGTCCCGAGGGGTGCCACAGATCGCCGTGACCACCGGTCTGGGACATGATGCTGACGGCGATGCGGAGCCGTGGACCCTTGACGACCCCGGTTTCGACCGCCTGTTTCGCACCCAGGTCAGCGCCACCGGCGTCGCGCACGGTGGTGACACCTGCGCGGAGGGTTGCCTCGAGGTTCCGCACGGACTCGTAGAATTGCAGGGAGTAGGGATCGACCATCGCCTGGATGGAGCCGGGAGTGGAGGTCATCACGTGAACGTGCAGGTCGATCAGGCCGGGAAGGACCGTGCGACCAGCACAATCCACCACCGTGGCCTCCGCATACGCGTCGACTGAACCGGCGTCGCGGCCCACAGCTTCGATCATCCCGTCGCGGATGACGACGTCGGTTTGGCCGGGAAGGAAGCGTTCGCCGTCGAACACATAGCCGTTCTTCAAAACTGTCGCAAGCGTCATTGCTGCCTTTCGCGGGTTGACCGCAGCCAGGCGCTGCAGGCGTTTAGCGGCCAGCCTACAGCCAATCCGTCCGCCGCAGCGGCGGCTGGGCCCCGCCGGGACGCTGCACCAACACCTGGTTCACGCCAGTCAGCCCGTTCTCGAATCCCAGTGCGCTGGTCGCCATATAGAGGCGCCACACCCGGGCCCGACCCTCGCTTGTCAGACCGACCGCTTCGTCCCAATGATCTTCAAGGTTCTGCACCCACGCGCGGAGGGTGAGCGCGTAGTGCTGACGCAACGCTTCGACGTCGAGCACCTCGAACTTCGCTGACTCCAGGGCGCCGAGCATCACCGTGAGGCTGAGCATCTCGCCGTCGGGAAAGACGTACTTGGGGATGAATGAATCGGGGTCCGGGCGCATCGTGTCACCGGCATTCCAGGAGATGGCGTGATTGAGCAGTCGGCCGCCGGGGCGCAGCAGGCCGAACAGGTGGCTCGAATACCCGGCAATCTGGTCGCGCCCCACATGTTCGGACATGCCGATGGAACTGATCGCGTCGAAAGGGCCGTCGTCAACGTCGCGGTAGTCCTGCACCCGGATCTCCACCTGCTCGGTGAGCCCGGCCTCGGCCACCCGTTTGCGGGCACGCTCCGCCTGTTCGGCGGACAGGGTGACGCCGACGACGTCGGCCCCGTAGCGTTCCGCCGCATGCAGCGCGAAACTGCCCCAACCGCAGCCGACATCGAGTACCCGCATCCCCTGTTCCAGGCCGAGTTTCCGGCAGACCAGATCGAGTTTCGCCTCCTGAGCCGCGTCAAGACCGGTTTCGGGGGAGTCCCAGACCGCGCAGGAGTAGACCATGGACGGGCCGAGGACGAGCGCGTAGAAGTCGTTGCCGACGTCGTAATGATGGGAGATGGCGACGGCGTCGCGTTTCTTGGAGTGTTTCCGTCCGACCCGGTCGATCGTGATTTCCTCGGGCGGGGGCGTGGGGTTGCGGCCAATGGCGCCCAACCGGATCGCTGTGCGCAGCAACCGGGCGCGCTCGCGGAGGGTCAGGGGGCTGAAGGGTTCCAGTTCGGCGAATTTACCGACGGCGCTCAGGGCGGTGAAGCTTGTGTAGAGGTCACCGGGAGCGTCGATATCACCGGCGACGTAGGCCCGGCTTAGACCCAGCATGCCGGGAGACCAAAGCATTCGCCGCAGTGCTCGCCGGGACCGGAACTCAATCACCGGCGCCTCTGCCGGGCCGGCCTCCGAGCCGTCCCAGGCCCGCAGACGAAGCGGGATCTGTTCGGTTCCCAAGACAATCCCCAGCGCCTCGGCCAATAGTGCTGCGGCCCCCCGTGATTTGCTCATAGCCATGTCTACTCCGGTTTTCCCCGGAGGGCTAGGGCAGTTCGGCCAGCGGCTCGGCGAGGAATGAGCCATTAGGATGGCGGAAGACAGGACTACGGTCCGGAGGAGAGCGGAATGGCGGGGATTACCAGTGCCGACGTGGCTCGCGAGAGCGGCGTCTCGCGCACCACGGTCAGCTATGTACTGACGGGGCGCGAGGGCGTGAGTATCTCCGAAGAGACGCGGCGGAGGGTTCTGGAAACCTCCAAGCGGCTCGGCTACGCGCCGTCGGCTGCAGCGCGGGCGCTGAAGACCGGGCGCAGCGACCTGGTGCTGTGCATTCTTCCGGACTGGCCCATCGGTCCGGTGATCGAAACACTCCTGGATCACCTCGCTGATGAAGTTGCCGAGCGGGGCCTTTCAGTTCTGGTGCACCACGCCCGCGGACACCGTCCGCTGCAGGATCTGTGGCGTGCCGTCACGCCGCGCGCGGTGATTGGTTTCGCACCGTTCGACGACGACGATCTCCGGGCCATGCGCCAGGCCGGCATTCAGGTGTTGGGGACCCAGGGGGAGGCGGTGGGACCGGCGCCGTCTCGACCCTCCGAAAGCCAGATACGGATCGGACAGTTGCAGGCTCAGCAGCTCATTGCCTCCGGGAAACACCGGATCGCGTATGCGTGGCCCACCGATTCCCGCGTTGAGCATTTCGCAGCGGATCGGTTGGAGGGCGTCCGTCGTGAATGCGCGGACCACGGCCTGCCCGAGCCGGAAGTGCTGTCGGTAGACCTTGAGGCAGCCTCGGCCGCTGCAGCGCTGCGTACCTGGCGAGAGGGGCCGGACCCGGTGACCGGTATCGCCGCGTACAACGACGACGTCGCGCTCGCCATTCTGGCCGGGCTTCGGCTGCACGGACTCGCATGCCCCGCGCAGGTGGCAGTCGTTGGGGTTGACGACGCGCCGGCTGCCCGTCTCGCCGACCCGCCGCTCACCACCATCTCCCAATCCATCGAACTACAGGCACGGTACCTGGCTGGCCTCGTCCTCGCCGGTCTGGGTGACCAGGCGGAGGACGAGGCTCCAACCTTCCCCGGTGACGGGATGGTGCTGGTGGTTCGCGGCTCAGCGTGACTCGTCTGAGCCGGGCGCCGCCGTCCAGGACCTACTGGTACTGCACCACGTAACTGGGGATACCCGTGTTGTCGTTGCTGACCGGGGCCCCGGTGTTGTTGACGACGTGGTCAATGGTGCCCGCGCCGAGATTCACGGTGAGGATGTGGTTCAGCTGCACACCGGCTGTGTCCGGAACTTCGAAGCCCCGGGTTGCGTGGATGGTCGGATCCACGTTGGTGAAAATGTAGGAGCCGCCGCCCCAGAGGGTGTGCTTCGTGACGTCGTCGGCCACCTTGTAGCCGGCCCACCCGAGCACGCCGTCGTGCTGCCAGGCCTCCTGATTGGGAGGATCATAGGGAAGCTCATTCTGGAAGAAAACCGTCCGGCCGTTTTCACCGTTCCAGATGACGTTGTACTCCTGGTAATGCTCCACGAAGAGTCCCGTGGCGGTCACGTTGTCACCGTTGATGATCACACCGTTACGGCCCGTGCTGACATCCCATCCGAAGGTACCCTCGATACCGTGATCTGCACGCCACGCCCAGATGTGATCGATGAGGACATTGTCGCTGTTGACCTCAAGGCTGAGGTCCGCCTTTCCGACGTTTGGTCCGCCGATCCGGAAGTACACATCACTCAGGGTGGTGGGATTCAGCGGGTCGTTCTTCTTACTGCTGTTGTTTCCGTTCTTCGTGCCGATCTGCAGCAGGAGGGGTGAGTTGACCTCTCCACCGTCGATCGTCACACCGGCCAGCACGACGCCGGGCACGTCGGCGACGCGCATTGGCATCGCCCCGTTTTTCGCGGTCAGGGTTGCATGACCCATGCCCAGGACGACCGTGTTGGCCCGTTTGATCGCAATAGTGTTGTCGATGCCGTACACCCCGGGGGTTAGCAGGAGGTGCTTGCCGCGTGCGAGCTGGCTGTTGATGGTCTGGACAGAGTCCGAGGGGTCCGCGACGAAGAAATCGGACAGTTTGATGGTGGTGCCCGGGGTGATTCCGTCCTTCCAGGAAATCCCGCTGGAGTCGATCTGTGCGGAGGGTACCCGCACGTTATAGGCGCCGTCGTCGTCAACGAAAAGGTAAGGCTTCTCGCGGCTGACCGGGGTTGTTTCGAGGGTGGTGTACGGAGGAGTGGGGAAGGTGCTGTCCGCCGGGGCGCCGTCGACACCGGCAAACACGGCATTCCACACACCGTTGGACCAGGAGCCGATTTCGCTGTTGCGCGTGAACCACTGCTGCTGGGAACCATTGATGATGTCGTTGGCCTTGGAGTCAGCCATGTATCCACCGCTGGCAAATTGCGGCCCGGCAGTGCAGTAGTCCATCAGGGAAAGCGTTCCGCCGGTGACGTTGACGCGGCGCAGCGAGACGGCCTGGGAGACGGCCCAGAAGTTGGCGGTTGCACGGCACCCGTCCTGGCCTGCACCGTTCACCTGGAGGGTCAGGTTAGAGAGGGTGCGCCAGAAGTTGTTGAGGGCGATGCAGTTGCTGGTGCCGTTGTCCTCAAGACAGCGGTTATATACCTCGATCTTGCCGTTGATGGTGACATCGGTCGGTGACTGACCGAGGCCGGCAACCTCGGTGTAGTAGCCCACCTTGAACTGCAGTGGTTTCTCGTCGGTGCCATAGGTGCCGGGCAGAAAAAGCAGGGACTGGCGGTTGGTGCCCATTTCGTCGTCGATCTGGCGGGCGTTGACAGCATCAACCGTGGCTTGGATGTCTTCGACGGGCATTGTGGGCGAGAAAACCGTCACGTTCGGACCGAGATCCGGCACGGCGGGCAGATGTTTGGACTTTTTATCCTGCACGTCGGCGGGGGAGGCAACTGCGGCAGGACCTGGAGCCACCAGGAGCGCAGCAGTCAGACCGGCAGCCAGGAGGGTGGGGATCATGGGACGTGATCGCCCGGTGGCAGAAGGCCGGTGGGCTCGACTTTGAAAGGGAGGCGTAGGAGACATGTGTTGACCGTTCTCTCCGTTGAGGGTGTCAGACAGGGTTGGTGACTCGTGTCACTAGTCTGTACAGTGATTCAACCGGACGCGGTCTCTACAGTCAAGGAAATGACGGGGTCGACCAAAGCTTGGTTTGCGCCGCAGAGGCTTAACCGCGTGGGTTCAGGTCCGGGACAGTAGAAGATGGGAAGAACGCTTGGGATCAGGCTCGGCTCTTAGGCCTGCGGCACGGGCTTGCTCAAGACACCAGACGGAAACGCTGGCACCCAGCAGTTTCTTGAGGGGACCGATGTGCTTGACCCGCTCGGTCGCCACCGAACCGAACAGGGCGTGGCTGACGGCTCCGCTGCGCTCCATTTTCGGGTCCTTCAGGGCAGCGGCCCATGCCCGTGTCAGACCGTGAACTACTGCGTGGGGTTCATTGCCGACGCTCCTCAGATGCCTGTCCAGGTGGGTCTTCATGACCTGGAACTCGGAAACTTTCGGTGCTTTGGCCGCTTGTTGTGGTGCGGTCGCCTTCCTTGAGGCAGGTACCTCGACTGGCACAGGAGTCTCAGCGACGGGGGAAGGCGCTGCCTCGTGCGACGCAGACTGTTCCACCATCAGCCGGGCCAATTCACCGTGAAGGTCTGCGAGCTGGAGGTGGATATCGACGATTCGTTGGGTGGAATTCGGTGTGTGCCTGGGCGGTTGAAGTGTCAGTTTTCGACGGACAGCCCTGGACACCGTGCAACGGAATACGTCCGCCAGGGTATCTGCCAGTTCCACGAGGATCGCTGGATCGGCCACAAGCAGGGGAACCCGTACCTTTCGGGATTCCACCAATGAAGCTGCAAGCTGATCCAGAGTGCCGTGCACTCGACCGTACCGGAGCCGCTCGTAGGTTACACCCGGTCCCACCTGCGGAGCGTAGACGCACTGCTGGGGGTTGAGGTCCAACGTACCGACCAAGGGAAAGAAACGCGGCCGCACCGAACTCCGAAGGACCGCGCGCACCGCATCGAGTTGCTTTGAAACCTGTTCTATCGGGTTGGCTGCTTCGGTCCCGTCCAGGAGGATCCACGGTTTACCCGTGTCGGTAACAGCGGCAACCCGGGACGTGAAGCCTTTCCACTCCGAGACGGTGAATACCCCACGAGTAGTGTTGTAAAACAGCCAATCGACCTCTGCCACTGGTTTTCCTGGAGTGTCCACCCGGCAATTGCTGAACGCCCACACGGAGTCGTCCAACAGCTCACCCAATCGGGCGACGTCGGCTGGCGCAGGCCGGTGTGCGGCGGTATTGGTTGACGGGAAATGCAACAACTGATGATCTTCCTGCGGCGCGGGATCCAGACGCTGGGTGTCCGTCGGCGCCCCACCGCCGGCGAACATTCGCGCTGATGCGCTATGTCATCATCACGGGTTCGGCGCCGTCACCGCAAGTACGGCACCGGTAGACTTCGCTGACATTCACAAATCTGGGGGACCTACTTGAACTATCCGTCGCTGCCGCCTGCCTCAAACACGCCGCCCCCATCCACTCCGCCGACGGACAAGTCGAAGATCAAGATTTCGACGGCGGTGGCGGCGGGTGCCTGCCTCTTCCTCCTGGTGCTTGGATTCCTGAGCAGCGGCCTCAGCGGCGCAGTGATCATGGCAGGTCTGGTGGCGTTCTTCACGGGTCTCTATGTAGTGGTCACCAATCGGCCGTCATGGGCTGGCATCGCCGGCCGCAAGATGGGTGCCATCACCATGGCGGCGGCGCTGGTCGCCTTCATGGTCGGAGCGGTCCTGGCACCGCCGATCGAAACCACACCCGCCGCGGTCGCCGAAGAGACCACCTCGGCCCCGGTCGACGACGTCACCGCGTCTCCAACCCCATCCGCCACTCCCCGGGAGACTGCCACCCCGACTCTCACCCCGGCCCCGACGCCCAGCCAGGATGTTGCACCGCTCGACAGTGCCGACGTGGTTGCCGCGGACGGCGACCCGAGCGCACCCGAAGGCCAGCCCGAGTACAGCACTCGTGCCCTCGATCTGTTGGATACCCTGGCTGTGAAGGGTCGGGCGCCAAAAACCGGTTACGACCGCGACCAGTTCGGTCAAGCCTGGGCCGACGTCGACCGCAACGGCTGCGACACCCGCAACGACATGCTCAACAGGGACCTGACAGCGATCGTTCACGCCAATTCGGTGCCGTGTAAGGTCCAATCGGGTATCCTCGACGACCCCTATACCGGCACCACCATTGACTTCCTCCGGGGGCAGTCCACTAGCATCGACGTCCAGATCGACCACGTGGTGGCACTGTCCGATGCCTGGCAGAAGGGCGCCCAGCAGCTCAGCGCCGGCCAGCGGCTTGCCTTCGCCAACGATCCGCTGAACCTCCAGGCGACAGACGGTCCCACCAACGCTCAAAAGGGAGCGGGCGACGCCGCTACCTGGCTGCCGCCCAACCAATCGTTCCGCTGTGAGTATGTGGCCCGGCAGATTTCGGTGAAAGCCACCTATACGCTCTGGGTCACCCAGGCCGAGCGCGACGCCATGGCCCGAGTTCTCGCTGACTGCTCCGACACGATGGCACCCACCAGCCAGGCCGCGCCCGTCGCCACGCCGGAACCAGCACCAGCGCCAGCATCCGCCCCAGCACCCGCACCCGCGCCTGCCCCTGCCCCAGCACCAGCGCCCGCACCTGCCCCAGCACCCGCACCCGTGCCTGAACCGGTTCCCGTCCCAGCCCCTGCGGCCTACTACGAAAACTGCACGGCCGCCCGGAATGCGGGAGCCGCGCCGGTATACCGGGGGCAGCCGGGCTACGGCACCCATCTGGACCGAGACGGCGACGGGGTGGGCTGCGAATAGCGGTTGCCGCTCCGACACCACCGCGTAAGATCCAGCTATGGATAACGCCTATGCCACAACAGACAAGCCAACCTCGGGCACCGAAACCCAGCTGGTTACTCTCGACGACATCCGAGCCGCCGCCGACCGAATCCAGGACCTGGTGCTCCGGACCCCGATCATCGCGCTGCCTCATCCGGACCGCCCGTCCGACATCCTGCACCTGAAAGCCGAGTCCCTGCAGCCGACCGGCGCCTTCAAACTCCGCGGCGCCTACAACACCATCTCCCAGGTACTCGATGAGTCCCGAGAACGCGGCATCATCGCCCAGTCCTCAGGCAACCACGCCCGCGCCGTCGCCTGGCTGGCCAAACGGCTCGACCTGCACGCCGTCATCGTCATGCCCGACGCCGCCCCGCCCACCAAGGTGGCAGCCGTTCGCGCGCTCGGCGCCGAAGTGGTGCTCGTGCCAGCATCTGAACGGGACAGCCGCACCGTGGAACTCGCTGCCGAACACGGCTACGTTGAGGTACCGCCCTACGACGACGTCCGTATCATCGCCGGTCAGGGCACGGTCGGCCTGGAGCTCATCGAGCAACTGCCCGACCTCGACGTCGTCCTTGTTCCCATCTCGGGTGGCGGGCTCATTTCCGGAATCGCGACTGCCATCAAGTCGCTGCGCCCCGAGGTGCAGGTGATCGGCGTCGAACCCGAACTCGCGGCCGACGCTGCCGAAAGCCTGCGCGAGCAGCGCCGCATCACCTGGGACACCAAGCTCACCTACCGCACGGTCGCGGACGGGCTCCGGACGCCAGCCGTCGGCGTCCACCCCTGGGAACACATCCGGCGCTACGTCGACGACGTCGTGACCGTCTCCGAGGAACAAATTCTTGCGGCGGTGCGTCACATCGCGGTGGAGGGACGCCTCGTCGCCGAACCGTCCGGCGCCGTCGCCACCGCAGCCTGGATGCACGACCTGGCGCCGCGCGGTGCAACGGTCGCGGCGGTCGTGTCGGGTGGATCCGTCGATCCAGCCCTGATGGCGCGGGTGCTGGCCAACTGGTCACCGTTCGGGATGCCCCCAAGGCGGCAGCGCTGACTCGACGGTGTGGGAGGGGTGTGTGCAGAAAAAGTGCATGCACTGCATGCGATGCATGCATTCTCTGATCAGCCAAGTGCATGCACTGGATGCGATGCATGCACGTTCTAATTCGGGCTACCCCTTCGGGACCTTCCCCGAGTGCGTCCTTGCCCGGGTGCGTCTTTACCCGGAGACCCCTTCGCCCGGATGCCCTTTTGTCTGGGTGCTCCTGGCGAGGCGGCCGGCAGTCAGAACACCTGGAGTCAGAACATTGGGCGTCAGAACACCTGGAGTCAGAACACCGGCACCGCAGAGAACGCGGCGGCGCCAGCTTCGGCCACCTGCTGATCCTGGTCAATCGATCCCGTGGACACGCCGATCGCACCCACGATGCTTCCATCCCGCACGAGTGGAATGCCACCCGGGAACACCACGAGCCGGCCACCGTGGGCGTCGCTGAGACCGAAGATGGGCCCATCGTGCCTGGTCATGTCCTGGAGGACTCCGGTTTCGCACTGGAAGGCGATTGCGGTGTAGGCCTTATTGATCGCGATGGTGATGCTGCCGATATTCGCGCCGTCCATTCGGACGTGCGACTTCAGGTTGCCGCCAGCATCGACCACTGCGATATCCATGGGCTGGCCAATCTCTGTGGCCTTCTCGGCTGCGGCGTCGATCACGCGGCGGGCCTCTTCCAGGGTGACAGTCTCCAACACGGTTCCAGTTGCCATGAGCTTCCTCTTCCTCGACATTTTCAGCACAACTCTGTGCTGAGGACAGCGTTGCTGGCATCTGTCGGCTTGCCAAGTAGTGATTACCCCCATGTGGGGGAGGGTGTTCCCTCATATCCAGGCCCAGGAGTTCTCGCCTACCGTGTAATCCACCTACCAAGGAGGTTTGACGTGGGTGTTGTGCCCTTGAAAGATATTGTTGATCCGGCATTTTCGGCGCGCTACGGGGTGCCGGCAATAAACGTATTCAATGATTTGACTATGGAGGCTGTGCTCGCGGGAGCTGTGGAATGCAACTCTCCGGTGATCCTGCAGACATCGGTGAAGACCGTGCGGAGCATCGGCTCCCGGGTCTTGTTTGAGATGTGGGAGTCGCTGACCCGCGGGATCGAGGTGCCGGTGACCCTTCACCTCGACCACTGCCCGGACCGCGAGGTGGTGACCGAGTGCCTGAAGGCCGGCTGGAACTCAGTGCTGTTTGACGCATCAGAGCTTCCGGTCGAGGAAAACCAACGCCAGACCATCGAAGTGGTCCGGGAGGCCCGAAGTTACGGCGCCCAGGTGGAAGGCGAAATCGAGGCCATCACCGGCGTTGAGGACGACCACGGCTCTGATGAGGTGTCGAAGCAGCAAAGTCTCGAGACAGCGTTAACCTTTATCGACGCCACCGGGATCGATGTTTTCGCACCGTCCATCGGCAACGCCCACGGTACGTACAAGGCCGCCCCCGTTTTGGACGTCAACCGGGTGACCGAGATTGTTCAGGCACGCTCCATTCCCATTGCCCTGCACGGCGGAAGTGGGCTGAGCCCTGAACAGTTCCAGGACCTGATCGCCCGGGGTTGCGCCAAAGTGAACATCTCCACGGCATTGAAAGAAACGTTCATGCAGTCCAGCCTGACCTTCCTGAAGCAGGCCGAACAGAACAACAAATGGGACCCGCCGTCGCTCTTCAAGCACACCCGTGGAGACGTGATCGACATGGTCAAGGAGCTGGCCGAACAGTTCGGCAGTGCTGGGAAGGGCAGGTAACCAGTCATGCCCACCTTGATTTTTGACTGCGACGGTGTGCTCGCGGACACCGAACAATTTGGCCACCTCCCGGCCTTCAACCGCACCTTCGAGGAATTTTCGGTACCTGTGCACTGGAGCGTCGATGACTATGCGGAAAAGGTGAAGATTGGCGGCGGCAAGGAACGCATGCGAAGCATTCTCACCGACGACGTGAGCAGTCAGCTTGGGCTGCACGACGACGACGCGAAGGACACGGCGATTCTCGCCTGGCACAAACGCAAAACCGCCATCTATACGGATTTGGTGGACGGAGGCGTCATGCCCGCACGGCGTGGAATCGCCCGGTTGGTTCAGGAGGCGCACGACGCCGGTTGGGGCCTTGCTGTCGCCTCCACCTCCGCGGAACCCGCGGTTCGGGCGGTGCTCACCCACGCCGTCGGGAAGGAGCTCGCCGCCCATTTCGCCGTCTTCGCAGGGGACGTGGTGCCGCGCAAGAAACCGGCGCCCGACATTTATCTGCTCGCACTTGAGGACCTCGGCCTCAGCACCGACGACGTCGTGGTGGTCGAGGACAGCTCAAACGGACTCCGCGCGGCAGTGGCCGCTGGCCTCCGCACAGTGGTCACCGTCAGCAGTTTCACGCGCTCCGAAGATTTCACCGGGGCGTCCCTGGTGGTCACTTCGCTCGGGGACCCTGGTGAGTCCGCCGAGGTGCTCGCCAGCCCGCTCGGCGTTGAGGTGGATGACGTCGTCTCCCTCTCAACTCTCCAACAGCTACTGGATTCACCGTCCGTCACAACCCACCCGGAGGCATCATGACATCCACCGACCTTGAGAACGTCGAATTTGTGGTCCGCTCCATTGCGCATACGGCTGTGGAGAAGGAGCAGGAATTTGGTGACCTTGACGCAGTCGTCGGCGACGGCGACCTGGGCTACTCATTGGCTCGCGGCTTCGAAAAGGTCCTGACCGACTGGGATACCTTCAAGCGCGACGACCCTGCCACTTTTCTGCAGCAGATTGCGCTGGCCATCTCCAGCCGAATTGGCGGAACCTCCGGCCCTCTGTGGGGGACGGCCTTTCTGCGGGCGTCCGCCGCAGCAAAGGCATCGGGGACCATGGACGGCGCCACGGTCGTCGCGATGCTACGCGGTGCAACCGACGGCATCAAGGCGCGGGGAAATGCCGAGCTCGGGGACAAGACTCTCCTCGACGCGATTGTCCCGGCGACCGACGAGCTGGAACGCGAACTCAGCAAGGGAACTGACGCCGCCGGCTGCCTCAAAGTCTTCTGCGACACCGCCCGGGCCGCAGCCGACGCCACCAGTTCCCTGGAAGCCAGGCGGGGCCGGGCCAGCTACAGCGGAAAAAGGAGCATCGGCTCGCCCGACGCCGGTGCGGTGGCAATAGCCATCATGATCGAACGACTGACCGACGAATGGGCAGCACGTTAGCCCGTTCCTTGACCTTCAATTCAACACAACGATGTGGAGCCCAGATGAAAAAGTTTGTCAATGATCCCAAGCAGTTTGTTCCGGAAATGCTCGAGGGATTGGCACTGGCCAATCCTGAGACGCTGAGGTATGTGCCGGAATACAACCTCATCATGCGGTCCGATAGCCCCAACGAGAATAGGGTGTCCATCGTTCAGGGATCTGGTTCCGGCCACGAGCCGGCCCACGTGATGGCTGTAGGCAAGGGGATGCTCGACGCCGCCTGCCCGGGTGACGTGTTCGCTGCGCCCCCGTTCGACTACGTCTTCGAAACCACCAAGCTACTTGCCTCCCCAAAGGGCGTGCTGCTGCTGGTAAATAACTACACCGGCGACAGAATGGTCTTCGACATGGCCCAGGAGATGGCCGCCGCCGAAGGCGTGAACGTGAAGACGCTGTTCATTGACGACGACGTCTCGGTGCAGGACTCCACCTACACCATCGGCCGGCGTGGAGTCGCGGGAAACTTCTTCGTGATCAAGGCGGTGGCTGCCGCGGCCGAGCGCGGCGCGGACCTTGACGAGGTGATCCGGATCGGCGAGAAGGTGAACTCGGTGACCCGTACCATGGGTGTGGCACTGACCGCCTGCACACCGCCAGCGAAGGGAAGCCCGCTCTTCGAACTAGGCGAGGACGAGATCGAGGTGGGGGTAGGCATCCACGGTGAGCCGGGCCGGCGTCGGGCCAAGATGATGCCCGCCAATGACATCGTTGACGAAATTCTTGAGCCGGTGGTTAGCGACCTGCCGTTCAAGGACGGCGACCGCGTGGCCCTGATGGTGAACGGCCTCGGGGGCACCCCGATCAGCGAGCTGTATCTGCTCTACGGGCAGGCCCACAAGCAGTTGGCCGCCAAGGGAATCACCGTCGGGCGCAGCTATGTGGGCGAATACTGCACGTCATTGGACATGGCTGGCGCCTCGATCACGCTCGTCCGGCTGGACGACGAGATTGAGTCGCTGCTGAACGATCCCGCCGAGATTGCGATGCGGGTGTTCTAGCCAACAGGTTGTGAGGTTTATCTGGATCGCATTTCAGGATGCGGACCTTGATCCTAGGTGCGGCCCCCCGCGGATACCCGGGGCCCCCCCCCCGTCGGGGGTGGGTTTGGACGGGTCGACACCACTCAC
>NZ_JBTNDD010000012.1:0-97587 GCF_054511195.1 Arthrobacter sp. Sr33 | reverse complement strand
GACCCCGCATGTGAGCCCTCAGTGGCGTTCTGTTTGGGAAAAAGGGGTGTTACCCCCTTGTCCCCGGTTCGCCACCACTTTTTTGTGTCTAGCGTTTGCTATCCGTGGTTACGGGTTGCAGCCGCCGTTGTCCTCGGTGTAACCATCGAGACGCTGGATGAAGGCTGCCATCGCGTCGCGGGCGACCGGCTGAAGGCGCTTGTACTCGCCGTCGTCGAAGCCCTGGGTGATGTTGTTCTCGGCCATCCAGGAGATCTCCCGGTGGAACTGATCGTTCACCGGAACGTCCGGGAACGGTGCAACCTGCGGTGCAACGTAATCCGCTGCGTCGGCGATGATGCAGTACTCGCCGGCGAAGCGGTTCATGAAGGCCGCCATCGCGTCACGGTTGACGGGAGCGAGCGGACGGTAGGTGCCATCGCTGTAGCCGGTCGACAGGCCGGTTTCGGCCATCCACGCCATCTCCTTGTAGAACTGGGTTCTAGGAGTGATGTCAGCGAATGGAGAGGTGGTGGGCTCTGCGAAGGCAGGCTCACCAGCCAGGCGGTAGAGGAACGCCGCCATGGCGTCGCGGTTGATCGAGGCCAGCGGACGGTAGGTGCCATCCGGGTAGCCGGTGGTCAGCCCCTGGTCAGCCAGCCAGTTGATGGCCTCCTCATGCTCATTGCCCGCAACATCCGGGAACCGGAGCTGGTCAACCTGCATGTCGAGGATTTCATCCTTCAGGCCCGTTGCGTTGTGGTGGTGCAGGAACAATGCGCGGGCGTCGGTGACGCCTTCCTGACGGTTGACGCCAATCGTTGTACCCTCGGCGGCAATGAATACCGTGTCGGGGGTGTCGCCTTCGAACCACAGCTCAGGCTCGGTGACGTTGAAGTCAATCCACTCGGTCTCGTCGACCGATCCCGCGGTGTTGCCATCCTCGTCCACATTAAACGGGCTGGCGGTGGAGACGCGGTACTGGATCGGAGCCGAAGCACTCAGGTCCAGGCCCAGGTCAGCAACCGGGACAGGCAGAGTGATGACGTTGGTGTCGAAGGTGTTCGTGTCCAGGCTGCCGTCGACGCCGTTGGCGAAGTACAGGCTGTCACCCTGGCCCAGCGAGCCATCGTCAAGCACCGGTGCCACCTCGAACAGGATCATGTCCAGGTCGTCGAGGCGCAGGGTGATGACCACCATGTCGGCTTCGGTGTCACCGTCAAGATCCAGTTCAACTGCAACCTGGCTATTGCCACCCAGCTGAGCCCAGTTCTGCCAGGTGCTGATACCGAGGTTCAGGTAACCCTCTTCTGCTTCGCCGCCGGCTGCGACAACTGCCGGAACCGTTGATGCAGCACCAACCGAGCGGAGGTCCAGGGAGTACAGGGACTCCAGCGGACGCTCGTCGGCCCGGGGGCTTTCAGCGCCAAGAACCAGCGGGGTCACGAGCGATGCATAGCGCGAATCCGATCCACCCTGCAGCAGGCCGCGGCCCTCAAGCACTACTGAGCTCTCAAGGGTTGAGGCGTTCTCGAACATGATCTGGGCGCCAGCCGAGATTTCCGATGTGGGCTTCGGTGCTGAGTAGACGGGAACACGCAGCGTGTTCACTTCACTCGCGAACTGCACGCGGCCCGACACATCGGCAAGGTACTGACGGGCGACGCCGAACTGAGTCTCCTCAGCAGCCGGGTCGATCGTCTTCGCCAGGGCGGCTGGATCATCAATGGTCAGCGTGACGTCGACAGTTGCCGTGCCGTTGGCTGGAACATCGAAGGCATTGGTGAGCGTTTCAGGCGCAAGCACCTGCGGCGTCACACTGATCTCGGCGCCTGGCATCGTTGACGCCTCAAGGTAGGAGGCGCTGTAGCGAATCACGTCGTCCGACTTGTTTTCCACGGTGATCTGCTTGGTCATGGTCATCGCTTCGCTGCCAAGCTCCAGAACGCCGAAGTTCACCGAGGTGAGCGATGGCTGTTCTGTCGAGTAGGCCAGGACCGGGGTGTCCAGTGCCAATACGGCGTCGACGCGTCCGGAACCTACGCGGTTCGGGGCGTACTCGACGCCATCGGCTGTCACCAGATCGGCGATGGCCGTATTCATGATCATGGACTTGATCTCATACGGGTTGAAGTTGGTCTCTGCGTACAGCAGTGCAGCGATGCCAGCCACGTGTGGGGCTGCCATTGAGGTGCCGCTCTTGACCGATGCGCCGGTTCCCGTGCCAACCTGGACCGAACCAGTTGAGACGCCGGGGGCTGCTACATCGGGCTTCACAACTCCGTTGGAGCCGTGCAGCCCGCGGGAGGAGAAAGCTGCGAGCGTGTCGAGTGCGTCGGAGCTGCCGCCGGCAGTTGCCTGGTAACCGGAATCGAGACGAACTTCAAGGGTGCCAGCTTCTGCTGCTGGTTCCAGCTGCTCGGAGAATTCGGCGTTGAACTGGACGCCGGGAATGGTGGCGTTGCCGCCGATGCCGGACTCGAAGACTGAGCGGGGCGAGTCGAGGACCACACCTGCTCCGCCTGCGGCTTCAACGTTGTTGAAGCGGGTAACGGATCCGCAAGGGAATGTTCCATCCTCTTCCCACTGCAGCCAGACCCATTCACCGTCGAAGGTGCCCGGTGCGAAGGGCTGGCAACCGAACGCGTTGGCGGGATCAGCCTTGACAACCGTGCCCGTGAGCTCTTCCTCAGTGGCCGTGGAGTAGTCGTAGTTGACGCTGTACTGGCCAGCAGCCTGCCCGACGACGTCGTCAGGTGCGAGCACGTCAACCCGGTCGAGGGTGATCTGCGAACCGACGCTTGCGGCGACGGTCAGGGCGGACTCTGAGCTGCCTGGGGAGCCGCCGATGTCGTAGACGTCGCCGCTGTTGCCTGAGGAGACAACGGAAAGGACGCCCTGAGCCGTCAGAGCGTTAACGATGTCGTTTTCAGGATCGTCATAGGCGGGGAATGCCGCGCCGAGTGACATGTTGACAACCTGAGCGCGGTCGTCGAAGTTGCCGTCACCGTTCGGGTCCAGCACGAAGTCGAGTGCTGAACCGACAACTGCGCTGGAACCCGTGCAGCCGAAGACCCGGAGGGCGACCAGCTGGGATTCGGGAGCCGAGCCGGGACCGATCCGCATGGCGTTGACGCCGTCGGCGTCGAGGGTGGCGTAATCGCCGTCAAAAGTGGAGCCGTCGTCGTTGACGCCGTAGCCCGAAGAGGTACCGGCGACGTGCGAACCGTGGCTCTGGCAGTCGAGGGGGTTGAGGTCTGGTTGAGGAATGTCATTGTCGGGGTCACCGGCGTCATAGTCGTCGCCCACCAGGTCGTAGCCGCCCACAAACTTAGCGGCGTCGAAGAGAGCTGGGTCTGGGACCAGGTCTGCCTGCGCCTGCTCGAAGGCCTCGATCGTGCCCGGGCCGCCGAAACCGGAGTGGGTGTAATCAAGTCCGGTGTCCAGCACGGCAACGGTGATGCCGTCGCCGGTCTGATCGCGTGCGGTCCAGGCATCAAGCGCGCGGGTGTCGATGTCCGCGCCCTTGTTGGTCACGGTCTTCGGCACAATACCGGTGATCTTCACGACGTCGGGGCGGGCAGCAAGTGCCTTGATTGCCTCGGCGTCACCTTGAATGGCAACACCAGGGATGGTGTTGGTGGTGGTGTAGAGCTGCGAGGCTGACGCCTCGGCCGCTACCTCATCGGCCTGGGCCTGAATTCCGGCCCTGATGTTCAGAACATCGTTGGTCCGATCGACGGGGGACTGAATTCCATTGCGAACCGCTACCGGCTGCGTTTGTTCGAAGGCGCCTTTTCCTGCGAACTGGATATAGGCCGCTGTGGGGCCTGTCCGATCCGCCAGATCCCTGCTGACCTTAAGATCGGGTACTGCCTGGAGCTCAATTCCCTCGGCTGTGGGTTCACCCGATGACGGTGATTCCAGAGCCGAAGCAGGCGCCCACATGCTGGAAGCCAGAACAAGGCCAGTTAGCGATGCCAACACAGCCTTCCCCGTATTCCGGTGGTATGACTTGCTCATACTTCTCCTTAGTGAGGCTCAGTCATGACCACCCGCTGAGACCTGTGATTAGCTCCCCGCAAGTACTGCTGACACGGCCATGACAGATGTGAGTGACGTTCCCTGAATGAACAAGTTGCGTCAGCAGTAGTTGAACAGTGGATGCCGGTTGCCCGACCCCCTCCACCGGTACTACCTTTCTGTGTGATCAGTCACAAGTCAACGGCTACCACACAAAAAACTTAGTTAAGTTAGGCAATTTCCTGGTAATTCCCTGAGCAGGCCCACGCGGTGTGAAATCGATGACTATTCAGGGCTTCTAGCGCCCCAGTATTCTGCTTTTAAGCTGGCGATAGCGACGCCTCATCAGCGAGACGAGGCTAGCGTCACTGACTGCTTCCTCAAGCCGCTGCACCCGTTCGGCCAGCCGGTTGTTGGATTCGAGAATCTGGCGCAGGAGGTCTTCCGAATAGTTCTGCCGGTGATGCAGGTGGTCGAACTCGCGCTGCTGATAGGACGTCTGGTAAAGCAGTGAGCCCAGCCCTGACTGGCTGACGTGCTCTTTGAGGTGGATCTCGCGCACCAACTGATCCAGCCGCCTGTGCTCGGCGTCACCAACGATCACGCTGTTCCCGAGGTCTCCGGTCGCGTCTTTTCGCTGGTTCCAGAACGCCAACGGCTCCTCATCGAGGAAACCCAGCGTGTGCTGCTGGAGCAGGCGGAGCTGAAATTCCCAGTCGCCCACTACCGAGAGGGATTCGTTGTAATAGCCAATCCGGTCATGAACTGAACGGCGATAAAGCAGCGAAATGGGGACGCACCGGTTGTGCCGGAGAGTATCAAACAAGGTGATTGACTGCAGCTGCGGCTGGAAAATCTCCCGGCTAATTTCTTCGATTGTCCCGTCGGTGATCCGCTCGAAGACCAGTTCGGTGCGGACAGCCACGCCGGCGTCGTCGTGGTGCGCCAGATAAGCCAGGGTCCGTTCGAGGAACTCAGGGTGCCATTCGTCGTCGTCATCGTGGATGGCGATGAACTCGGAGTCCGACGCTTTGATGCCGGCATTGGAGGCTGCCTCCATTCCGCGCGCCACGTCATGGTGGATGACCTGGACCCGATCGCCGAGCTGCAAGCGGTAGCGGTCCACCACCGGGTCCACTTCGGCGCGGTCGCCGCCGTCGTTCACGACGACGAGGGTCCACTGGGTCATGGACTGGCCGAGGAGATCGCGCAGTGCGCGGTCCAGCAGCACCGACCGGTTCCGGGACCGCATGATAACGGCGACTGAGGGAGAAGGAGGGAGTGTCACTGAAAGTCCTTAGACGGCTTTGCGCGGTCGGAACCGCGTACGTAGGGAGGCTAGTTTGCGGACCAGCCTGAAACTGGAGGAATTGAACCAGCCTTGCAGCTCGTCCCGGGCGGCGGCGGCTTCCCCCTCAAGGTGCTCGCGGGTTTTGCGGAGGTCAGCCAATTCTGCCGCCATCGGGAGGAACACCACCCGCGCCGTGTCGGCGGCTGCGGACCAAGTTCCCCGTGGGACCCATTGGCGGTGCGGCAACGGCGACTGAACCTTGGCTGGCTTGCCTTGCAGGGTCCCAACCACTGAGTCCCACCAGGCGGAAGATTCGGTGAGCTTCTGGGGTCGGAGAGACTGCACCTGTTCCGCTATGTCTGTGCGGCGTTGCCAGGCCTCACGGAGGGCCTGCCCGATCGTGCCGTCGAGCATTGACGGCAGGGGCAGAGCGAAGTCGGCCAGGCCCCAGTTGGCGAGGGCCCCACGCAACCGCACGTCGCTGTATTCATCGAGGGACAAGGCAACCGTGGGGACGCCGCCGTCGAGAGCGAAAACCACCGGGTGATACCGCGACGTGACCACCAGGGCTGCCCGGGAGGTGAGGACTGCGGTGTCGCGCGCCGACGCGATGGGTTGTGACTGGACGGAGGAAGTCATCGCCGCTGCAATCTCCGCGTGTATTGCTTCATCGATGCCGCCCTCACCCTCAACAGCCATGTGGGGCAGGAGAAGGACCGGCAGGCCGGTGAGGTCGGCCGCGTCGTCCAGGGCTTTCGCGACGGCCGTTACGAACAGGTCGCGGGGACAGGCGCCAGTGTTGCCGGCGAAGGTGCCAACGATATAGGAGGCCACAGGTGGGGTGCTTCCCGGCGGGTGACCGCCGTCGTCGGGTTGCTGCCGGGCGGCGGTGTTGGACGCGAGGAAGGAAGCATCGTCAAGGCACCGCACCACGCTGGATCCTGCCAACTCCCGTCCGAGGCCGAGCGAACTGTCCTCACGTGCACCTACCAGAGCGGCGCGGGAGAGCATCTGTACTGCCACTTCACGGTCAGCGCCGTACAGCATAGGCCCGATAGTCTGGCCAGCAATCACCACTGCCTTGCCGAGGTGCCGCGCAATTGCGGTGACGGCTGCGCGTTCGTAGAGCAGCCAGCCGTACACCGAGTTCATGTTGCCGCCCCCTGCGATCAGCACTGAGTCGCAGCCGCGGATGGTCTCGATGAGCCCGTGCACCTGGTCGTTGTCGGCAAGGCTATGAGGCTCGCCGTTGAGGAGTGAGAGTATCTCGTTGAGGTAATGCTGGTAGTCGGCGTACGGCCACGGAAATTCGATGGTCGGCGCTGCCTCGGTGCCGAACCGACCGGTCGTGTCAGCTGCGTTCCGGCTGAGCAGGACAACGTCCTTGATGCCGCGGGCTGCGAGTTCATCCACGGCGGCATGAGTCATTGCATCATCACCGACGTGGTAAATGCGCTGTCCGATATCGCCCAGAATCGCTACCCTCATGCCGGGATCCCGGCGGCGCCGCCCTGCCAGACTGCATCGAATGGTGCCTGCGAGGACAACCTGTGACGAATCGCCTCGGTCACGAAACTCTTGGCTGTTCGAGCCGCATCAAGAGGACTGGCGCCCTTGGACAGTTCCGCAGCAATGGCGGCGGCGAGGGTGCAGCCCGCGCCGCTGACAGCTACTTCGCCGACCTTCGGGGCTGACAGCAGCTCCAGGGTAGTGCCATCGAAGTAGACGTCGACGGCGTTTTCACCTTCCAGGCGGATGCCGCCCTTGGCGACGACGACGGCGCCGCTGATCTCATGGATCCGTTTGGCGGCCTCCTGCAGATCCTCGATGCTGTTGATGGTCATGCCCGACAACGACTCAGCCTCGAAGTGGTTGGGAGTGACAACAGTTGCGAGCGGGAGAATGTTTGCCTTCAGCGCCTGATCCGTGTCGAGCGCGGCGCCGGGCTCTTGGCCCTTGCAGATCAGCACCGGGTCCAGCACGATGTTGCGCCACTGCTGGCTCTTCAACGCCGTCGCAACAGTGTCAATGGTTGCCGGAGTACCCAACATGCCGATCTTGACGGTTTCCACGGGGTAACAGGTCAGGGCTGCCTCCAACTGGTCGGCGATGACCTGCGGCTCGACCGCCACGAAACGATGGTTCCAGTTGTCCTTCGGATTGAACGACACGATGCAGGTCAGCGTCGCGATGCCGAAAACGCCGAGTTCCTGGAAGGTCCTGAGGTCCGCCTGGGCGCCAGCGCCACCGGTCGCCTCGGATCCGGCGATGGTGAGAGTCACTGCGGGGGCGGAATGAGTTAGGGGCATTTGTACAGTCTGCCTACTTTCGGGCGGGGCGGCCAGTTCAGGGCGCACCGCGGGCGTGGCAGAATTGGACTGCCCGGGGGCAGCCGGGCATCAGTGCTAATACAGCGGACCCAATCGTGTCCGCGAACCACTTCGATGAATGAGATGACGTTGACTCAACTGCAGGAAAAAACCCGCGCCAAATTCGCCTCCTCGGGCAGTACCTACTTCGCGATCATGCTGGCGACCCTCGCCGTCGTCGTGCTGCTGTCCAATATCGGGGCCTCCAAGGGTGTGCTGATCGGTCCGATTATTGGTGACTTCAGCATCATCACCGACGGCGGATTCTTCCTTTTCCCGCTGGCCTACATCCTCGGCGACGTCATCAGCGAGGTGTACGGTTTCAAAGCCGCCCGGCTGGCGATCATCGTGACCTTTGTATTGTCGGCGTTCGCCTCGCTCTGCTACCTGGTCATCATCGCCCTGCCCGGGTTCGACGACGACTTCGGCACCTCGAAGCAGGCTGCCCTGGAAGGAGCGCTCGGACCGGTTCCCTTAATTGTGCTTGCCTCCCTCCTGGCCTTCGCCGTCGGTCAGACCCTCAACGCCTGGGTCCTGGTCAAAATGAAGGGGCGCTTCGGCGAGCGCGGTCTAGTGGGCCGGCTGCTCGGCTCGACAGTGGTCGGCGAGTTCGCTGACACCCTGATTTTTTGTGCCATTGCTGCGTCGGTTATTGGTATCACCACCTTCAGCGGGTTCCTCAATTACCTGCTCTTCGGCTTTCTGTACAAAACCCTGATCGAGGTGCTGTTCGTGCCGGTCACGACGCTGGTCATCAAGGCCATCAAAAAGCGCGAACCGAGTTACGCCGCGTCCTAACGGTCCCGGTCTCACGCTCACCCCGGAAAAGTGCCGGAGCCGCAGACGAGTGGTGGGGCGGCCACCCGTCTGCAGGTCACGCACTTTTCCGGTGCAATGAGCTCGCGCGGTGCAGAGCCACCAGGATGCGTGCCTTAAGCTCTGCCTCACGGAAGAGGTCCGCCCATTCGATGCGGATGAACTGCCAGCCGTCCTCCATCAAGGCCTTTTCCCGGCGGCGCTCCTCGAACAGCACCTCCTGCGTCGGGGAGAAGTCGAAATACTTGATCCTGCCGTCGAACTCAAGGGCCAACAGAAGCTCCCGCCAGGCAAAGTCGAGCCGGTGATCGCCGTGCCTGGTCCGGACAGAGACCTGTTCCTCCGGCATCGGCAGCCCCATCCGGTGGAGAAAATGTCTGGTCAAGGTCTCGCCCGGGGACTCTGCCAAAGCGCTGGCTCTGGCGGTGATCGCCCGAGCGTTGGCGATGCCCTTGTGGCCGGAGAGCTGCAAGGCGATGTCCTGCATCAGGGACTGGTTTCCGCCGAGTTGCAGTGCGTGATCGACGATGATGAGCGACTGGCGGTAGGAAAGTATTTGGGCACAGTCCACCACGGTGCGCTCCAGGGCTGTGATTCGCAGGCCCTTCCCGGAGGAAACGTCCTGGGGTGACAGTGACGAGTAATGGGCCCGGACGTCCGGACCATGCCCGTGTGGGCTGGTCGGAAACCCCTGGGTGAGGTGGACGAGGTCATCAACCTTCCACAGGTGTAGGCCATGGATGCGGGCAGCCGAGGTATGGCTGTACACCATCCCCCTCCGTGTTGTGGGCAGCAGCGCGTGATGATGAGCGTAGATGCGTTGCAGGGCCCGGGTCTCAAGCGACTGTTGCTGCCAGAGCTGGCCGGAAAGGTAACAGCCGCGTCGCAACCGGACCAGATCTCCGCCCTGGACGAACCGGGCAATCTGCCGATCGCTGACGTTTCGCTCGGCGAGTTCCTCAGTGGTCCACGGACTCGTGGAGGCCTTTAGCCAGGGCGGGCACTCGATGTTCATGCAGCCAGCATGCGCCGATCCAAACTCGATGGGGTGGGTCGACGCCGTTATGTTGACAACTCGGCGCGGTTGGTGGCTGTGGAGGAGGAGTCGGGCCGCGGGGGACGCAGGCGTGACGCCCTGCCGCACCCGGAAAAGTGGCGCACGTGCAGGGTCGCTGCTGGGCAACCACTAACGTGCGGGTCAGCCACTTTTGTGGGCCGCGGGCGCGGGGCAGCCACTCTTTTTGCGCGGGAAGATGCGCGGGAAGTTGCGCGGGAGGATGCGCGGGAGGGGCCGGGGAGGGGCTAGGCGTAGTAGCGGCCAAGCACCTCAGCCTTGAAGTCGAAGAAGGTGCCGTCGCCGATTGCGTCGCGGGCGTCGTCGACCAGTTTCACAATGAACCGCTCATTGTGGATGGAGATGAGGGTGGCCGAGACCATTTCCTTCGCCTTGTACAAGTGGTGGATGTAGGCCCGGGTGTAGTTGGTGCAGGTGTAGCAGTCGCAGCCGTCCACCAGCGGTGTGAAGTCCTTCCTGAACCGGGCGTTGGACAGATTCCACCGCCCATCGGGGGTGTAGAAGGCTGAGTTGCGGGCTACCCGGGTGGGGGAGACACAGTCGAAGGTGTCGGCGCCGTTCTCGATGCCGGTGAACAGATCGTCTGGTTCCGAGATCCCCAACAAGTGCCGGGGCTTGTTCTCCGGCAGCTCATCAGCGCACCAGCCCAGAATGGTCCCAAGGTTCTCTTTTTCCAGCGCCCCGCCGATCCCGAACCCGTCGAAGCCCATGCCGCCAAGGTCCCGGGAAGCCTTGCGTCGAAGATCCTCGTACTGGGCGCCCTGAATGACGCCGAACAGCGCCTGGTACGGCTTTCCCACCCGTTCCTCGGTCAGCCGGTCATGTTCGGCGATGCAGCGCTCCGCCCATAACCGGGTGCGCTCCAGCGACTCTTCCTGGTACGTGCGGGAGTTCATCAGCGTGGTGAGTTCGTCGAACGCGAACATGATGTCGGCGCCGAGCTGATGCTGGACCTGCATCGAAATCTCCGGGGTGAAACGGTGCCGGTCTCCGTTGAGGTGCGATTTGAACCACACGCCGTCGTCGTCAATGTGGGCGAGCCGCTCCTTGCCGGCGGCCACCCGGTGGTCGGAGCCGCCCCCCTCGGCGTCGGCGACGTTCATGGTGATGACCTTCTTGAATCCGGATCCCAGGCTCATCACCTGGAAGCCGCCCGAATCGGTGAAGGTTGGCCCATCCCAGTTCATGAAGCGGCCCAGCCCGCCAGCCGCGTCGAGGATCTCAGGACCGGGCTGCAAATACAGGTGGTAGGCGTTCGCGAGGAGTGCCTGCGCCCCCAACTCCTGCATCGACTCGGGAAGCACTGCCTTGACCGAGGCTTTGGTGCCGACGGCGATGAAGGCCGGGGTGCGGATTTCGCCGTGAGGGGTGCTGATGGTCCCGGTGCGCCCGTGCAACGGTTTACCTGTCGGGTCGCTCAACCGCTCGTTGACGGTGAAGGTGAAAGTGGATTGCTGGGTATCGGTTGGCACCAACCCATTTTGCCAGCAATTACGTGGACGGCTTTCCGGTCCGCCCCAGGGCTGAAGTGACAAGCGGGTCAGCATCGGGGTAGTGGTCGCGGCGCACCGCTTCCCACCCGTCCCATACGCTATGCAGCGCCTTGGCGCCCAGCGCGTAGGTCGAGGCGATGACCAGCGACGACGGCTCGTCGCGGACCCCTTCAGTCACAGGCTGTTCGGCGAGGATGAGCAGTCCGTCGCCGTGCTCGGCGTACTGGGCCACAGTCAACCCCAGCTGGTGTTCGGTGCGGAACCACACCCGGCCGGTGATCTCCTGCCCACCCGGCAGGGTGAGGGAATAGGGGTCACCGGGTTCGCCCACCGATCCGGCTCCCAGCCGGTCAGCGATGGCTTGTCCGTCGGAGGGGGTGCCCGCGAAAAACGCTGTGTGCCGGTCGGTGTTGGGATGCCGCTCCAGCGCGAACCGCAGTTGCTGGAGAAACGAGATCCATCCCTCGGTGATGTCCGCATACCAGTCGGCCATCTCCGACTCCGGTTCGGGCAACCCACGTTCCACCGTGACGACCGTTCCATCCGGGCCCGGCTCCAACAGGAACGTGTCTCCGTCCTCGAGGGTCAGGGAACGGTGGTCCTGGCCTTCAGTTACCCCCGGCGAGAAGAAGATGAGGCGGATCTCCTCAGCCAGCCCGTCGTAGTCCCAGCCGTGCCACTGGGCGACCTTGGCTGGCTCGCGGAGCATCACCCAGACCTGGCGGGCGTCGGCGTTAATGTGGACGCTGAGAGGATTTACCCCATCTTTCCCGACAGCGCTGCTGGTGCCGGAGGGGGCCGATGAGTGATTCATGGCGACACTCTACTCCCGCAGCAGGTTTCACTCCAGAGCCCTACAGGGCGCGGATCGCCACCAATTCGTTGTGGATCCGCCGGGTCAGTTCATCAGCGGTCAGCGTCTCGGATCCGCCGTGGGATCGCAGGTACAACAGAGACGACAGCCGCACCACGCGCCAAGCCCTTTCGACGGCGGCATCCCCCGCGGCTGCTGCGCGGCTGATCTCCGGGTCGTAAAGGTTGGGAGCGTTCAGTTGGCGCTGCCGGACCGCAGCAGCGAGCTTGGCTTTCAAAGGGTCCGTCTCGGCGTCGTCGGCGGTACGGAGAGACGCCGAATAGGCCTCCGAGCGGGCGACGTCGCCGTCGTCGTAGGCGAGGTAGGAGGCCAGCGCCAACGCTCCCTCAATCCACTTCCACCGCCCGAAATTACCGTCGAAGGGTAGCGGGGTCAACAGGTCGCAGACCCGGAGCGCGTTTGCGGCGTCGGCGAAGTCAACCAGAAGGCTCACCGCGAGATCGTGCACATCCTGCAGGTTGCTTCCCGACTTGAAGTTCACGCCCTTGGTGAGCCGGTCAGCAAGACCCTGCAACTTGGCGCTTTCGGGATGCACCGACACGGCGTGGGCGATGACAGCCTCGGGGGTCCCGTCCTGGGCGGGGATGGCACCTACCACCGGTGCGCCGTCGTCGACGGTGATCTGGACCTGCGACCCGGCCGCGATCCGCAGGGTGTCGCCGGACTCCAGGGTCGCGACGACGACGGCGGGAGTCCCGAAATCGTCCGTCTCAATGTCGGTTTCCACCACCTCTGCGGGGTCCGCGCCCGCCGGTCCAATGATGTGATGACCGGCGGTGACGGCCTCGGCGCCAACCCGTCGGACACGCGTGGGTTTCCGGTTGCCGGTCACTGGTTAGCGTCCCCAGCCGGCGTAGGCCAACGCCTGACGGAGCAGTCCGCCGCGCCCGCCGGAGAACTCTGCCTGAACACCATCGCTTAATGCCTCGTCGGGGGTCATCCAGGAAAGCTCCAGCGCATCCTGGCGCGGCTGGCATTCACCGGTGACAGGAATCAGGTAGGCGAGGGCGACGGCGTGCTGGCGGTCATCGGTCATCCCGGTTTCCGACGGTGAAGGGAAATACTCCGCGACGGTGAAGGGCGTCGGGCAGGGCGGCAACTGCGGCAGGGCGAACGGCCCCAGATCCTTCTCCAGATGCCGCACCAGCGCGGCGCGGATAGTTTCCCGATACATCACCCGACCAGAGACGAACGTCCTGACCATTTCACCCTGATCGTTGGCCTGCAACAGCAAACCCACCTCAGTGACATAACCGAGCGAGTCGCACCGCACCGGGATGGCCTCCACATAGACCATGGGGAGGCGGCGGCGGGCTTCGTAGAGGTCATCCTCTGAAAGCCACCCGGGATTGGGGTCTGGGGTGCGAACGTTCATACCTTGTTTTATCGCAGACAAGCCGTCGACGGCGGGCGGCGCGCTGCACTTCGGCCATTGGCTGAATTGCCAGACCGCAGCACACCCCTGATGCGGTGACCGCCGGGCGGGGGTGGCCGGGCAGTGATCGCCGGGGGTGGTCGCCCGCCGTCAGCTCAGCCTTCCGGCCGCTCACTGATGGTGAATGACCGGTGCGCTGAGACAGGCACGGTCAGGATGCGGTTCCTGCCCGTCCCTGACATTTCGGCGGAGAAGCCGGCGTGCTGCACCCGGAGCAGGAGGTCCGCGACGTCGCCCGCATAGTCAAAACCCACCTGGAAGTACTGGTGTCCGCCGGTCCGCACGACCACCCGGCCGCCGTTCTTGGCGGTGAAATCCGTTGCTTCGGCCGCCGGGCCGTGGGGGCGTGCCCCAATGTCTCTGAGCATCCTGGCTGCCCTCAGCGGGTCGGGGGTCGACCAGATGCAGACAACGGTCAAGGCGTGATCCACGTTGGGGTCCAGGAGCCGTTCGCCCTGGTCGACGGGGATGGTTTGTCCCGGCGCCTCGACCCGGACAGCCGTCATGCCAGCCCCATCCCTGATCACTTCCGCTGCTGTTCCGCTCTCTGCGGTGCGGCGGGCAAACTCTTCGAGAACTCCCGCCTCGAAGCCCAACAGCGTCAGTTCGGCGGTGCCCGGCTGGAGCGCGATCCGGCCACCGCCCGCGTCGAAGAAAGCAGTCCCCTGCTGCTGGACCATTCCCAGGGCCGGAAGCAGGTCTCCCAGCAGCTTGGGGTCGGTGGTGATCAGGGTGGGGCGAACGCGCAGCATGTGGGGCCTCAACGGATTCTGGGGGTCGGGAAGCTCAGCCGAGCATGAAGGTTTACAGTAACCCCATGAAGGCTGAACTGCCCGAACTGTTGGTTCCCGATGCGTCGGCGTGGAAGGAATGGCTTGGCGCCAATCACTCCGTCTCCCCGGGAGTCTGGCTGATCCTGCACAAGAAGGGCGGCTCCGTCACCGGGCTGACCTACGCCGCGGCGTTGGATGAGGCACTGTGCGTGGGCTGGATCGATGGCCAGGCCCGACGGCGGGACGAGGGGAGTAGCTTCCAGCGGTTTACCCCGCGCGGCCCGCGCAGCATCTGGTCGGTACGCAACATTGGCTTCATTGAACGCCTCACGGCTGAAGGCCGGATGATGCCGGCAGGGCAGGCCGCCGTCGACGCCGCGAAAGCTGATGGTCGATGGGAGCGGGCCTACGCTGGACCGGCCACTGCTGAGGTTCCGGACGACCTAGCCGCGGCCATTGCCGCCGAACCGGAAGCACAGGCCATGTTCGAGGTCCTGACCTCACAAAACAGGTACGCCCTGATCTTCCGTCTGACCCAGCTGAAAACCGAGGCCGCCAGGGAACGGAACATCGCCAAGTTCGTGGCAATGCTCGCTCGACACGAGACTTTGTATCCACAGCGGAAGCTACCCTGAGCCGTCACAAAACCAATTAGGGCACACTTCTGTGACTAATTCGAAAAATTCCCGTGTAAGGTAATCCTTACCAACACTTCAACACTGGAACATCTTCGGAGACATCACACTCATGACCAACAGATTTGCTGCCCTAGCCGCTGGCGCCACCATCCTCGCCCTCGTGGGCTGTGGGGCTACGACCGAATCAGGCTCCGATCAAACGGATCCAGCACCAGCCGCCGAGTTGGAGAGCGACAATGCGTTCACCCTCTACTCCGGCCGCGACGAAGCACTGGTCCAGCCACTGATCGACATGTTCGAAGAATCCACGGGCGTTGAGGTGGACGTGCGTTACGGGAACACCGCCGAACTCGGTGCACTCCTCCTGGAAGAAGGCGAGCAGACGCCGGCTCAGGTCTTCCTTTCCCAGGACGCGGGGGCGCTCGGCGCTCTCAGCAGCGCCGGGTTGTTCAGTACCCTCCCGGAGGATCTCGCGGCCACCGTTCCCGACGGATTCACCTCCACGGATGACAGCTGGGTGGGTGTCACGGGCCGGGCCCGCGTCATCGTGTACGACGGCGAGGAGCTGACGGCTGAGGAAGTCCCAGTCTCCGTTGATGACCTGACCGAACCCGAATGGTCCGGTCGGGTGGGGGTAGCCCCATCGAACGCCAGCTTCCAGGCCTTCGTCACGGCCTACCGGGTGCTGAACGGTGAAGAGGCAGCCGATGAATGGGTGTCGGCGCTCGCGGCCAACGACCCACAGATCTTCGAGAACAACGGGGCTGTCCTGACCGCTGTGAACGAGGGAGTTGTTGAAACCGGTTTGATCAACCACTACTACTGGTTCCGCCAGGCAGCCGAGGCCGGCGAGGAAAACATGCGCGCCCAGCTGTCCTACCCCGAAGCCGGAGACCCAGGCTCCATCGTGAACGTCACCGGTGCGGGCATCCTGTCCAACGCCGCGCAGGACGCCGACGCCCTCAAGTTCGTCGAATTCCTGGTCTCGGCTGAAGCGCAGCAGTACTTCGTCGATGAAACGTTCGAGTACCCGCTCGCGGACGGTATTGACGCACCCGAGGGATTGCCAGCGTTGGATTCGCTGGTCAACCCGGACCTGGACCTCTCGGATCTGGAATCCCTGGAACAGACCCAGGAACTGCTCAGCAAGCATGGGCTGATCTGATCTAGGTAGGAGCCGGTGACCCTCGAATGACCCTCGTCCGAACTGGACGCGCCAGCAGCACGCCGGCGCGTTCAGTTCGTGCGCCCGGCACCGGCCGTGCCCCCTGGGTCAAGCCTCCCGCCTGGCTGCTGCTTCTGGCCATGCTGGCTGCCACCACGGCAGCGATCCCGTTGGTCTACCTCGTCGCACGCACCACCGACGCCGGGTTCACCGAACTCGTCGACACGCTCCTGCGGGCCAGGGTCCTGCAGCTTGCGCTGAACTCGGTCCTGCTGGCGGCATCGGTGACCACCGCATGCCTGGTGCTGGGTACCGCATCGGCGTGGGTGTTGACCCGGGTCAGAATCCCCGCACCCCGCGCCATGCTCCTCATCTCAGCTTTGCCGCTCGCCGTCCCCTCCTACCTCGCTGCCTACGGCTGGCTCGTCTGGTTGCCGACCCTCGACGGATTCTTTGCGAGCTGGCTAATCATGACGGCCGTCTGCACGCCCTATGTCACCTTGCCGGTTGCCGCAGCGCTCCGAGGCGCCTCGGGGGATCTCGAGGCGGTGGCCCGCACGCTGGGCCGCGGTCCCTGGGGAGCGTTCAAAGCCGCGACCTGGCCGAGGGTCAGGCCTGCGGCCGCCGCGGGCGCCCTCCTCGTTGCCCTGTACACACTCTCGGACTTCGGGCTGGTGTCCATGCTGCGGTACCAGACCCTCACCTGGGGCATCAATTCGGCCTACGGCGCAAGCTTCGACCGCAACCAGGCGGCGCTGCTCGCGCTCATGCTCGTTGTCCTGGCGCTGACGGTGGTGGCGGGGGAGAAACGGTTCCGTGGCCGGGTCAGCCAGGGGGCAGGCCGCGGCAGGGTGCCGCTGGTCGCGCCCCGGCGCTGGCTCGCCGGGGCGCTGGCCCTAGTGCTGGCCGCCCCAGTGGTCGCCGTCGTCGTGCCCGTCGGAGGGCTCACCAGCCGCCTGCTGGACGCTGCAACGTTACGCGAGATGGACGTCAGCCGCCTGATTGAGGCGATTGGGGCCACGCTGGGACTCGCCGCAGCCGGGGCCGTCGCAGCAGTGGTGTTGGCCCTCCCCATCGCCGTCCTGGCCGCACGCTATCGTGGGCGCCTGATCGCGGCAGTCGAGGCGGTCGGGTTCCTGGGGCACGCGCTCCCCGGCATTGTGGTAGGTCTGTCGCTGGTGTTTTTCGCGCTTGGGGCGGTCCCAATTCTGTACCAAACCGTAGTGGTGCTGATCTTCGGGTACGCCGTCCTGTTCATGCCGAAGGCTATCGGCACCATGCGCAACGGGATAGCCGCGGTGCCGGAAAACCTGGTTGACGTGTCCCGAATGCTGGGGTTGTCCCCGCTGCAGACCTGGTGGCGGGTGACCGCGCGGCTGGCGCTGCCCGGTATCGGAGTTAGCGCGCTGCTGGTAGCCATCTCGGTCATGAAAGAATTGCCTGCGACGCTGCTGTTGCGCCCCACCGGCACCGCCACCCTCGCGACAGAACTGTGGTCCAGGACCACAGTGTTCGAGTATGGGGCTGCCGCACCCTACGCGGCCACCCTGGTGCTGCTCGCCGCCGTCCCGGCGGTGGTGCTTTCTGGATTCCGGGGCGTAGCGAAGGAGGACTTGTGAGCTGGGTAGTCATTGATGGGCTGAGCGTTGCCTACGGAGGCACGACGGTGCTCGACGGCGTGCACCTGGAGATCCCGAGGGGATCGCTCACCGCTGTCCTGGGCCCGAGCGGTTGTGGCAAAACCACCCTGCTGCGAGCCATCGCCGGATTGCTCCCGGCGGCGGGTGGAACCATCCGGGTGGGCGAGAATCTCCTCTCTTCTCCTACGGTCCAACGGGCGCCCGAGAAGCGGGGCGTCGGCTGGGTCCCGCAGGACGCCTCACTCTTCCCTCACCTGACGGTCGGCGAGAACATCGGTTTCGGGTTGAAGCGGAGCGCTGACCGGTCCGGGCGGATCGCGGACCTCGCCGCGATGGTGGGCCTCGGCGAACTGATCGACCGGGCACCATCCCAGCTTTCCGGCGGCCAGGCGCAACGGGTGGCACTAGCCCGGTCCCTCGCACCACGGCCCGATCTGGTGCTCCTCGATGAGCCGTTCGCTGCCCTGGACCCCCAACTCCGGTCGACCCTTCGCCGGGAGGTCGCGGACCTGTTGCGAGGCCAAAGCAACACCAGCCTGCTCGTCACCCACGACCAGGAGGAGGCGTTGTCCCTGGCCGACTATGTTGCGGTGATGCGGGAGGGCCGGATCCTCCAGTGGGGCACGCCCCACGAAGTGTATGAGCGCCCGATCAGCCGCTGGGTGGCAGCCTTCGTCGGGGACACCGTGGAAATGGATGGTTTGTGGGCCGGCGGCCGGGTGCAGTGTGCCCTGGGGCTGGTGGAGGCCGAGATGGCCGACGGCAGCGAACCGGTGGACGGTTCACCGGTGTGCGTCATGCTCCGCCCGGAATGGTTGGATGTGACGGCTGGCGGGACGGATGCGACAGTCACCGCAGTGTCCTACGCGGGCCACGATGCCCTGGTCGGTCTTGAGTTGCCGTCCGGCTTCACCGTGCGCGCACGGGTCGCCGCCCCCGATCTGCCGCGCCGCGGGGACCGGGTGACGGTGGGCATCAGGCACCGGGCGCTGGCCTATCCGGTCGTTTCGGCCTCAGTGCCGACGCCCGCGGTCACCCGGTAGGCGGCTTCCAGAATCATCCACGCCTGCAGCTGCGTCGACAGCTCGGAGCCCCGGGTGCCAGCGTCGGCCCCGGTTCCTGCCGGGAATTCCAGCACACCCGCCGCAGGAGAACGACGGCGGCCGGTGCCGCCGCGGGCCGTCGTCCCCTGCGCCGTCTTCCCCTTCGGCGCTGGCGTCCCGTCAGGTACAGTCCGTCCGGTCCACAGCGTCTCGGCCGTCGTCGTCACCAGTGCTCCGGCGGTGCGCCGTGTCGCGGACGGCAGGGCGGGGGTCGCAGCAGCGACAGCCAGGTAGCGGGCCAGAATTCCGGTGAACAATCCGCCGTCGCCCCCACCATGCGTCCGCAGCACGCCGTCGTGCGTCAACTGCTTGTCGACGGCGAGGATCAGGTCTTCAGCACTGGACAGGTCATCCGGCCCACCGAGTTCCAGGAGGGCACCAAGCACGGGCCCCTGGTTATAGGTGTAGATGGTTGGTATCAGCCTCTCGCGTCCGCCAGCGATCCGGATACCGTCCTGGAATAACCCGGTGCGGGGATCCTGCAGGCGACCCTGCAGCCAGTCGACCAACTCCTGGGCCCGGACCGTATCGCCTCGCCGGGCGAACAACAGGGCGGCGGGTCCGGTGGCCGGGGTGTTCTTGAAGTCACGGTCGGTGTTCCAGTACAGCCCGCCGCCGAGCTCGGGGGTGTGCGCAGACCGAAGCGCCCGCATCAGAGGCGAGCCGGGATGTCCACCGCCGCGCCCCAGCTGACGGAACCGATCGGCGGCGAGCGCAAGCCACGCCATATCGTCGTAATAAGAGTTGGTCCAGCGCAGTCCGTTGCGTAAGTAGATACTCCGGAGCAGCCGGTGTGCCGTGACAGCCTGCTTTTCGGCGGCACGCTCATCGGATTCACGCAAGGCCGCATCCACCAGTGCGTCAAGGTAATGAGCCTGCCACCAATAGTGCCAGGGGGACAGTCCGCGCCCGGGAGGAAAACGCACGGCGCCGAGGTGGGTGCCCGGCAGACCCCACAGCCGATGACCGAACCTGGACCCCACGGATTCAGCTGCGGCCCGAGCCCGCAACCCGGCTGTACGGACCGGGTGTTCCTCCCGCGAATTGAGCATAAAACCACCCTAGCCGGACAGCGCGGTACCCGTATTGAGCAATCTGCCAATTCCCGGCCACCCCGGATGCAGTATGGGCTACGTCACAGTAATGTTTAGTGGGCATCAGGTTCCATCCCAGCACCAAATGGCGGCAAATCGCCCAATGGCACCAACTCGAGGAGACTTCATGGACATCAACCACACTGTGGCCCTGATCACCGGAGGAGCCTCCGGCCTGGGACAGGCCACTGCCAGGCAACTGCACGGCGAAGGTGCCACCGTGGTGCTGGTGGACCTGCCCCAGTCGGCCGGCGCCGAGTTCGCTGCCGCGCTGGGCGACCGGGCCGTGTTTGCCCCGGCAGACGTCACCGATCCAGCACAGGTCCAGGCTGCGGTCGATACTGCTGTTGCGCTCGGCCCGCTTCGCACAGTGGTCAACTGCGCGGGGATCGCCACCCCCGGGAAGGTCCTCGGACGTGACGGGGTTCTTCCCTTGGAGCATTTCACCAAGGTCATCAACATCAACCTGATCGGCACCTTCAACGTGATCCGGTTGTCCGCGGAGGCGATGGCAGCAACCGATCCCGTGACACCGGAGGACGGCTCGGCTGAACGCGGGGTCATTGTGAACACCGCGTCAGTCGCAGCGTTCGACGGTCAGATCGGCCAGCCAGCCTATGCCGCCTCCAAGGGTGCCGTCGCCGCGATGACCCTGCCCATCGCGCGTGAACTGGCCCGGTCGCTGATCCGGGTGGTCACCATCGCGCCCGGGATTTTCGAGACCCCAATGATGTCGGGACTGCCCCAGGAGGCGCAGGATTCCCTCGGCGCCCAGGTCCCTCACCCGTCCCGGCTCGGCAAGCCCGCCGAGTACGCAGCCCTCGTCTCCCACATCGTGCAGAACCAGATGCTCAACGGCGAAACGATTCGCCTCGACGGTGCCATCCGGATGGCGCCGAAATAGCTGCCCAGCGCAGCCCAGAAAGGAACAGCTCAATGGAGAGCACCCTCCCCACCGCCGATTTTATGGGCTTCGAATCCCTCCTCAGCCCCACCGAAAGCGCCAAACTCGACGACGTCCGTGACTTCCTCGCCAAGGAGGTCGCTCCGTCGGCGGAGGAGTGGTGGAACCGGGCCGAATTTCCCATCGAGGTGCTGCCCAAACTCGCCGCATTGAACCTGAGCACGCCCGTCCAACAGGGGTACAGCTACCTCTTCGGCGGCATGGTCATCGCTGAAATGACCCGCGCAGACACGTCCCTGGCCACGTTCTTCATGGTGCACCACGACCTGTTTGTCGAAGCATTGCACGAGTTCGGGTCCGAAGATCAGAAGGCCCGTCTCCTCCAGGACGCGATGGACCTGAAGATTACCGGCGCGTTTGCGCTCACCGAGCCGCTGCACGGGTCGGACGTGGCGGGAGGCCTGTCCACGACGGCCACGCGCGACGGCGACACCTGGGTCCTCAACGGAGCCAAACGCTGGATCGGGAACGGGACCTTCTGCGACTACATGCTGCTCTGGGCCAAAGACACCGCCGACGGAAGCATCAGGGGCTTCATCCTGGACGCAACACTGCCGGGGATAACCCGCACCCGGATCGAGAACAAGATCGCGTTGCGCACCGTCCAAAACGCCGACATCGTGCTCGACAATGTGCGGGTCCCCGAAGCGGACCGGTTCGCCGGTATCAGTACCTTCGCCGATACCCGTCGGCTGCTGCGCGGCTCGCGGATCCTCGTCGGCTGGCAGGCGGTGGGCCAGCAGCTGGCCGCTTTCGACGTCGCCCGCCAATACGCGGTAGAGCGCCACCAGTTCGGTCGCCCCATCGGCGGTTTCCAATTGGTGCAGGACCAACTGGTGCGGATGCTCGGCAACACCACGGCCAGCCTGGGGATGATGGCGAGGGTGGCCCAGCTGCAGGAGGGCGGGGGAGGGGACATGCCGCAGGCAGCGCTGGCCAAGGCCTACACCACCGCACGAATGCGGGAAACCGTTGCGCTGGGACGCGGGATCCTCGGCGGCAACGGCATCACCACCGACTTCCGGATGGGCAAGATCTTCGCCGACGCCGAGGCAATCTACACCTATGAGGGTTCCTATGAAATCAACACCCTCATTGTCGGTCGGGCGATCACAGGGCTTTCGGCGATCAACTAGAAGACTGAACTTGTCCCATCTGGTACCTGAATCACATCGGGCAGTCACTGTGGGTCGCCACCCTGCTTAGGTGGATCGTCAACGACACAATGAAATCCCTGAGCCACCCGATCCGAGGCTCGAACTAGGGACTTGATCCGGAAGTCGTGCTCGTGCCCAAAGCAGGGGTGCGGTTCGCCGTCGATCATCAGAAGCTTGTCACTATCGTCGAACGCGCCGCCGGCTGGGAAAGCAGCGCTTGTTCCCGACGCGTCGGGGATCGGCTCCGCCGAAGACCTGGTGACCGCCCCACACGAGGACCGCGACTAGAGGGCCAGCGGTGGCAGACTGGGGGGATGCCCTCGTTCCGTGCCCAACTCGACATCATGGGATTGCTCCCCGGCCATCCACCGGAGGCGGTGATGGATTCCGCTACGGCCGCTCTGGGGGCGGCCCACCTGGTGGAAGCAAAGCAGCTGGACGTGGTGGCCGGAGTACCGCGGATCACACTCCGGTTCCTGGTCGAGGAAACCGACTACGAGACCGGGGCGCGGCAGGCAATCAGCGCTGCAGTGAACATGCGCCACGCAGTGGAGCGGGTGGCTACAGTGGGGATCCTGCGGGTTCTCCGTCGTCGTAGAAATCGATGGGAGCGACTGTAGCCATCTGTCGTGCGCGCAATTCACGACGGTAGGCATGGTCCACCCGGTGCCGCCGCGATCCGGCAGAGATGATCAGGAAGAAGACACCCAGCCCGGCTGCGAAGGCCACGGGGGTTGATTGCAGGTCGCCGAACAACCGCTCGGGCACTATCAGTGTCACTCCCCAGACCACAGCCATAGCGACGGCGATCCGGCCACGATCCGTCATGCATACGGCCATCGCCGCCAGAATGAGCAGGATGACTCCGATCAGGGCCCAACGCTGGGCACCCCACCCCAGCCAGTCGACTTCCAGGACCGTCAGCACCGCTCCGGTGTGGACCACTGCGGTGACCCCAGCCCAGCCGAGGAACAGCCCGAGCGGGACGTCCACGAGGGCAGCCTCAGTCCTGGTCTGCGCCGGGTAGCGGTTGAGCCACCGCAGGGCACCCAGCAGAAGAACCACCAGCAGCCAGATCAGCACCAGGCTCGCCGTCGCGTTGGCCTGCTGGAGGGTGAGCGCCCATGCAAGTGTGACGAGCAGCGAAGCCACGACCAGCCAGCCAAGCAGCCGGTGCCGGGGACTACGCCGTTGGGACGGCAGCCACTGGTGCGCGGTGTAGCCGAGCAACCCGGCCCCGATCACCAGCCACAAATAGGGTGCAGGGAAGGCGGGTGAGACCAGCGTCGCCGCGGGATCGAATGTCCCCAATGAAGCCTCCCGGATATCCGGTCCGCCGAGGGCCCCTGCGGCATTGGCGGTGCCCAGAGTCGATCCAATCACCACGATTGTGACTGCGATCCGCCTGACCAGGTCCGGGTCCCACGACCTGACACTCTGAATAACGGTGCTGCTGCCCCGCGCTGCTCGGCGAGCAGCAGCACGGGACGCGCTCCGTCGTTCCCCCGCGGGCGGCCGGGGGCCGGCATCGGGTGCAGGGGCAGCGATCGAGCCCGGGGGGTGCTCCGCCGTCGGCCCGCTGGCTAATCCGATTTTGGGGCGGCCAGCCCGCAGGCGCTCCAACGCGGGAGACACCTGACCGTGTCCGGTTTCGTCCGAGGAGGAGTGCGGCTCCCGGGAATCCTGCGCCGCGGCTGGCGAACTAGTCGGTTTGTTCGGCAGTCGGGGAACGGGCGGGGTCGGGGTGCTCATTAGTGGTTTTAACCTTCCGGCGTTGCTTGAGCGCGAGGAATGCGGCAATGACAAGTCCCACCAGCGTACCTACACCCATTCCCAGGAGGGCACTGACCCACAACGGGAAGCCTGTGGTGACGTCCGTGATATACCCGAGCATCACCAGCCAGGAGGCCCAAAGGATGCCCCCGACGGCGGCGCACACGAGGAAGGGGCGGATCGGAAGATTAGCGATGCCTGCCGCCGCGACGCCCGCAGAACGGCCAGCAGGAAGGAACCGGAGGGCAATGAGCCCGGCGTAAGTCGGTGACTTCCCGGCCTTTTCCACGGCGCCCCGGATGCTCCGATGGATGCTGCGCCCCCACTTGAACTTGTCCAACCATGAGGTCAGGCGGTTGCGGAACAGCAGGTACAGGATGATATCGCCCAGCCAGCTGCCCAGGGTGGCCGTCAACAGGGCGACGGGCAGCAGCAGGGCACCTTCGGACGCCATGGTGCCCGACGCGATTACCAAAAATTCGGAGGGCACAGCTGGAATGAACACGTCGATCACCACGATGACGAAGGTCAGAGGATGGAACAGCGGTGACCATGCTCCGAGATCGGTGAGGTCCACCGTCCCAATCTACAGGGGTCCTGCGGGGTGCGGTCTAGAGCAGGGAACCGCGTTAGGCGAAGTTCTGGAGCTGTAGCTCGCTGTCGAACCGCCGGGGGGTGCCGCTGAGCGGGTCATTGAACCCGATACTCTTGGCCAGCAACTGGAGCGGCCTGGTGTAATCGTCGGGTGCCTGAGGGTGCAGTACCGGGTAGAACGGGTCGTTGATGATCCCGAGCCCCAGCCCCGCCATGTGCAGTCTAAGCTGGTGGGTTTTGCCGGTATGCGGGGTGAGCCGGTAACGTCCGCACCCGTCCCGTTCTTCGACCAGGCTGACCAGGGTTTCAGTGTTGGGTTCACCGGCCACCTCCTGCGCCAGCAGATAGGTGCGGCTCTTGACGATCCGGCTGCGCACCACCCGCGGATGGTCCATCAGGTCCAGGGCCGGGTCCACCGGCGCGGCGGCCTCGTACTCCTTGGAGATCAGCCGGTTCTCGAACAGCAGCTGGTAGTTCCCCCGAGTCGCCGGATTGGTGGAAAACAACAGAATTCCCGCCGTCAGCCGGTCCAAACGGTGCATGGGGATCAGATCGGGGAGGTCCAGCTGAACGCGCAACCGCACCAGCGCCGACTCGGCCACGTACCGGCCGCCCGGAGTGGTGGGAAGGAAATGGGGTTTGTCCACCACCAGCAGGTTGTCGTCCTGGTGCAGGATGTTCACCTCCACGGGCAGGCGTTCCTCAACCGGCAACTCGCGGTAGTACCAGACGAAGGTGTGCTCGGCGAGCGGGGTGGTCCGGGTCAGCCGCTCCCCGTTCAGTGCGACCACCTCACCGCGGTCGAAGCGGGCGGCGATGCCCTCGGGATCCACATGGTCCCACCGGTCCAGAATGTAGTCGAGTGCGGTACCCCACGGGCCCTCAGTGGGCAGGCGCAACCGGGTGGCGTTGACACCGTTGCGGACAGGAAGCGGGGATTGCATCACCTATCAAGGGTACGCGCTAGGGGCAGCCCACTATCTTGTACAGGGCTGCATCACCTTCCCGGTCTACCAGCTCGAAGCCAGCGCTGGGGGAGAGGTCCCTGAGGCCGGAGAACACCGGTGCGTCCCCGCCATGGACCGAGTCGGTTCCGAAGTCCAGGACAAAGGTTGTGTTGGTGCTGCGTACAGCCGCGCAGACCTCAGGGTTTTCCCGCATGGTGTCCAGCTCGTCAAAGATGAGCCTGGCCTCGGCTGTAGCCGGGCTGGTCCCGAAGGGCAGGAGGGATCTCCGGCCAGCGAACGCATAGTTGAGAGCCGCCCCGGTCAGCGGCTGGCCCGCAATCACCGCGTCGGCGGGGACGTGCTCGGGTAGGCGCTGCAGCAACGCCAACTCATCCGAGGTCAGCAACCGGGACTCTTCGGTATACCGGTAGTGGTAGGCGGCCTCGCTGACCGCCCGCTGCACCGCAAACAGCGGCGCCACCGCCAACCCAATGACCACCAGCACGGTGGTCACCAACGGCACAAACCAGACGGGCTCCGGGGCACTGCGGGTCGAGCGGACCCGCCGCGCCGTCTGCATCAGGGAACCGGCCAGCGCGACGCCTCCGATGCTGGCCACCAGCATCCCCGCCGGGGCGAGCATCGCACTGATCCGGAAGTAGTCGTTGTACCAGACCCCCGCGACGATCCACCGGAGGGTGGGTGCTTCCTGCCAGCTGCCGACGACGAATAGCGTGCCGGCCACCAGATACATGACGATCACCCACCGATGGCTGCGCAGATACAGCACGACGGCGGCTCCCACGGCGGTGAGGATCGCGGCCAGGAGAGCTATCGGTCGGCCAAGCGGTCCGTGGAACACCACTTCCGAAATGGCTCCACCGGCATCGCCCATCTGGTCCCAGTTGGTGGACCGGGCGGGGCGCACCGTCATCCACAGGACCGCAGAGAGCACCACGAACGTGACCGTGCCCGCGGCCACCGCCAGTCGTCGTCGGCCGCGTTCGGACCGGAACCGGGCGTACGCCACCGCGAGGATGGCTGGCGCGGCCAGCGCCAGGAGGCTCAGAAGGGACGAGGGGTGGGCCAGGAGCAGGCCGGGTAGCAGGCCCAGCAACAGCAGGAGGCTCCCGAACCATCTGAGGGGCACCTCGGTGCCCGCCCCCACGAGCTGGATCACTACCCCCAGTGCTGCCGGGAGAATCGCGATGGACAGCATGAAGGGGTAGACCACCCCGAACTCCAGCAGCAGATAGGGGAAGGAACTGTAGGCGGTGGATAGCACGGCGGCGACCAGCAGGGGCATGGTTCGCTCCCCGGTGAGGCGGCTGACCAGGAAAAGGCAGCCCAGACTCCAGATCCCGGTGATCAGCACCAGATTGGCCACGTTGATGGCAGCGGTTAGTGGAATGCCAGCGGTCGCCATGACCAGTGACACCATCGCATGCCAGCCGGCCGGATAGAACGTGCCTTCCCGGCTTCCCAGATAGCCCAGGGTCAGCGATGACGAGTTGCCGGTTTCGGAGATGTAGCGCAGGGCGTTGAGATGGAAAATGTTGTCGTGGGATTGGGCGATGTTCTCCGGCACGCCGAACATCCAGAACATCCACGCCGCCACCGGCACCGCAGCGACCGCCCACGCGATGAGGACCGGCGCCCAACGGGCCAGCGGTTCAGCATTCGCGACGTCGCCGTGGATCAGTTGCCCGAAGCTGCGGCGCAGCAGCCACAACGCGGCGCCAACCGTGACGGTGACGGCCAGCACCGGTGCCAGCGACCAATCAACACCAGCGAGGGCGGCGACCTCGGCGGACACTACCACCGCCGTGATACTGAACGGTCCGGCCAGGGCCAGCAGAGTCAACCGGCGCAACCCCAGCGCCGCACCCCAGGCCAGCCCGGGCCCGAAGACCACGAGGATGGCGACCGCAAACGCCGGCAGGGTTTCCGCCCAACTCATAGGTCCCCTCGGGTTGTGGTGGATGACGTCATTGGGCGGCGGTCGGACTGGCTGGCTGACAATACGGACAGTAGTACAAATCCCGCAATTCCAGGGCGTTGTCCCCGAGCTGTTCCAGGGTCACCCTGGTGCCGCACCGCAGGCAGCCGCGGTGTTCCCGGCCATAGACCCACAGCGTGTCGCCCCTCAGATTGCCGGTGGTGGCTCGAGTGGACCGTGCCTTGTTTGCTTCCAGCAGCTTCTTCGCCAGTGCCACCATCCGCGGCAGGTCCCTGACCCCGGCGACCGGGGTCAGAGGGTGCACCCCGGCGAGGAAGCACAGCTCACATCGATACACGTTTCCGATGCCCGCAAGGTTCCGTTGATCCAGCAGGGCCAGCCCAATCGGCCGGTCGGGCTGCGACAGCAGACGACGCAGCACCTCGTCGGGGTCCCAGCCCGGCCCCAGCAGGTCAGGGCCCAGATAGCCCACAGCTTCATCCTCACCGGACCGGGGGAGGACCTTCAGTAACCCCAGTTCGAATCCGACGGCGGCGGACTCGGGCGTTTCGAGAATGCAGCGTGCTTTGAATGCCGGACGGCGCCATTTGGCGCCCTTCGGGTAGATATGCCACAGGCCTTCCATCTTCAGGTGCGAGTGGATGGTCCAGCCGTCGTCGCCCCCCACCCGGATCAGCAGGTGCTTTCCACGCGCCACCACGTTCTGCACCGTCTCGCCCGTGAAGTCGACGGTCGCGAAGCGGGGGACCCGGATGTCGCAGCGCGTCAGCGTGCGGCCGGCCAGGGCCGCATTCAGTTCCCGGGCGGCGCGCCAGACGGTATCTCCCTCAGGCACGGATCCTCAGCCCTCTCGGGGTGGAGTAGAACCCTGCGGCGGTCAGGGCGCGGCCCACCTCCGAGTCCAGGACCGGCTCGCCGTTGACCTTTTCGATTGCCATTTTCTCGGCTGCCCCACGCCGGATGATCGCTACCAACGCGGCCGCGGCGGCGTGCAGGGCCGCCGAATCGTCGGTGAACGCCAGGACAGTCTTGCCGCCCCGCTCCACATAGAGGGCGAGCCGCCCGTCCTGCAGGATCACCAGCGCTCCGGCCTTCCGGCCAGGGCGGTGCCCGCCGTCGGAGGCGGGCCACGCCAGTGCCGCACCATAGGGGTTCGCCGGGTCGGTCGCGGCGAGGGCAATCGAGGACCGCACGACGGTGGGGTCCTCACCCGGGCGGCGTTCCTGCTGGGCGTCGGCTCCGAACGAGCGCAACCGGTCCACTGTCGCGGGGACGGCGAACTGGGCGGCGCCGAGGTGTTCGATGAAGTATCCGCGCCGGCACCTGCCCATTTCCTCAAGCCGGGCCAGGACTTTGTACTGCAGTCCGAACCCGCCGGGGGTACCTTCGCTGCCCACCGACCCGCGGGTGACCACTCCGTACCGGTCGAGCAGCAGTTCGGCTGTGGCATGGGCGTGGACGGTGGTTTCGGTCTCGACCTGCGGCAGCACCGTCCAGCGACCGGCCGCCATGGGAGGGGTGCTGCGCTGGTAGCCGCGGACGCCGTCGTCGTTACCCTTGACCCGCATTGACGACCCGGTCAGGGACGCACCGGGCGCCCGGCCGAGCCGTCCGACCCGCGATGACCGGGCGCGCGGCGGGGCGGCGCGCTGCTTGTGGGCGGTTTTGCCGCCGGCCAGCAGACTCCGCACGGGGGTGAAGGTGTCGTTACTGATCCGGCCGCCCCACACCAGCTCCCAGAGCGCGGTGACCACCTCGGAATCGTTCCGTGGCGCCTCGGAGTCGAGCGACTCGACCAACTGCCTGAAGAAGTAGGCGCCACCCCGGTCCAGGAGCTCCAGGAGGTTCAGTTGCAGGGCGGATGGTTCGAACACCGGGTCGGGTCTGAGGGTGAGTGGTGCGTTCTCGGCCAGGTGCAGGGCAATCCACCCGTCGTTGCCGGGCAGCGACCCGGCCCCGGACCAGACCACCTCCCCGGTGGCGGTCAGCTCGTCGAGCATCGCCGGCGTGTAGTTGGCGACCCGTGAGGCGAGGATGAGCGGCTCCCACGCCGACGCCGGAATGGGAACCCCCGAGAGTTGGTCGACCACGGTGGCCACCCCGTCCAACCCGCGGAGGGAGGAACCGACGTGCTGCCAGGCGGGAAGGAACCTGCCGTAGGCTGCGGGGTCCACCGGTTCCACTTCCTGCCGCAGCGCGGCCAGGGACCGACGGCGGAGCCGACGCAGCACCTCGACGTCGCACCATTCGCTGGGAGCCGCAGCGTGGGAGGACGCGGGGGTGTTCTCGGGGAGTGAGGCAACCGGGCGGAACTCACCTTCGACCACCCGGCCGTCTGCGGCGAGGCGCTGCAGGGCAGTCAACACCACGGCGACCCCCAGGCCCAGGCGCTGCGCCGTTTCGGCGGCGGTGAACGGTCCATGGGTGCGGGCGTAGCGCCCCACGAGGTCTCCCAGCGGATCCGCCACCGGTTCGATGAAGGCCAGCGGGATGCCCATCGGCAGTGGGACCCCCAGCGCGTCGCGCAGGCGGGCAGCATCCTCGACAGCCGACCAGCGTTCCTCGCCGGCGATGAAGACCTGCAGCGCCCGGTTGGCCTGACCGAGTTGCAGGAGCAGCGACCCCACCTGTTCGACAGCTGGGGTAGCGGCGGACTCCTCAGGAGGCTGGAACCGGTCAGCTACCTCCTGCGTGGTGAGCGGGCCGAGGAGCCGCAGGAGGTCGGCGACGCCTTCGAGACCACGCACGGTCCGGTCCGGTGCGAGGCGCTGCAGTTCGCTTTCAGTGGTGGCAATGACCTGCGGGTCCAGCAGTTCACGCAGTTCCGCGCGACCGAGCAGCTCGTTGAGGAGAGTGGGATCCAATGACAGGGCGGCGGCGCGGCGCTCGGCGAGCGGGGAATCGCCCTCGTAGAGGAAGGACGCTACGTAACCAAACAGCATGGATCGGGCGAACGGAGACGGCTGGGAGGTGGTCGTTTCGACTATGCGCAGTTCCCGGCGCTCGATGCTGGCAGCGATGTCCTTCAGCGCGGGCAGGTCATAGACGTCCTGCAGGCACTCGCGGACCGTCTCCAGGACGATCGGGAACGTGGGGTACTTCCGCGCAACGTCGAGCAGCTGCGCCGAACGTTGCCGCTGCTGCCAGAGTGGGGAGCGTTTCCCGGGGTTTTGCCGGGGCAGCAGGAGGGCGCGGGCAGCACACTCGCGGAACCGTGAGGCGAACAGGGCCGAACCGCCCACCTCGGTGGTGACGATGCCATCAAGTTCCTCCGCGTCGAAGAGGAACAACTCAGCACCCGGCGGCTCATCATCCATCAAGGGCACCCGCAGCACGATCCCGTCGTCGGAGGCCATCGCCGAGCCGTCCATGCCGTAACGCTGCTCGAGGCGCGCCCCGACGGCGAGCGCCCAGGGGGCGTGCACCGGCATGCCGAAGGGGCTATGCAGGATCACCCGCCAGTCGCCGAGTTCGTCGTGGAACCGTTCAACCACCAGGGTGCGGTCGTTCGGGACAATCTCGGTGGCCGCACGCTGTTCGGCGAGGTAGGTCAGGAGGTTTCCCGACGCCCAGTCATCGAGACCGATCGCCTTGCACCGCGCCTGCGCGTCCTCGGGGGAGGCAACAGAGGTTTCGCGGACAAATCCGCCGATCGCGCGGCCAAGTTCCACCGGTCGGCCCAGGGAATCGCCCTTCCAGAACGGCAACCGGCCCGGCTGCCCGAACGCGGGGGAGACCAGCACCCGGTCGTGGGTGATGTCCTCGATCCGCCAGCTGGTGGCGCCGAGCGCAAACACGTCACCCACCCGCGACTCGTAGACCATTTCCTCGTCGAGTTCCCCGACCCGACGGCCGCCCTGTTTCCCCCCGGTGCCGGGTTCGGCTGAACCGACCAGGAAAACGCCGAAGAGCCCCCGGTCGGGGATGGTGCCACCAGACGTGACCGCTAGCCGCTGGGCGCCGGGCCTCCCGGTGATGGTGCCTTCCACCCGGTCCCAGATGATCCGGGGCCGCAGCTCAGCGAACTCGTCGGAGGGGTAGCGCCCCGCCAACAGGTCGAGGGTGGCATCAAACGCAGATCGGGGGAGGGTGGCGAAGGGGGCGGAGCGGCGGACGACGTCGAACCACTCCTCCACATCGATGGTGCCCAGGGCTGCCGCTGCCACCGTTTGCTGCGCCAGGATGTCCAGCGGGTTGGCGGGGATGTACAGCGGCTCGATTTTCCCGGCGAGCATCCGCTCCACGGTAACGGCGGTGTTTACCAGGTCTCCCCGGTGTTTGGGGAAGAGCACACCCTGCGAGACTTCGCCCACCTGGTGCCCGGCACGGCCCACCCGCTGCAGTCCGCTCGCCACCGAGAAGGGTGACTCCACCTGGACCACCAGGTCCACTGCACCCATATCGATTCCCAGTTCAAGCGAGGACGTCGCCACCACGCAACGCAGCCGCCCGGATTTAAGGTCATCCTCGATCAGCGCCCGCTGGTCTTTCGATACCGACCCGTGGTGTGCGCGGGCCAGGAGGGGCTCTGAGCCGTCAGTCTGGCCGGCCTGGCCCATCAGCTGGGCCGGTGGTGACTGGGTCGCCTGGTCCGCCGGAGCCTTCTCGGCGCGCTGGCCGGTCCCGGTGCCTGCCTTCGGCGCTGAGTCCTCAGCCGGTGCTGCCCGCAGTGCCGCCGCTTCCAGCCGTTCGGCGTGGATCTCGTTGAGGCGGGCGGTGAGGCGTTCGGCGAGCCTGCGGGAGTTGGCAAACACGATCGTGGAGCGGTTGGCCTGGATCAGGTCAACGATCTTCTCCTCGACGTGCGGCCAGATGCTGCCCTGCGGGACAGCTTCGGCGCCGTACGCGTCGTCGTCGTCGTTCCGCGTCGGCGGCCCGCCGAGCTCGGTCATATCCTCCACCGGCACAGTGACGGTCAGGTCCCACTGTTTTTTCGACGGCGGCGCGACGATCTCAACTGGAGCGTTGCCGCCCAGGAACCGGGCGACGGTCTCCTGCGGTTCTACTGTTGCTGAGAGCCCGATCCGCTGCACGGGTTTCTCCAGCAGGGCATCCAGCCGGGCGAGGGACACCGCGAGGTGCGCTCCCCGTTTGGAACCGGCCACCGCGTGGACCTCGTCGACGATGACCGTATCGACGTCGGTGAGGGTCTCCCGCGCCTTGGACGTCAGCATGAGGAACAAGGATTCGGGGGTAGTGATGAGGATGTCGGGTGGCCGGGTCAGCAGGGCGCGGCGATCCGCCTGGGAGGTGTCACCGGATCGCACTCCCACAGTGATTGACGGCGCTGGAAGACCCAGCCGTTTGGCAGTCTGGGTGATACCGATCATGGGGGCACGCAGGTTACGTTCGACGTCGACGCCGAGCGCCTTCAACGGCGAGATGTACAAGACCCTGGTGCCGCGCTTCTTCGCGGGTACTCCCTTGGTGGCCGGTGCCTCCTCGGCCGCGCCGGCGGCGATGAACTTGTCCAGCGCCCACAGGAACGCTGCCAGGGTTTTCCCGGAACCCGTCGGCGCAATGACCAGGGCGTTCGAGCCCGCCGAAATGGCGTTCCAGGCCCCCTCCTGCGCGGAGGTGGGCGCGGCAAAGGCTCCGGCAAACCACTGATGGGTTGCGGGAGTGAACTTATCCAACACCGATGTCACCGATTCATCATCTCTCAGGCGACTGACATTTTGCGACGCAGCGGGCCGAGGCTCCCGCACCGCGGCCAAATGGAGGGTAGCTTTCAAGGTAGAACGCCCCAACTGCAGCAGGAAAGGCTCACCCATGAGAGGCCAGGTAGGAAACAACTGGGTTCCGATGGCCGGTGTGTCTGCTCTTTTTCTGGGCGGTGCGGTGGCCAGCCTGATCGCCGGTGAAAACACTGGCGCCGTGGCAGCCTACTTTGTGGTGGCGACCCTGATCCTCATCCTGTTGGCGGCGCCCTGGCTGGTGCGCAACCCGCCAGCGATCAACGCCAACTCGGGCACCTACCTGATTCTGGCGGTGGTTCTGGAACTCGCGGCGCTGCTCGGCGGATCAATCGAAGCGCTCCGGGGGCTTGGCGGCTGGATCGTTCTGGGCGCGGGTCTGGTCACCTACGGACTGCTGGAACGGGGTCGGGTAATGGTGACCGCCGGAGCCTTCGCGGCGCTGGCCGGCGTCGCCGCCGTCGTTGGCCAGCAGACCTGGTTGACCTTGACGCTCCAGCTCCTCACCGCAGCGATTTTCGCCCTCGCCGCTGGACGGTTGAGGCACCTATTATTCAGCGAGCGTCGGGCATCGGACGGCACCACTGACTCACGATCGCCAGTCTTCCGCTAAGACTGGTTCCCGGCAGTATCTGGGCTACATGGCGGTGACAGGGCCAACGGTCATGAGGATGATGTCCTCGGCCGCGCAGCCAACCGATTCCTGGACCGCGATCAGCGAGTCGGTGGCACCTGGTGGGTAGACCCTGACACCGGTGGTTTCGGTGATGCTGCAGCCGTCACCGTAATTCTGGGCATTGGTCTGTTGCAGGGTGGCGATGGCGGACTGGCCCGGCGCCAACACCACGGTGGGGGACTCCGCTCCGGGTTCCCGGTCGGCGGGGGCGCCGACCTGCGCCTCTGATGCATCGACGTAGGACACTCCCGGGTAGCCGGTCATGGTGCATTCCTCGTCCGACATATTCGAGAGGATCAGGTTGCGTGCGGCGGTACCCGCGCTGCCAGCACCCATCGGTGTTTCCACTGTGGCGGCCAAATCGGCAGCGGTGCAGCTCCCGTCGTCCTCGGGCTCGGCTGCGGTGGGCTCTTCCGACGCTTCTTCGGTCGGGGTGGCTGAAGCCTCCGGGGAGGGGGATTCGCTGGCTTCCTCGGTCGGTTCCGTGGTCGGAGCGGCGGAGGTGGTGGCTTCCGGAGCGGGCGTCGATTCCTGCTCGGTGGAACTGGACGCACCACATCCCGCAACCAACGCGATGGAACTGATGGCCGCGAGGACGGCAGCGGCTTTGGACGAAGTGCGTGTGTGGATACCCATGGACTCACCTTCGCCGGTGATTGCCCCTGCGTCAATCGGCCGCACTAATGAGACGACCGATTGACGCAGGGATCGTTACCGACTGCTATTTGGCGCCGCGGCTCCGGACCAGGGCCAAGACGCCCGCTGCCAGACCGAGCAGGCCGGCGGCCAGTGCCACCCAAATCACGGGCTGGGTTGCCGTTGATTCGGTGGCGGAAGCCTGCTCAGTATCGGCGGCGTCGGCCTCATCGGTGGCTGACGCGTCGTGGCCGTGCCCGCCTTCCGCGGTCTCGGCGGTGGTGACGAAGGAGGGTGCCGGGCTTTCGGGTTCCTCGGCACCTTCCTCGGCTACCTCATCCCAGCTGGACACACTGCCATCGGAGTACGTCTGGATGGCAGGCAGCGTGACAGTGGTTCCGGCCTCGGGTAGCCGCCCCACTGACAGCGAGAAGACCTGGTACTCGTCGGCGGACAGCGAGTCCCCTTCGCTGTCCGCGGTCCACACCACTAACAGGGCGCCCTCGGTGATGGTGGCGCCGTCGACCTCGACGGGCTCGGGAAGCTCGCCGCGGACGACCTCGGCGGTCCAGCCCTCTACCGGTTTGGCACGCACCGAGGTGAAGGGGTTATCGGTGGGCAGCTGGACCTCAACTTTCTCGGTCAGGGCCGTGTCCGATTCGCTGGGTACCGAGAAGTTGAGTTGCGTGTAGCCGCCCGCAGTGGTGCTGGCTGGACTCACATTGACGTGGGCTGAGGCCGTACCGAGACCGAGGGCCATGAGGCCCGCGGTGGTAACGGCGAGTGCCGAGGTGGTGACGGTCCGGCGTGATGAAGCGTTCATGGGAATGCCTTTCAGGATGCTGCCCGGGCGCACAGCGCTCGCAGGGTCAGCAAAAAATGGGTGTTGTGATGAGGCGGTTGCCCCCGTGGCAACAAGGTTCAGGCAGGCAGCAAGACGGGGACGGGCAGGTGCGGTGGCCCCCGGAGCGCGGGAGTGTCGCGCAGGGCGCGTACCGAACGGAGCGCCGGTGCCGGCGGGAACAGGGGCATTCGTGGGACAGGGACGCCGATGACGACGTCGGGCAGTCGGAGTAGTGGTACGAGCCAGGCGGCTGCCAGGTGCAGGGCGGATTCGCCCCGGTGGAGCATGAACCCGGTGGCGGCGACGGCGACGCCGTGGAGCGTGAGCATCCAGAGGTCGGTGTGCGCGGCGGCGGGGTGCGCGTGCGCACCATTCGGCATGCAGTTGACCGCCTGGACGGCGTAGTGGGTGGCGGGTGCGGTGACGCAGGCCGCCGTCGTCGACGTCAGACTGAACGCGTGGTGCAGGAGCCATTGCCCCAAAGCGAGAACGAGAAGGAGGGCGGGTAGCGATAATGCCTTTTTGGAGATGACTGTCACTGCCAAGAGCGTTGCCGACCCCAGCACGGCAACGATCAACGGGGCTGGGAGGTTTCCCCCACCAATAACGTGCGCCCCGGCAGCAAGGGCGAGGACAACTGCTGAAGTCACCGAGGAGCGGACCAGACGATGCGAAGCCGGTGCGCCGCTCATGATCCTCCCTCAGGTCCAGTGGTTGTCCGCACTCGTACTACGGCTGAAGGGCTACCCGCCCTACCCAAGGGTATTCGACGCCGGGTGGGGGACGGCTTGGTGAGGGTGTTACTCGTGGTGATAGGGGCGCCCGGCTACGATCTCCTGCGCGCGGTACAACTGTTCGGCGAGGATCAGCCGGACCAGCTGGTGCGGAAAGACCAGGGGGGATAGCGACCACACCAGGTTGGCGCGACTGTGGACTGACGGGTCAACCCCGTATGCGCCGCCGATGATCAAAATCACAGTCCGGGCGTTGTCGATGGGCTGTTGGAGGGTCCGGGCCAGGCCGGGGGAATTGAGGGCTTTGCCGCGTTCGTCGAGCAGGATGACGAAGTCGTTGGCCGTGAGTTTCGCGAGGAGCCGTTCGGATTCTTCGCGGCGGGCGGCGTCGTTCTTCCGGGCCGAGTGGGGAATGAGCTGCCAGCTCAGGTCGAAGGGTTTCTTGAGGCGCTTCTCGTAACGCGCGATGCCGTCACTGACCCACGCCTCGTGCTTCTTACCTACCGCCAGAATCCGCATAGCCACAGGTGACACCCTACAAGGGTGCCCCTGCGTCTCGGGGACAATGAAGTTATGGCCCACCGACAGCGCGGAACCACGCAGGAACCCGACGACAAGACCTGCGTGTCCTGCGGGCGACGGATGGAGTGGCGCGCCAAATGGGCGGCGAATTGGGCTGAGGTGCGCTACTGCTCGACCGCCTGTCGACGCCGGGGGGTCACCCCCACCGATCAGGAACTGGAAGCCAAAATCCTTAGCCTGCTGGCTGCGGCGCCGACCATCTACCCTTCCGATGCAGCGCGTGCGGTGGGTGGCGATGACGGGTCTCGCCTGGAGGAGCCCGCGCGACGGGCGGCCCGGAGGCTGGTCGCTGCCGGCCAGGTTCAGATCACCCAGGCAGGCTCAGTGGTCGATCCCTCGACGGCCAAAGGGCCATTCCGCATCCGGCGGGCGCGGTAGACGGGTCGACCCCCGCACCAGACATCGACAACTGTCGATGCCATCACGTAGTCTAGCGCCATCGAATGAAGCCGCCCTCTCAGGGTGCAAACACAAAGAGTGAGGCGCGATGACCGATCCCGACGAAAAAAGACTGGTACCCATGAAGCCATCAGTGCTGTTCGTATGTGTCAAGAACGGCGGCAAATCCCAGCTGGCCGCAGGCCTCATGAGGTTGGAAGCAGGTGATGGGATCTCAGTCAGTTCTGCTGGCACCAAACCCGGAACCGCCATCAACGCACTCTCGGCTGAGGTTCTTGCAGACCTCGGTGTTGACATTTCAGCGGAGCAGCCCACCCTGTTGACCGAGGAGGACATGCGTGCCGCCGGGCTCGTCGTGGTTCTCGGCGGGGAAGCAAAGGTCCCTGCAGTCCAAGGCGTTGAGGTGGAAATCTGGGAAACCGATGAACCTTCCCTGCGCGGTATCGAAGGGCGTGACCGGATGGTACTGGTCCGCGACGACATCCACGCCCGGGTGAAGGGCCTGAGGGAACGGCTGCTTTCCCCGAGCTGACGAACCCGTTTCGAGGGCAGCGTACGCCCGCCGGAAACAGGTAAGGCCCCGGTTCCCTTTGTTTACAAGGGAACCGGGGCCTTACTCACTCGCGGTGACGGTGGGATTTGAACCCACGTTGGCTTTCACCAAACAACATTTCGAGTGTTGCACCTTCGGCCGCTCGGACACGTCACCAACGCAGTTACTTTACCGGTTGGCGGGCCCAAGCCCCAAAACGCTAGAGATCGACGACGTCGTTCTTGCCTGGATCGGCGCGCTCACCGGTCATCAGACCCTTGGCGATCTTGAAAGCCGAGACGATCTTCGGGGAATCCAGGGTCCAGTATTCGGCGGTATCGGCGTCGACCTTGATCAGGGCCACCGAGTTGTCGTCCTTGCCGTTCTCGAACCACGGCTCCACCGAAGCACTCCACAGCTCGTCGATCTTGGCGCGGTCCTTGGTCAGCGACGCGGTGCCCGTGATCGATACGTAGCCCTTGCCGCTGCTGATCGACACGTTCACCTGCGGATTGGTGCGGATTTCCGCGGACTTCGGCGAGGGGTCCTCCGTGAAGAACCACAGATCGCCGTCGAACTCGGCCTTCTGCACGGCGAGCGGGCGGCTGACCAGCTGGCCCTCACCGTTGATGGTGGTCAGGATTGCGATGTCTGCATCCTTCAAAACCTTGTGTAGTTCCTTCATGCCATCCTGCTGCGAGGTCATCAAGTGCTCCTTTTAACTATGCGGCTTACCGGATTTAGTCAGCCTACGCAGTACCTCAGGTCAGCGATACCGGCTTAGCCTCCAGCGAAATCCGCTGGCACTGCCCGACGGTGTCACCGTTCGTTGCGCTGGGCGGTGAAAAAGTCCTTCAGCAACTCGGCACACTCGTCTTCGCGGATCCCGGGCACAACCTCGGTCCAATGGTTGAGCCGTCGTTCCCGCAGCACATCAAAAACCGACCCTGCCGCGCCCGCCTTGAGGTCCCATGCCCCGAACGCGACGCGCGGGACGCGTGCCAGCACCGAGGCGCCGGCGCACATGGCGCACGGCTCGAGGGTGACCACCAGGGTGCACCCGTCCAGCCGCCAGTTGCCGGTGGTCGCCGCGGCACGGCGCAAGGCCAGCACCTCGGCGTGGGCTGTCGGATCCCCGGTCGCTTCACGCTCATTCCAGCCGGTCCCCAGTACCGTGCCATCTGCGGCGACGACGACGGCGCCAATCGGCACATCCGCCGTCTCCAGGGCGCGGTGTGCAGCATCCAGTGCGAGGCCCATCCACTGGGAAAGGAGCGGGTCGGTTCCGAGGGGGTTTGGCGGCATGCCCCCAATGATACTTTTGAGCTATGCGCGTACTGGTTGTAGATCATCCCCTTGTAGCCCACAAACTCACCGTCCTCCGGGACAAGGACACGGCATCGCCGGTGTTCCGGCAGTTGACCGAGGAACTGGTGACGCTGCTCGCCTACGAGGCAACCCGCAATGTCCGGGTGGAGCCCGTCGAGATCGAAACGCCGGTGACTACCGCGATCGGGACGGGATTGGTGAAGCCCACCCCCCTCGTCGTCCCCATTCTTCGTGCTGGCCTGGGCATGCTGGAAGGCATGACCCGGTTGGTTCCCACCGCCGAGGTGGGTTTCCTGGGCATGGCCCGCAACGAGGAGACCCTCGAGGCCATCACCTACGCGGAACGGCTGCCCGACGACCTCACCGGCCGCCAGATTTTCGTCCTCGACCCGATGCTCGCCACCGGCGGCACCCTGCGCGAAGCGATCAAGTTCCTGTTCAAACGCGGCGCCGCCGATGTCACCTGCATCTGCCTCCTCGCCGCACCCGAGGGCCTTGCCGCACTGCAGGCCGAGCTCGAGGACGCCAACGTGACCATCGTGCTGGCCTCCATTGACGAGAAGCTCAACGAAAATGCCTACATTGTGCCCGGACTGGGTGACGCGGGAGACCGCCTGTACGGCGTCGTCGGCTAGTCGCGGCCTCGATCGCGGCAGCTGCGTGGGGGCGCCGCCGTCGACGTCGTCGTTGACCGATTTCGCGTTCGGTGAGCCTGTGTGCGACGGCGTTGCGCCCTGCTCCGGTGGGCAAGCTCGACTCAGGCGGTCAACCAGGGCCTGGGTGAGCGGAATGTCGCCCACCGATTTCCAGGTTGCTCACCCAGAGCGGGGAATTTGGTCCGCACCGGCGGAATCGCAGCGGGAAAAGGGCGACTGGCCGCACCCCAAACCATTGTTACTTGCGCGTAAAGGAATGTGACGTGCAATAATTTGTAACGTGTTTACCCACTCATCGGCATCTCCAGTTGCAGCATCAACCGCAGGCGCACAGCCTGCGAGTGCCACGCGCTGGTGTCGAATGCACGCGTAACGGCTTACCCACACCCCTTACGCACTCCTAGCCCAACGGCGGGCTCCATTGAAGCCATCTCGACTCGGGCATACCCCCGCATTCGTGCCGTGATGACGGCCATTCACGTAGAGGCAAGCGATATATGTCAGTAGCATCCGGATACGTCCACATCTCTCTCCGCAACGCACAGAGCCGCGCCAACCTTCAGGGCCGCTCCTACCAGTCGCGCCCCTCCTTCGTCCCCTACGGCGAGGTTCCGGCGCAGGACCAGGCCGCGTCCGGGTACCGCCCCCTCCAGGCCGTGGCTGGCCCACTGGACAGCGCCCACCCCGATACGGCGCCCACCCCGGTAGTCACCCCGAACGGAGTGCCCGGCCCCCAGTCCGTGACCGGTGATACCACCGCGCGCGGCTTCGTGCTATATGTCGCACTGGATGAGGGAATCGCTGCCACCTGCGGCACCACGTTGACCAAGCTGGCCCAGGACGTCAGGGCCTACGTTCGGTCCGTCGTCCCAGAGGCCCAAAGCCACGCTGCTGTGGCGCTGGCACCCGCCGACGCCGTGGGAAGCGATATCGACGTCGTCCGGCAGGCTCTCGGCGACCCCACAGTTACCCGGCGCGTCCCCGCTCAGGCGGCCCAGCCTGCCGCACCGCGACCCACGGGTGTCCTTATCGACCTGTCCCGGCGAGAGGTTCACCTCGACGGCGACACGCTCAACCTCACTTTCAAGGAGTTCGAACTCCTCAACTACCTGGTCGAAAACGCGACCCGGACAGTTGGCCGTGAGGAACTTCTCAGTGGGTTGTGGCGCAATGCCGAAGAGGTGCCCAACGAGCGCACCATCGACGTCCACATTCGCCGTCTTCGCTCCAAGCTGGGGCGGCTCGCGAACACCGTCCGAACGGTCAGGGGGCAGGGCTACCGGTTCTACGAGCACCCTGAAGTCATCGTCTGGGCCGCCCCCGAATACTCCATCTAGTCGGGTCAGCGCCTAATCGCCGCCGCCAGCCGATAGCAAAACCGCCACCAGGGGTACCAAACCGCAGCGGCAAGTGCTAACCTGTGGCAATCTCATCATCGGGGTGACTGTTGGGAGTCAGTCGCCCTCAAGATGAGATGGGCCGGGTAACCAGTGGCTGCAGAAGCGGAAGACTATACGATTCCCTGCGCCCTGGCGGGTGTTCGGGATGGTGTGTGACGAGGCGGTAGTAGTTGCCAGTTCCCATTTCCACACTCGCCACATTGGGGATAGGTATGACTGGGGACAGAACCCGCGGCCAGTTGCTTTCGCAACTGGAGGTGCTGCTTCGTCGCGGAGTGTCGGTGGTCGTCGAAGGCCAATTCGGTTCCGGAAAAACGGAGTCCCTGAAGATCGCTGCCCGGTCGCTTGAGTCCGACCGAACCATTGTGCGCCTCCGCGGAACCCCCCGAGGCACCAAGACCGCATACCTGGCGCTCGCAGACCTGGTCAGGGTCCGTCCAGGCACGGTCCCACACCCGGCCGTGATGTTCGCCCAGCTCGCCCAGCGGCTGAGGAAGCTGGCCGTTGAACGCCCGGTGATCCTCCTGATCGACAATTTCGATTTCCTCGACCCGCAGAGCAGGGCCATGTGCACCATGCTGCTGGAAATGCCCTCGGTAACCCTCCTGGTCTCCTGCAACCGGGTCGAGGACACCCCCGAACTTCGCGCGGCCGTCAACAGCCGCACCATGGAAGCCCTCACCCTTTCCTCGCTATCGGTTGCCGAGGGTAGGGAGGTTATCGAGCGCTTCCTCGGGGGCGAGGTCTCGACTTCGGTTGTTAACTCGCTGCACGCCCATTCCAGAGGCAATGCAAGGATTCTGACCATGCTCGCCGCGCATGGTCGCGAGAACGGCAACATTGCACACGTCGACGGACTCTGGCGCACCACCGCCCACTACGCCGAGCCCTTCACCAGTAGCTCATTGCGCAGCGGCCTGGCGGTGCTGCAATCGCGGCTGAACGCCGATGAACGCGCCGCATTGGAAGTACTTGCTGCGGCCGGATCAGTCCACATTGATGTGCTGGCACGCCACTGCGATATGCGGGCACTCGAACACCTGCAGCGCGAAGGCATGGTGGACGCCCGCGACGGCGGAAACACCTACTGGCTGCATAGCAAAGGGCTGGCCCACATTCTGCGGCAGACTCTGGGGGACGCCAGAAGCCGTCAGATCTGGACCGAAATCGTGGAGCCCGGGATGGCCCTCCGAGGGGTACGCCCACCGGGCGCGAACATTGTTTGGGCGCTCCAACGCGGAATCGAGGTCAATGACACGGCCCTCCTGAACGCCGCCGACGACGCGATGCGCGCCTATTCCCCCCGCATCGCCCTCGATCTGGTTTCCGCCGTGAAACGGAAGACTGAACTCTCGGCCCGGGTGCAAGCGGAAGCCCACTGGTTCCTCGGGCAGGTGGAGGAGGGCCGGCGTGCCCTGGATGGTCAGGCCGACGCGCCGGAGGCGTCGACCGCACCGGCCGTCGATGACGCGGCAATCAGCCAACTGGTCCGGTCTGTCTTCGCGGCCGATGATGTGGCCTGGGATGAGGACCCGGAGCAGCTGACCGAGGACCCGCTGCGGCAGCTGCTGATTCACCGGCGGACCGGCAACTACCCCGCCCTGTTGTACGTCTTCCGCGCGAACAGTTTTCCTTCGGGTTCGGACGCCCGCTACCTGGTCACAATGCTGGCCGCGGAGGCCTATGCCGCGTGTGGAGACTCGGCGCGGGCACGACTCATGACCATCGAATGCGGGCTCGTGGCTGGGAGCGTCCGGTCCGCCGTCGTGCGTGAACTTGGTGAAACCGCCCACTACCGGGTGCTGTTCCTCAACGGCGAGTGGCGGGTGCTCACTGACATGCTCTCCCAGCACGTACTGCGACGGCCAGGCCGCTTGTTGTTTGGCGAACAGTCGACCCTGTCGCTCCCACGCCTGATCTCCCGAGAGTCGCGGGACGGCGTCATCGCCGGAGATCGTAGTGCGGCGCGTCCCGCTGACCTGTTCGCCTGGTTTATCCAACGGTCGGCGGACCTGTTCGCCCTGCAAGGCTCAGGCCGTTCACCGGCCACCGGGTTGCAGGAATTGGCGGGGGACAGGAAGCTCACCGGCCTGTTTGGGCTGCAGCTGTTCGCGCTGGGTTCCCTGGTGCTCTTGCAGGGGGAAGGCGACACGGAGGCTGCCCTCGCTGACCATTTCAACGAACTGGACCTCAAGCGCCTCGAACGGTGCGCCCGAAACACGTCGGGCCCACTGGCTCGGCAGTTGGGGCTCCTCGCCGAAGGTCTGCTGGCCGGCGATCCAGCTACCCTCGTCCGGGCAGCGCAGGTCGCCGCCCGCCACGGAAACGTCGGACTGTCGGCCGTGGCCGCCACTCTCGCCTCGCGGGCTGCTGGCAGGATCAAACAACCCGAGGTCCAGCGGGCTGCGCAGGTACTGGTGCCTGGTTCGGATTCCCGCCCCACCATGCCTGAGGACACCTCGATGCTGACCCGCCGAGAGCGTCAGGTGGTTGATCTCGCTATGTCCCGCAGCAAGAACTCGGAGATCGCCGCAGTCCTTGGCATTTCACCGCGGACAGCCGAACGCCACCTTCAAAACGCCTACCGCAAACTGGGTGTCTCCACCCGCGAGCAGTTGCGGCTCGTGCTGCAGTCACCGGATGGCGCCGCCGAATCGGGCGGTGCGTGAAGAGGGTGTCCCCCGCCGGCAAGCTGACACGGAGCATCCTCGACGAGGTACTCCACGCCGCGGGACGGGAACTCGTCACCGCCCGCTCTGGGGGGCTGCTCCTCACGACGTCGACGGTTTTCGGCGGGGACTTCCTCCTCACGCGCGTTCTTGCGTCCGCCGATCCCTTTTATACGGTCAGTGTGCAGGGAACGGAGTCGTTTTCGGATGTTCCGTACGCGCCGCTGGCACCCTTGCTCCAGGATTCTCCGGACATCGACTTCGAGTCGGAGCTGGACGTCCTCTCCGCGGTTCGCGATCGGATCCAGCGACTGACTGGGGGGCGGAGCTGTGTTGTGGTGGTGCGTGGACCGGAGCATCTCGATTCGGCGAGTATCGCCCTGTTGACTAGGCTCGCCGAGTCGCCCTCGGTCGGCTTGCTGATCCGGAGCGGCCCCCGCAGCAAGCTACCGCTGGACCTGGAACTCGTCCTTGCTGACGGTTTTATCGAGGAGGTTCACATCCCGGTGCTGACCGCCGCCGACGTCAGGGAGTACTTCGATTCCATCCTGGGAGCCACCCTCCCGATGTTGTCCAGCACCCTGGTCTGCGACGTCATCGGTGGGAGTCCGGTCCTGCTGGAAATGGTGACCCGGGACGGCGAACTGAAGGACCTGATCCAACTGCGCGACGGCGTCTGGATCCTGCCGCGTGAACTCAGCCTGACCGACCGGATGGCCGAGCGCATTTTCAGCCTGATCGCCGATTATGCTCCGGAGGAGACCGACGTTCTCCTGACTGTTGCGCTCGCCCACCAGATACCGGTCGAGGTGGCGGTCCACTTTTGGGGGGTGGACCCGGTCAACGCCTTGTTGCTGGAGGGTGCGCTCTCCAGGGAAGAAGATGCCGGGACGATCTGGCTGCGCGCGGCGCCGCCCATCCTCGGCGCAGCTATCCGGCACCAGGTTGAACCTTTCCGGTCCCGACGGCTCTGGGAGAACGTCCACGAGCACCTCACCGACCTCACGAACACCCCGGGCATCATCCACCGGGTGCTGTGGAAACTGTCAGTCGGGGTCACCGTCGACGACCATGAGGTGCTGACCGCTGCCACGATGGCGAACCGCCTCGACCAGCCAGACACGGCGGAACTCCTGCTCCGCCGGCTACCGTCCGATGTTGCAGCGGACCACTCCGGCGTCTTTGCAGCTGCAGAGGTGCAGCGTGCACGCACCGAGTTCTATAACGGCCGAACCGACCTCGCCCTGGCGCGCCTCCGACGGCTCGTTCTCAGCGATCCCGGATCCGAGGTCCTGATCTCGGTGATCCACTTCATCTTTCAAATTAATCTCGCCACGGGGTTGGGAGCATCCGCACTCTCCGAGGCGATCCGGCGTCACACAGCGACTGGCCCGGCGGGCAAGGCCTACGAAAGCACCCTGATCGTGCGGCTGGGCCGCGAGCTGCAGCAGCTCACCGCCGGAATCATCCCCAAGAACCCGGTGGTCGAAGCAACCGGGGTGCCGCAGGATCCCCGGGAAGCGCTTTGCTGGCATCTCGTCTCGGGTGAGCTGCTCTACCGGCGCGGCGACCTCCTGGGCGCAGCAGCAGAACTGGACCTCGCGCTGGACCTGGTGCTCGATCATGAGCACCTGCGCAACCATGGCGGATACATCGTGACCCGGCTGATGTTCCTGCTGGCCGGAGGCGGCTTCTGGGACGAGCTGGCGGCACTCCAAACCAAGGTGACGGCCCGCCGGGCTCCCTGGATCAAGCGGTTCACCGGGTTTTGGGAGCTGGTTGAGGGGCTGACAGCGCTCCGGAGGGGACGGCCCCTGACCGCACTCGCGCACTTCAGGACAGCTGTTGTGGTTCTCCGGGCACGCGACATCAAGCAGTTCAGGCCCCTCGCCGCCGCGCTTGCTACCTATACGGCGTGGCTTATCGGCGATCCGAGTCTGAGCGATTTCGTGGGGGAGTACCGGAGGCTTACCCACCTCGGACCGCCGGAACGCCGGATGCTCGCCGAAGCCTACATGGCCGTGGTGGGTGAGGCTCCGGCCAGCGCCTCAACGCGTCAGCGCGGACTGATCCCGGTTGAGGCAGCAAATCCGCAGATTCGCGCCGAGCTGAGTGTCCTGCGGGTGCAGATCGGCGCCGATGACGCCGTCGACGTCGCCATCGAACGTACCGCTGGACTTTCTGATCCGCGCGCCCAAAGCCTTCACACAGTGCTGACCGCGCTCGCCTCCGGAAGCGTGAGCGAGCTGGTTGACGCAGCAGAGTTTTGCCTCGACCGGGGGCAGGACCTGTTGGTTCCGGTCTGTCTGGGGGTCCTGCTGACCCAGTCGCCGGGATCGAACAGCAAGGTGGTGCGTAGTGCCTCGAAGCTGCTCGCTCGGCTCGACCCCGAACTTCAGCGGCTACACCCCCAGCTGGCGTCGCTGCGTCACGCCACCCGCCTCACCTCGCGTGAGGCAACCATCGCCGCTGACGTCGCTGCCGGGAAGACCGCCAAGCAGATCGCCAAGCAATACGGAGTGTCGATCAGGACGGTCGACGGGCACGTGGAAAGCGTCCTCACAAAGCTGGGATTGTCGTCCCGGAAGGACATCGGAAAGCGTTCACCGTAGCGGCGGATCCAGAAAAGGAAAAAACTACGTAGCGTCTTCGAAAAGTCGGGTAGTACCTGCGTAGTGATGGTAAGCGGTTCGCAGCCTATGTTGATTACAGGGAAGAAATTCCCAGGTCGGTGCAGACACCAGCACTGAAGCTTAGAGCCGGAGGCGGCGGAGGGACTCCCCAACGAACCTCGCCGCCTCTGCCTCCGCCAGTGTGGAGGGCAGCATCGACCGAAGCGGAACACCGACCGCTGACCCACAGATCGGAGCGGTTTCCCGGGGCGAGAGCCGGGAAGCCGCTCTTTCTGTTGGATCCCTGGAAGTGGCGATCCGAGGTGCGTCACCCTGGCGGGGAAACACCATAGACTTCAGGCCATGGCATCTCACCACCTCAAACGGCTCATGCTGCTGCGGCACGCCAAATCGGACTGGCCGCGCAACGTCGAAGACTTTGAGCGTCCGCTCAGCACCCGCGGGCACCGTGATGCACCGTTGCCCGGGCTCTGGATGGTGGAAAACGACTCCGTCCCGGACCTTATTCTGTGCTCGTCCGCCCTGCGCACGCGGCAGACCTGCACCTGGGTCTGTAAGGAGCTCGGTGATAAGGCGCCGACCCCCAAACTTGAGGACCGGCTGTACTCGGCGTCTGCGGCAGCGATCCTGGCGTTGATCAACCACGTTCCCGAGACGGTCACCAGCCTTCTGGTGATCAGCCATCTGCCCGGAGTCCAGGAACTCGCCATGCGGCTGGCCTCGGTGGATTCGGACGAGGAAGCGGTGATGGACATGGCGACCCACTACCCGACGTCGGGCCTGTCAGTCCTGCAGCACGACCGACGCTGGGCGGAGCTGGATGGCCGGGACGCCGTGATGACCAACTTCGTGGTGCAGCGGGCCTAGAGGCCGTACTTCTCCAGCAGGCGTAGCCAGACTTCGCTGATGGTCGGGTAGGCCGGCACAGCGTGCCACAACCGGTCCAGTGGGACTTCCCCAGCGATCGCAATGGTCGCGGCATGCAGTAATTCAGCGACGTCCGGGCCGGCGAAGGTCATCCCGACCAGGACTTTACGATCCTCGTCCACCACCATCTGCGCCCACCCCTGATAGTTGTCGGCGTGGAGCGCGGACCCGGCCACCGCAATCTCCAGCGATGTCTCGCTGACGTTGAGGCCCGCGTCCTGCGCCTGCTCCAGGGTTCGCCCCGCCATCGCGATTTCGGGGTCCGTGAAGACCACCTGCGGGACGGCGTACTGATCAGCGGAGGCGGCGTAGGCGCTCCAGTCCTCGACGGCGTCCTTGAGGGTGCCAGCCGCACGGGCGGCGATCGCCGAACCGGTGATCCTTGCCTCGTATTTACCCTGGTGGGTCAGCAGGACCTTGCCCGCGGCGTCGCCGACGGCATACAGCCAGTCGACCCCCTGTACCCGGCCCGACGGGTCGATGACGAGCTTCTTCGGGTCAAGACCGAAATCCTCCAGGCCGAGGCCGGCCAGGGCAGGGGACCGACCGGTGGATACCAGTAGCTTCTCGGCGGTCACTGTCTCGCCACCTTCAAGGTGTACGGTCACCGAGCCGTTGTCCTGCTGCCTCACCGATTCGGTTGCAGTGTCAGTCCTGATGTCGATGCCGTCACTCTCAAGCCCCAGACGCACCAGTTTGCTGGCCGGGGCGGGGTAATTGGAGAGGAGGCCGCTGCGGGCAATAATCGTCACCGCCGAGCCGAGCCGGGCGAAGGCTTGTGCCAGTTCGGTGCCCGCGACACCGCCACCAAGGACGGCGAGGGACGTGGGGATCCGGGGTGTCGAGGTGGCTTCGCGGGTTCCCCAGAACTCAACCGTGTCCAGACCGTCGACCGGTGGGATGGTGGGCGTGGAGCCGGTCGCCAATACCACTGCAACCCGGGCGGCCAGGGGGGTGACGTCGTCGTCGTGATGCACCTCGACCGAACGCTCACCCGTGAGGCGTGCTGTGCCGCGGACCAGGGTGATTCCGCTGTCCTTCACCCAGTCGGCCTGCGACGAATCGTCCCAGTTGGATGTGAATTTGGTGCGACGATCCAGCACCTGCCCTGTGTCGAGGGAGCCGGTGACTGCTTCCCGGGAGCCGGCCACCGCCGAGGCGGCCTTTAGCGCCGTGCCGGGGCGCAGTAAGGCCTTGGACGGCATGCAGGCCCAGTAGGAGCATTCGCCGCCGACCAACTCAGCCTCGACCAGCGCCGCTGAGAGTCCCGCCCGCACCACGCGATCAGCCACATTCTCGCCGACAGCGCCAGCACCGATCACAATTACGTCAAAATCCCTGGAGTCGTTCATGCCTTGAGCTTTTCACTGCCGGTGCGCCGGGGCAACCTTTGCCTGGCAGTTATCCAAAAGCCGGCACGCAAAAGCCTGGGCAAAAGAAAACACCCCCGGCCGAAGCCAGGGGCGTTTTCTTTTTTGCTGGTGAAGCACTGTGCGCGCGAAGGGACTCGAACCCCCAACCTCCTGATCCGTAGTCAGGTGCTCTATCCATTGAGCTACGCACGCAATCTGGTCAACTTCGGCGATATGTTCAACGCATTCCTGCGTCAGTCACGCCGTTCTTGACCTTGGATAACTTTACAGCTATTGCTGAGTTACGCCTAATTCGGGGGGAAGGTAGAAGCTTTTGGGCCAGCCACCGCGACATGCGCGACCGCTCGGACTAGACCGGTCTACGTGACCTTAATCACATTGCGGGGTATTGACAGCATCTCAACACCGTGGATTCTAGGGAAATACCGTCGCAAACCCCATCCCGAGCCCGTTGATGGTGCAAGGGCTGGGAGTGACATGGACCATAGCATCGTTACACCACCCACCCAACGAAGGGACATGTTATGGGCGATCCTTTGCGCCAACTGGTTGAAGACAAGAACCTGAAGGCAACCGATCAGAGCGGCATGCCCGTAGTGCACGTCGGCGGGTTGCAAACCCCGGCACCGACCACACACCCAGCTTTAGTCGCGTGGGTGCAGGAGGTTGCCGACATGGTTCAGCCTGACCGGGTGTATTGGGTCGACGGTTCCGAGGCCGAAAACAAGGCGCTGACCGACGAGCTGGTGGACGCCGGAACCCTGCGTCGGCTTAACCCTGAAACGTTCCCCAACTCGTTTGCGGCCTTTTCGGACCCCGCGGATGTGGCTCGTGTGGAGGAGCAGACCTTCATCTGCTCCGAAAACGAGCGCGACGCTGGGTTCACCAATAACTGGATGGACCCCAGTCAGATGAAGGAGAAGCTGCGAGGCCTCTTCACCGGATCGATGCGCGGGCGCACCATGTACGTGATCCCTTTTGTAATGGGTCACCTCGATGCGGTGAATCCCAAATTCGGCGTTGAAATCACTGATAGCGCTTACGTAGTCACCTCGATGCGCATCATGGCGAACATCGGCACCGAGGTGCTGGAGCGGATGACCGAGCTCAACGCCGAGTACGTGCCGGCGCTGCACTCCCTGGGTGCGCCCCTCGCCGATGGTGAGGCTGACGTTCCCTGGCCCTGCAACTCGGAAAAGTGGATTGTCCATTTCCCGGAAGAGCGCTCAATCTGGTCGTTTGGATCCGGTTACGGCGGCAACGCCCTGCTGGGCAAGAAGTGCTATGCCCTGCGGATCGCCTCGGTGATGGCCCGTGATGAGGGCTGGCTGGCTGAGCACATGCTCATCCTCAAGCTCACGTCACCGGAGAACAAGACCTACTACGTCTCCGCAGCGTTCCCCTCGGCCTGCGGTAAGACCAACCTCGCCCTGCTCGACCCAACTATCGAAGGGTGGAAGGTCGAGACGCTGGGCGATGACATCACCTGGATGCGGTTCGGTGATGAGGGTGAGCTGCGTGCGATCAACCCCGAAGCCGGATTGTTCGGTGTGGCACCGGGTACGGGCTGGCTGACCAATCCGAACGCGATGCGCGCCATCGCCAAGGGTAATTCAGTCTTCACCAACGTTGCGCTGACTGACGATGGCGGAGTCTGGTGGGAAGGAATGACCGCTGAGGTGCCCGAGCACCTGACCGACTGGCAGGGGAACGACTGGACGCCGTCGTCGGACAAGACGGCGGCCCACCCGAATGCGCGGTTCTGCACGCCGATCGACCAGATCGACATGCTTGCCGACGAGTTCAACGACCCCAATGGCGTCGAGATCTCGGCCATCCTGTTTGGCGGCCGCAGGAAAACCACGGTGCCGCTGGTTACCCAGTCGCGCGACTGGGCCAACGGAATCTTTATGGGGTCAACCCTGTCGTCCGAGACGACGGCCGCCGCCGCTGGCGAGGTGGGTCGAGTTCGCCGCGATCCGATGGCGATGCTTCCGTTTATCGGGTACGACGCCGGTGACTACCTACGCCACTGGATCACCCTGAGCAGCAAGGCAGATCAGGAGCGACTGCCGAAAATCTTCCTGGTGAACTGGTTCCGGCGGACCGCCGACGGAGGCTTCGCCTGGCCGGGCTTCGGCGAGAATTCGCGGGTGATGAAATGGGTGATCGAACGGCTCGAGGGTACCGCCGATGCCGTCGAGACGCCCATTGGCTATGTGCCGACCGGCGCATCACTTGACCTCACGGGGCTGGATATGACGCCAGAAGAGGTGGACGCCGCGGTGCGGGTGGATCCCGAGGAGTGGGCGGCCGAGCTGCAGGGTATCGAGGAGTGGTACTCGCGGTTCGGGGAGTCACTGCCGTCCGAGCTGGAGGATCAGCTGAAGGGCCTCAAGGAGCGATTCGGGGTCTAACTTTGGTAGACCATGCACCTAGTAGACAAGTCGACTAGGTGCATGGTCATACTTTTGTATGATCCTTTCTCACGTCATTCTGGGCCTGCTCGCCGTTGCCCCAATGACGGGCTATGACCTAAAAAAACGATTCGACACGAGTGTCAACCATTTCTGGTCTGCCGACAAAGCGCAGATCTACCGCACCCTGAGCAGGCTGGTCACCGACGGCCTTGCTGAGGTGAAGATCGTGCGGCAGATTGGCCTGCCGGACCGTCAGGAGCACCACATCACCGAGGCCGGTAGAGCCACACTCGGCGAGTGGCTCGTATCTGCACCCGACGCCCACCGGGAACGGGACCCCTTTCTGGCCCGGATCTTTTTTTCGGGCACGCTTCAGCGAAGCGAGATTCTTGCGTTGACTGCGCAACGCAGAATGACCGCGGAGTCGTTGCTGAATGAGTTGTTGGCTCAGCTGGCACCAGGCGAGAGCGCCCCACAGACCCGGGCGGAGTACATGAGATTCGCAACGCTCCGGAACGGTATCAGTCATGTCCGCGCCGAGCTGGAATGGCTGGACGAAGTCGAAAAGGATTTGCCATGACGGCGCTCCAGTTCCCGGTCCTCCACCCGGCGCGAGGCAACGCCTCCGCGTCAGTCGTTTTTCTGCATGGCGGGAACGTCGCGAACTGGATGTGGCAACCTCAAGTCGAAGCGTTCAATGACTATCAGGTCATCACCCCGGACCTCCCCGGCTTCGGCGCCCGAACTGGCGAGCGGTGGATAAGCCTGGATCACGCTGCGGACGAGGTGGCTGAGTTGATCAGGGCAAAAGCCGACGGTCCAGTGCATCTGGTGGGGCTTTCCCTTGGAGGTGTCGTGGCGCTCCGTCTGTTGGCGAGGCATCCACGCCTGGTAACCAGCTCGCTGGTCAGTGGGGTGCCAGCTCTCGGCGTCGACGGCGTCACGGGCGCCCTGGCCCGAGTGCAGCTTCGATGTTGGGACTATAAATGGTTCTGGCAGTTGCAGGCGCGGGCTTTCAGGCTCCCGGCGGATAGCTATGGCGTGTTTGTGGAACACGGCCTGAGGATGCAGAGCGCCAACGCTCATCGGATGCTGGGTGAAGTGTTCGCAGGCGGCCTGCCGCCCGGGTTGGTTGAGTACCGCGGGCGGCTGCTGGCGCTCGCCGGCGGCAAGGAACCCCGGGCCATATGCGATGCGCTGAAGGTGATCGCCCGGACCGTTCCCCACGGCGTGGCTGCGGTTGTCCCGGGAATGCACCATGTCTGGAATGTCGAGGACCCTCCTCTATTCAATGAGGTCGTGCGTCAGTGGATCAACGGGTCGGTGCACGCTGGCCTTAACGTCCCGGACACGACCGCCCGGTAGGCCCTTCTACTGCCGGACCTGCCCCAAGACCTCGTCGGTCAGGGTCCCGAGAATCTGCGGGTCGATCGCTTCGGCATTCAGGCGCAGGTAAGGCTCCGTGTTCGAGGCGCGGAGGTTGAACCACCAGGACCCGTCATCAGCCGTGAAGGTGAGCCCGTCGAGCTCGTCAACGGTGACACCGTCGTTGCCAAACTCCTCGCGGACGCGGGCAACAGCGGCCGGGACGTCATCCAGGCGCGAGTTGATCTCGCCGGAGGAAAAGTACGGCTCGTACTCGCGGCCGAGGTCGGAGAGGGGGCCGGGCTGCTCGCCCAGCGCCGCGAGGACATGCATGGCAGCCAACATCCCGGTATCAGCGTTCCAGAAGTCCTTGAAGTAGTAGTGGGCTGAGTGCTCTCCGCCGAAAACGGCGCCCTCCTCGGCCATCACTGCCTTGATGAACGAGTGTCCCACCCGGGTGCGGACCGGCCGTCCACCCAGCCGTTCGATCAGCTCGGGCACGGCCCGGGACGTAATGAGGTTATGGATGACGACCGGGGCGCTCACGCCGGCGGCCTGGGCGCGCACTATTTCTCGGCGTGCCACCATCGCGGTGACGGCACTCGGCGACACCGGATTCCCAAGTTCGTCAATGACGAAGCAGCGGTCGGCGTCGCCGTCGAACGCAATCCCGATGTCCGCCTGATTGCTGAGCACTGCTGCCTGCAGGTCCAGGAGGTTCGCCGGTTCCAGTGGGTTGGCCGGGTGGTTTGGGAACGACCCGTCGAGCTCGAAGTACAGGGGGACGATGTCGAGGGGGAGGTTCGGAAGCAGCGTATCGCCCAGGACGGCGGGAGTGGTCAGCCCGCCCATGCCGTTGCCGGCGTCGACGACCACCTTCAGCGGGCGCGATCCTGACAGATCCACGAGGGAGCGCAGGTATTCGGCGTACCCGCGAAGCACGTCGCGGACCCCGATGGTGCCGGTTCGTTCCGCCGCGGGGATGTCACCGGTGTTCAGGTATCGCTCGGCGAGAGCCTGAATCTCTACCAGCCCCGTCTCGGAGGAGACGGGTACTGCGCCGGGACGGCACATCTTCATCCCGTTGTACTCAGCCGGATTATGGCTGGCGGTAAAGGTGACTCCCGCAGCGTCGAGGGTGCCACTGGCGTAATAGAGTTCGTCGGTCGAAATGAGGTCGAGGAGGACGACGTCGGCTCCGCGCCGGGTGGCGCCCTTTGCGAAGGCGTTACTGAACTCCGGTGAGGACGGCCGCATATCGCCTCCAACCAGGACAGTGCCGCCAGCGAGATCGAGTACGTCAACGAACGCAGCGCCTACCGCCTCGACAATTTCGGAGGTGATGCTCTCGCCGACGATGCCGCGCACGTCATAGGCCTTGAAGGACGCTGAAAGGTCAAAGGATTTAGTCACGGACAGAGTCTAACCGCTGGCTCCCTCCGGACAAGGGCTGTGGAGGCCAGGTCAACGGGGTTTCCCACAACCGCAGTCCCCGCAGGCACGGCTGTCAGCGGGGACTGCGATACTAGGCTCATGGTCGACACCACCACACTTCATGATCAGGCAGCGGTTATTCTGCGGACCCTCGTTGGACGAGAGGACGCCGAGTTCCACGACGGCCAGTTCGAGGCGATCGAGGCCCTGGTGGACGGTGGCCGCAGGGCCCTCGTGGTCCAGCGCACGGGGTGGGGGAAGTCGGCCGTCTACTTCGTCGCGAGCCTGCTCCTGCGCGCCCGGGGGGCGGGACCAACATTGATTGTGTCCCCACTGCTCGCGCTGATGCGGGACCAGGTCGCGGCTGCGGCGCGTGCCGGGGTGCGTGCCGAAGCGATCAACTCGGCCAACCAGACGGACTGGCAGGAGATCACCGACAAACTCGACAACAACTCGGTCGACGTTCTTCTGGTGTCACCGGAGCGGCTGAATAACCCGGCGTTCCGGGAACGCCACCTGCCCGAATTGATCCGACGCACCGGGCTCCTGGTCATCGACGAGGCACACTGCATCTCCGACTGGGGGCATGATTTCCGCCCCGACTACCGCAGGTTGCGTGACCTGATCACCCAATTGCCGGCGGGTGTGCCAGTTCTGGCGACGACGGCGACCGCCAACTCGAGGGTAGTCAGCGACGTCGAGGAACAGCTGGGGACTGACGGCACCGAAGTATTCACCCTGCGAGGCAAGCTTGCCCGCGATTCTCTGAGGCTGGGAGTCCTCCGGCTACCGAGCCCCCGGTCTCGCCTCGCGTGGCTGTTGACCCACCTTGATGACCTCCCGGGCAGCGGGATCATCTATGCACTGACCGTTTCGGCCGCCGAGGACACGGCACACCTGTTGCGGGCGAACGGCCATCAGGTCCTGGCGTATACCGGCCGGACCGACCCGGCCGAACGGGAGTCGGCTGAGGCCGCGTTGAAGAACAATGAGGTCAAGGCCCTGATTGCGACCAGCGCACTGGGGATGGGGTTCGACAAGCCGGACCTCGGATTCGTGGTCCACCTGGGGGCGCCCTCATCACCGGTGGCCTACTACCAGCAGGTGGGGCGTGCGGGCCGTGGCACCCCCAACGCCGACGTCCTGCTCCTGCCGGGCACTGAGGACCGCGAAATCTGGGAGTACTTCGCCACGTCCTCGATGCCATCGGAGGAGAAGGCAACCCGGGTGCTCGAGGCACTGCAGCCCGGCGCGGTCCTTTCCACGCCGGCTTTGGAAGCCCGGGTGAATCTTAAACGCACCCCTCTGGAACTGCTGTTGAAGGTCCTTGACGTGGACGGCGCGGTCCGGAAGGTACAGGGCGGCTGGGAAAGTACCGGCGCGCAGTGGGTCTACGACAGCGAACGGTATGGGCGGATCGCCAAGGCGCGGATCGCCGAACAGAAGTCCATGTTGGACTATGAGAACACCACACAGTGCCGGATGGAGTACCTTGCGGCAGCACTCGATGATCCGACAGCTGCGCCGTGTGGGCGGTGTGACAACTGTGCGGGCGCGTGGTTCTCGGATGAAGTGGCGCATGATGCCTCAGACAGCGCCCAGAAGGCGCTCAGCAGGGTGGGCGTCGAACTTGACCCGCGGGGTCAATGGCCCAGCGGGATGGACAAGCTGTCGGTCCCGGTCAAGGGACGGATTCCGGCTGGCCAGGCCAACGCGGAGGGCCGGGCGCTGGCCCGACTGACAGATCTAGGGTGGGGGAGTCGGCTGCGAGAACTGCTGGCTGACACGGCCGAAGATCAGCCGCTGGGCCCGCTGGCCATCGAAGCCTGCGTCTCGGTGCTCGCACAGTGGGGCTGGGAGACGCGCCCCGTGGCCGTGGTCAGTGTGCCGTCGCGTCGTCGACCGTTGCTGGTCCAGTCGCTGGCCGAGAGTCTCGCCAAGGTGGGCCGTATCCCGTATCTCGGTGCCCTGCAGACACCGCACGGCTGGCCCAGCGGGGCTCCGGGCGGCAACAGCGCATTCCGGCTTGCAGCAGTCTGGGATCGTTTCGCAGTCCCCGAGGAGGGGCGAGACTGGTTTGCCGCAAACCCGGGCCCGGTCCTGCTCGTGGACGATCTTGCAGACAGCCGGTGGACCATTACCGTCGCCGGTAAGGCGTTGCGGGACGCCGGCGCCCAGGAAGTGCTGCCGTTTGTCCTCGCCCTGAAGGCCTGACCCCGCCGGGGCATTCCAGCACAGGGCTGACCCGGCCGGGGCATTCCCGTACGGGGCCCGGGCAAAAGAAAGCACCCCCAACCGAGGCCGGGGGTGCTTTCTGAAAAACGCGGAGACGGGGGGATTTGAACCCCCGGTAGGCTTTAGGCCCACACTTCATTAGCAGTGAAGCCCATTCGGCCGCTCTGGCACGTCTCCAGCGGCTATTACTAGCCACCCAAGGCTACCTGTAAGACGCGGGCAAGAGCAAAACCGCCGGCAGCTATAGACCGCCGGTCAGCGCCTTCCACAAAAACTCCTGCGACATTACGTGCATGCGGGCCGCCTGCCGGTTATCCGATGCGCCGGCATGGCCACCCTCCAGCGCTTCGTGGAACCACACATTGTCAATCGACAGAGCCTTCATCCGGGCCGCCATTTTCCGTGCCTGCACCGGCCCAACCCGGTCATCGCTCGTCGCCGTCCAGATCAGGGTGCGCGGATAGTCGACCCCCGACCGTAGCTGGTGGTACGGGGAAAAGGTCTGGACGTACTCCCACTCCTCGGGCTTATCGGGGTCACCGTATTCGGCGATCCAGGAGTAGCCCGCCGACAGCTTCGTGTAACGACGCATGTCCAGCAGCGGCACACCGCAGGAGATAGCCCCGAACAGGTGTGGGTAGTGCGTGAGCATGTTCCCCACCAGCAGACCGCCGTTACTGCGTCCGGTGCAGCCGAGGAACTCTGGTCGAGTGACGCCGCGTGCCACCAGGTCCTCGGCGATCGCCGCGAAATCTTCGTAGGCCCGATGCCGGTTGGCGTGGAGGGCCGCCCGGTGCCAGGCCGGCCCGTACTCACCACCCCCGCGGATGTTCGCCAGCACGTACACCCCGTGCCTGCCGCTTTCGGTGGTCCGCTCCAACCATCCTCGTCCGATCACTCCCGAGTAGGCGGGAACCATCGCGTGCTCAAACCCGCCGTAGCCGGACAGGAGGGTGGGGTTTTCCCCGTCGAGTGCCAGCTCCGTCGACGCGACCTGAAAGTAGGGGACCCGGGTCCCATCCTTGGACACCGCGAAGTGCTGCTCAACCGTGAACCCGTTGTCATTGAAGAACGACGGCGTCGCCTTGACCTGTTCGTGCGCGCCGCCCACCGTGCCGCGCAGCAGGGTCGTCGGGGTCAGGAACCCGCTGGCCAGCAGCCAGTAGTCATTCCCGTCGACGTCGTCCTCGTCATCAACGGCGAAGGCGTCAACCGAATGCAGGGGCGGGCACGCATCAAGCACCTCCAACCGCCAATGTTCAGAGGGTTTCAGGACACGAATCTCCGAGGACACGTCACTGAGCAGATTCACCAGCAGATAGTCCCGCGTCCAGCTCCAGGACTGCAACGACGTCTGCGCGTCGGGCTGGAACAGGACGGTCAACGATCGGTCGCCGGCCAGGAAGGAGTCAAGATCGACGCCGAGCAGAGACCCCGAGGCGAACACCGTCCCGTCCACCTCCCAATCGGTGCGCGGCCGCAGGATCAACCACTGCCGGTGCAGTGAAACGTTCACATCGTCGGGCACATCCAGTCGGACCCACTCGCCGTTGTTGCGAAAGTGCGTGCGGCTCGAGTAGAAGTCGATTGTGTCAACGGCGATGTCCCGCTCGAAGCCCGGTGTCTGATCCCTCATCACCACCGCCATCATGTGGTGCTCGGGGATGTCGAAGTACAGCTCAGCGTCAGCCAGGGACTGCCCACGCTGCAGCGTGCGCACCGTCCGCGGATAGGAACTGGTGGTCATTGACCCTGGCCCGAAGTCGGTGGCCAGATGCAGTGCATCTGGCCCGGCCCAGCTGATCCGACTTTTGGCTGCGGGAATGTCGAAGCCATCGGCGACGAAGGTCCGGGAGACGACGTCGAATTCGCGGAACCGTCGGGCGTCACCACCGTCAGGGGAAACAGCGATCAGGGCCCGCTGATACGGCTCGCCGTCGGCGGGCCGGAGGAACATCGCCCCGCCCCACACCCATTCGACGCCTTCGTCGGCGCTGAGCCGGTCAAGGTCCAGCAGCACCTCCCACTGAGGCGATGCGGAGTTGTAGCTGTCCCAGTCGGTGCGCCGCCACAGCCCCTTCGGGTGTTCTTCATCGCGCCAGAAGTTGTAGTAGTGCCCGCCCCGTTTGGAAACCATCGGGATCCGGTCAGTGGAGTCGAGCACCTCCAGGACCCTGCGCTCCATGTCCAGAAAGTCGCCGGTGACGAGCTCTTGCTCGGTAACAGCGTTCTCGGCGTGAACCCACTGGAGGGGTGACTCACCGTAAATGTCTTCGAGCCAGAGGAACTCGTCGTGGTCGGGGATCGGACCGGAGTGCTGGTCTGTGGTGGAGGTCATATTTCCATCCTATGCACGCCTTTCCGCTGCACCCATTCCGGCACCGCCGCGCAGGTCCGGGCCCTCGACGCCGCCAGCCTGGTTCCTTCCCGTCCTGGCCCAGCGGATACCCTTATCGAATGCGCATGGGTCGGAGTCTTCGGGTAGCTGTGGTGGGTGCTGGCCCCCGCGGCACCTCGGTGCTGGAACGACTTATTTCCCAGTGGGAGGCCCATCCGCCCGACCAACGCCAACAGCTCGACATCCATGTCATCGACCCGGAAAGCCCCGGCCCGGGCCATGTCTGGCGGCCGGTCCAGTCCCGACTCTTCCTGATGAACACTCCGTCGCTGTTCCCCACGGTGGTGCCCGTAGGGGCTCCGGACCATGGGTTGGTCCCGTCAGTCGTGGGGTACTCGTTTGACGACTGGCGTGTCCTGGTGACGTCCGACCCGGTCCCCACGCTTTCCAATGCCGACCGCGAAGAGCTGTCGGACCTCGGAAGCTCCGGTTTCCCCAGCCGTGCCTTGTACGGCAGGTATCTGGAGTGGATCTATCAGCAGCTGGTCGACCGTTGCGGTGACGGCGCCACGATCACCCACCACGCCACCGACGCAAGGGAAATCTCCCGGGTGGCTCCCGGTTACCGTCTCCGGTTAGGCGACGATTCGGTGCTGGCAGCGGACGCAGTGGTGCTGGCGCTGGGACATGTTCCCTCGCAGCTCAGCCCCGAACAGGAGACGCTAAGGGACGGCGCCGCACGGTACAGCCTCAAATACTGGCCGCCCGCCGTCCCCGCCGACATCAACTGGGCAAAACTGCCTGCCAAAAAGCCGGTCCTGGTCCGGGGCCTGGGCCTGAACTTTTTCGACGCCATGATCCAGCTGACCGAAGGACGCGGCGGTCGGTTCACCCCCGACGAGGGTGGGAAACTGAGCTACCAGCCGAGCGGCAGCGAACCGCAGATCATTGCTGCCTCCCGGCGAGGGGTGCCGTACCGGGCGAAGGCACAACTGGATAGTTACCTCCCTCGCAGCGTGACCTTGCGCTATTGCACGCTACCGGCGCTGCAAACGTTCGCCGACCAGGGAATCACACCTGGCTTCGACCACGATATCTGGCCGCTGCTGCACCGTGACGTGGTGACTGCCTACTACTCCACGCTGGTGCGGGTGGCCGGCGCGGACCTGGTGGCCAACCCGGACGGATTCCTGGAGAGAGTTCACACCGCTATCGCCGTGAGCGGCCCGGAATGGACTGCTGCGCTGGACGCGGTCCTCGCCAGCGAGCTGCCCCCCGTTCACCACCTCGATGTTGAGCGGCTGTCTCACCCGTTCGCTGGGCGCAGGTTCGCCAGCGCCCAGGATTACCAGGAAGCGGTGCTTGACTACCTCGACGCCGATGTTGCCGAGTCCTTCAGGGGCGAAGATAGCCCGCTGAAGATGGCGATCGGCGCCATGAATGCTGGCCGTACTGTGATCAAACAGGTGGTCGCCGACGGCGGGCTGACCGATCAGGCCTGGCTGACCGAGCTCAGGGGATGGTTCGAACCCCTGGTGGAGGGCGTGGCCAGCGGTCCGCCAGCGATCAGGATCGCCCAACTGGCTGCCCTGGCACGGGCGGGCGTGGTGCGGTTCATCGGGCCCAACCCCCAGTTCGTTGTCGACGTCGACACCGAACGATTTGAAGCGTCGTCACCGTGGGTGGAGGGTGCCGGGGTAGCAGCGAGCTACCTGGTCGACGCGATGATGCCGCCCAACCGCGCCGCCACCACCCTGTCCCCGCTGCTGCGCCAACTACTCGGCGACGGTCTGGTCCGGCCCAAAATGATGATGGCGACCGACGGCGCGCCGGTCAGCGCGCCGGGACTTGACGTCACGCTGCCCCCCTACCGGGCAATTGACGGCTCGGGTCGCGCGCACCAGCACCTGTACGTGGTGGGTTTGCAGCTCGCTTCGGTCCAGTGGGGGACAGCAATTGCGGCCCAGGCTCACACGTCGCCTGCTGCCGGTAGCCGGACGCTCCGGGACGCCGATGACATCGCCACGGCCATCCTCGCGATCACATAGTTAACCGGAACGGCGGGCCCCGTGAGGGACCCGCCGCCGGTCTGGCTAGGTTGTCGGACTAGAGGCCTGCGGCATACCTGCCGCAGGCTCCAACCTCGTCGTCGAACCGGTTGACGAATGCTGCCATCGCGTCACGCGCCACGGGGGTGACTGGACGGTAGGTGCCGTCTCTCCAGCCCTCGGAGATCCCGGCATCCTTCAGCCAGGAGATCTCCTTCTCGAACATCGTTCCAACGGGTACGTCAGAGAACGGCGCACCCTTGGGGTTTACATAGCTCATCGCTTCCGCATCGAGGCAAACCTCGCTGGCGAGACGCATCATGAATGCTGCCATCGCGTCCCTGTTGACCGGGGTCACCGGACGGAAGGTCCGGGTGCCGTCGGTCTCAGGCCAGCCGGTCGACAGGCCGGAGGTGTGCATCCACATGATCGCTTCGAAGTGCTCAACCCGGTCCGCTTCGTCAGCGGGGAAGGCTACGTCGCTGAATGGCGACTCCTCGGGAAGCTCGAACTCTGGTTCCCCGGCCAAGCGGTACAGGAACGCCGCCATCGCGTCGCGGTTGATGCTCGCGAGTGGACGGTACGAACGGGTTCCGTCGGCTTCCAGCCAGCCGGTGGAGAGACCGTTTTCTGCCATCCACTCGATGTGGTCCTGGTGTTCGTTGCCTTCGACGTCGGTGAACTCGGCGATTTCGACGCCGATGGGCAGGCGTACCTCGGTGCCGGAGTCGGGTGCGGTCAGGTAGAACGTCGCGCCGAGGGCGTCGGCGGGAACGGTGAACGCGATCCGTGCTGCTCCGTCAGTTACGTCGAACGTGCTGATCTCCGCTGGCTCACCGTCGCCGATGGAGTAGGACAGGACGATGCTGGTGTTGGTGGGGCTGCCCAGGGACGTCAGGTCCAGTTTGGAGACGTCGAAGCTGACCTCCTGGCCGAGAACCACGTTCGTGGGTGCGCCCTGAACCTGCACCGCGCGGCGGTCGAAGGTCGGTGAGAGCGGGCTGTTGGCTTCGATGTAGTCGAACCATGCTTCCCGGTCAACCAGACCCGAGTCTAGGGTATCGGCGCCTTCGTTGAAGACCACGAAATCGTCGCCGCCCTGGATCAGGAAGTTGAAAGTGCCAACCCGGTAGTCACGGGTTGGCTCAAGTGGCGCCCCGTCGATGGTTACTGAAGTGATCCGGGAGCCTTCGGCCGCCTGGGCATCGTAGGTGTAAGTGACATTGTCAGACAGCCCCAGGTGCAGGAAGTTGGTGCGGACGCCGCCCTCGCGGGGCCACTGCTGCTCCAGCAGTTCGGCGAACTGGGCGCCGGTCAGCGTGGTGGTCGCCAGGTTGTTCAGGAAGGGCAATACCGCGTTGGCTTCAGCGACTGTGATGTCGCCGTTCTCGTCGTAGTACAGCTCGGCACGGAGCCCACCGGGGTTGGCGACGCCGATTTCGGCTCCGCCGCGCAGATCCGACTGCAGTGACGACAGCAGCGAGCCAGCGACCAGATTGCCCAGCGTGGATTCCGATCCGCGGTCATCACGCGAATCACCGGTGAACGCGGTGGTGATGTCCTCGGTGACCTTCCCGAGGACAACGCTGCCGAGCTCGTCGGCAGTCGCAATCGCTTCGTTGACGATCGTCTGGACCTCTGCCACCCGTGGGTAGTCGGCGACCAGCTCGGCGTCGTCGATCCCTGTGCGGGGTACGTTGCGGGCCTCATACTCGACGACGTCGCCGGTGAGGGTGTCGACGGTCAGCTCGATCTGACCGATGAACTCGCCATAGGAACCGGTCTGGACGATCGGACGGGTTTCGCCGGCCTCGCCGGGAACTGGAGCGTCTGAGGCGTAGAACGAGTGGGTGTGCCCGTTAAAGATTGCGTCCACCAGTGGTGTGGTCCCATTGACGATCGCATCGAATTCGCTGCCCGGGATAACTTCGGGAAGGGCTGCCGAGTCTTCGCTCGATCCGTCAGCACCCGCATGGTACTCCGCGACGATGACGTCGGCCAGGTCGCCGTCCTCGATCTCCTGCGCCACACGGTTGACGGCCTCGACGGGATCCCCAAAGTCGATGGTCTCGATGCCGCCGGGGCTCACCAGGGTAGGTGTTTCCTGGGTGACAGCCCCGATGACAGCTACTTCGATGCCATCCACTGTGAAGACTTCGTACTCATCCAACGCCGGTTCCTGGGTGCCCTTGGTGTAGACGTTGGCGCCCAGGTAGGAGAAGTCTGCGATTGGTTCAACACGCTCGGTGAGGTCCGCGAATCCGCCGTCGAATTCGTGGTTGCCGACCGCCGAGGCGCGCAACTCCAGCGCGTTGAGCACGTCGATCGTTGGAACGTCGCGCTGCGATGAGGAGGCGTACAGCGACGCCCCAATATTGTCACCGGCCGAGATGAAGAGCGTGTTCTCCGCGCCGGCCTCAGCCCTCAACTGTTCGACGGTGCCAGCGAACTTCACCGTGTTGCGGTCGATGCGTCCGTGGAAATCGTTGATGTTGAGAAGACTGATCTCGGTGGTGACGCCGGGGGCTTTGACTTCGACGTCGGTCTGTTGCGTCGCATAGGCGGGTAGTGCGGCTATCGGGGAGGCGAGTAGCCCCACCGCTAGCGTGGCACCAAGCCCGCCCTTCCATGACGAATGTTTCATCCGCTAGTTCTCCTTGGCTTTGGCTGTTGACAGCCGCGAGTGAGTCCGCCTGTGTGTGAAACACGGGCCTGGTGGCTCGAAAAATATGCTGAATGTGATCCAACTGACCTTTTGAGTCAAACCGAGCCAACCAGACCATCGTGAACGAGAGGTGACTAAAAGTGAAGAGCAGGGGGCCAGCCTTTAACGAAAGTTGGCCCCGGTTCGAAGCCGGGGCCAACTTTTCCAGGGCGGAACGCGCCGCAGGACTTACCTGCCGCAGGATCCAAACGTGTCGTCGAACCGGTTCACGAAGGCTGCCATCGCGTCGCGGGCCACCGGGGTGACCGGGCGGTAGGTGCCGTCGCCCCAGCCCTCGGAAATCCCGGCGTCCTTCATCCAGGAGATTTCCTCCTCGAACATCATGCCCTCAGGCACGTCCGTGAACGGGGGGCCGCTGGGGTCGACATACTCGATGGCTTCCTCGTTCAGGCAGGTCTGCCCGGCGAAGCGCTTCAGGAATGCTGCCATCGCGTCCCGGTTGACCGGGGTCACCGGGCGGAAGGTCCGGGTGCCATCGGTCTCTGGCCAGCCAGTGGAAAGCCCCGATTCGTGCATCCACATGATCGCGTCGAAGTGCTCAACCCGGTCAGCTTCATCGGCGGGGAAGGCTACGTCGCTGAACGGTGATTCGTTTGGAAGTTCGAACTCAGGTTCCCCGGCCAGCCGGTAGAGGAACGCGGCCATCGCGTCGCGGTTGATGCTTGCCAACGGGCGGTAGGTCCGGGTGCCATCGGCTTCCAGCCAGCCGGTGGAAAGGCCGTTTTCTGCCATCCACTCGATGTGGTCCTGGTGTTCGTTGTCCTCAATATCGGTGAACTCAATGACTTCGTCCAGATCCAGACCGACAATTACTGGATCGTGGTCGCTGGCGCGGTACTGGTCAGCGGTGTAATAGTTCACCGGGGTGTAGTTGAACCGGCTGTACTCGAGCGCCACCGATTCGACCGCATTGATATTCCAGATGTCGACGCCGGTGACAGTTGCATCGGCTTCAGGTGAGGCGAGGATGTGATCCAGTGATCCTGACTGTCCACCAAAGACGTAGGAGTACTTCCCGGTGTCGGCGCCCTGGTTGATGTACCCGGCCTCGTAGAACACCTGCATGGGGTCTTCAGCCGTGTAGGAGTTGAAGTCACCCGTGAGGAAAACCTTATCGGTGCCAGCTTCGGCCTGCATCGTGTCGGCGAAGTCCACGAGAGCTGCTGCCTGCTTTACGCGGTCAGGGTTTGAAGCTCCCTGCCCGTCGCCCTGGTCTTCATTCTCCCCGGAACCGGAGCCCTTCGACTTGAAGTGGTTCACGATCGCAAGGAACTTCGTCGACTCGCCGCCGCCAGCGACCTGGAAGGCTTGCGCTAGCGGCTTTCGGGCGTTCGAGAACGCGACGTCGTCATCGAGGATGACTGAATCACCGACGGTCTCTACCGCGGCGGGCTTGTAAATGAAGGCGTTGCGGATGACGTCTTCGTTGGCGGGCACCTCGGCGGGGGAGGGGACGAAGTCCCAGACCCCCGGCTCAACTTCGTTCAGGGCCGTGGTCAACGAAGCGAGCGCCTCGTCACGATCCTTGCCGAAGGCCGCCGAGTTCTCGATTTCTTCCAGCGAGACCATGTCGGCGTCAAGGTTGGTCAGCGCATCAACGATCTTGGCTTCCTGGCGCTCAAGACTTTCAGTGTTGGCAGCACCGCGAGCGTCACAGCCGCCCCGGACCGTGATGGGGTTGCCAGCGCGGTCGTTGTAGTAGGTGCACCCGGTCAGCTCATCACCGGTAGTGCTGAAGTAGTTCAACACGTTGAACGAGGCAATCTTGATGTCGCCGCCCACTTCCACTGGGGTGGCCGGCCGTTCGCCTGCGAAGGTGACTGGCTGAACTTCATCGGCATTATCAGGGGTGAGGTGTGTCACCGGCTGGAATCGCCATACGCCGAAGTCGAAGTCGACGATGACGTCGGAGACAAAGGTCGCTGACCCGTTGACCCGGACTGGATTCTCGACCGTCAGGTAGGGCAGGGCGCGGTCCATGTTCCGGACGAAGTCGATCGTGGCGCCGTCGTCGAGAGTGACTCCGCGGGCGCTGTTGTCTGCCTGAACGGCCGCGTTCTCCGGGGTGCCGGGAGGGGCAATTTCGGTGGGCTGAACCAGGGCGTCGGTGCCGAAGGCCAGATCAATTTCGCCGTAGCGGTTCAGGTCATAGTTGTCCGTAACGGTGAAGTCGCCGGTCGGCCTGACGAGCATGCTCTCCAGCACTTCACGCTCGGCGTTGGTTGCCGGCCAGGGCGTGATGAGGGACTTGACCTCCTCGGCTGGCTCGGTCAGCACGGTGGCCGCACCGGCCACTACCTCGATCTGGGTGACACCGAAGTTCTCCCCGGCCTCACCCGTAACCTCCACATGGTCACCGATCGCGACGTCGGCGACGGTGCCTGGGGAGTAAATGAAGATGCCGTCAGAGGCGGCACCCGCTTCGCCGCCGGTGCCTTCTGTCTGGATCACGTAGCCGTCAATGCCACCGGTGGGATAGGCGGCGGTAACAACGCCCCGGGTGGTGACCGTTTCACCCGCCAGCGGTGTGGCAGTTCCGGTGCCCTGAATCTCGTTGATGGGAACAACGTCGCCGGCGACCGGCGGTTTTGGCTCCGGTTCGGGTTCAAAGCTGCCCGTCTCGCCGTCAGCGTTCGTCGGTGTGACCGCCTCGCTGAGGGTGAAGTCGGCTGAGTTGTCGTCGGTGTCGACGAAGCCTGTCCGATTCAATGACCGGGGGTCGGAGTTGCTGTCGGGTTTGGGCGCAACAGCTGTTTCGAACGTGTTCGAGGACCCGTACCCCAACAGGTCTTCGATCGCAGGGTTGCCGGTCACCGAACCGGTGGCCAGCGGATTCAGGGCCGCGGAGTCATTCGACAGGATCAGGGTGCCGCCGCCCCCGGCGAAGCTGGCGCCTATCGTCGCGTCCACCTCAGGCAGCGCGACACCGTTGTCGGCGTTGCTGGATCCGCCGACCAGGTAATGGCCATTAGCCGGAATGGTGCCGGTCAGCGGTGCAACACCGGTTGGTGCGGCAGACCCACTGGCGGACCGGTACTGCAGGGACCAGCCGCTGATGTCCACCGGCTGATCTGTGGTGTTGTGGAGTTCAACAAACTTGTTCAGATACGGGGCATTGGCGCTTCCCCCGTTCACATAGGCCTCGTTGATCACGATGCCGTTCGGTGCCGCGTAGGCGGGAAGCACGGCTACCGGCGAGGCGAGCAGCCCCATCGTTAGCGCAGCACCAAGCCCGCCCTTCCATGACGAATGTTTCATCCGCTAGATCTCCTTGACTTTGGCTGATGACAGCCGCGAGTGAGTCCGCCCGTGTGTGGAACACGAGCCTGATGGCTCGAAAAAAGTGCTGAATGTGATCCAGCCGACCTTTTGGGCCACGCTCGAGCCAACCAGACCATCGTGAACGAGAGGTTGCGGAAAGTGAAGGGCAAGCGAGTCAGGCGTTAACGAGTGTTGGCCCCGGGAGGAAACCGGGGCCAACACTTTCTACGGGCGGAAGGTAAGAGATTCGAACTCTTGGTACGGGGTTACCGCACACTGGTTTTCAAGACCAGCTCCATCGGCCGCTCGGACAACCTTCCCAAGTGAGTAGTGTTTCACGTAGCTTCCAGTTCAACCAAAAAACCGTTTCCAGTGGAGGACCTTTTGAGAGCAGTAGTAATCACCGAACCAGGCGCACCAGAGGTGCTCAGTGTGTCGCAGGTGGCTGCGCCCCAGGCAGGGCCGGGGGAGCTGCTGATCGACGTCGTCGCCGCCGGGCTGAACCGGGCGGACGTCCAGCAGCGCAAAGGACTCTACCCTCCACCGCCGGGTGCGTCGGAGTATCCCGGGCTGGAGGTCTCGGGCAGGATTGCCGACGCCGGTGGGTCCGGTTTCTCGGTGGGTGACGAGGTGGTGGCGCTGCTGTCCGGCGGCGGGTACGCGGAGCAGGTCGCCGTCCCTGCCGGTCAGGTCCTTCTTGCGCCGTCGGGAATGGATCTGGTAGCGGCTGCGGCCCTGCCGGAGGTTGCGGCGACTGTCTACTCGAACCTGTTCCTCACCGCGCACCTTCAAGCCGGCGAGCGGGTGTTGATCCATGGGGGCGCCGGCGGAATTGGAACCATGGCCGTCCAGCTGGCGCTTGCGTTCGGGGCTATCCCGCTTGTCACTGCGGGATCGGAGGCAAAGCTCGAGGTTGCACGGGGCCTCGGCGCCGTCACCTGCATCAACTATCGGGAGCAGGACTTCGTCGCTGAAGTAGCCGCAGCCACGTCGGGTCGAGGGGCGGACGTGATTCTCGACGTCGTGGGCGCCAAGTACCTTGAGCAGAATGTTCAGGCGCTCGCCGTCGGGGGGCGCCTGGTCATCATCGGTTTGCAGGGCGGTGCCAGGGCCGAGCTGAATCTTGGTGCGCTGATGACGAAGCGCGCTTCGGTGGCCGGCACCACACTGCGTGGGCGTCCAGTGGCTGAGAAGACTGCCATCATGGCGGCGGTCCGGGACCATGTCTGGCCGCTTGTCGAGTCGGGCAAGGTCAAGGCGATGGTAGACCGCACCTTCCCGCTGGAGCGTGCGGTCGAAGCCCATCAGTACTTTGATTCCGGGGAACACACCGGGAAAGTTCTCCTCACGGTGGCTCCTCCCCACTGATCAGCAGGGATGGATGAAACGACCACTTGAATCCGCCGACTGTCTAGACCTTCCCGCTCAGCGGGCACGATCGGTGTATTTCTGTAACGGGAGGCTACTTCTCGAAGTGGGTGGTGGTTGGTGCCTGATTGGCCGAAGCCACAACCGCGCTGGCAACTTCGCGCAACTTGATGTTGCGGGCACTGGATGCGGACTTCAGGATCTCGACCGCCTCGTCCTGCGAGCACCGGTTTTGGGCCATGATGATTCCTGCCGCAAGGTCGATCACCGTGCGGGACCGCATGGCGGCTTCGAGGTGCTTGCTGGCATCGCTGAGCTGAGCCATCCGCACCGCAAGCCGCAAGGACTTGGAGGCTTCCAATGCAAAGGCTTCGGCAGCCGCGACGGCGTCGTCGTCGAACGCGTTGGTCACGGTCGAATAGAAATCGAGACCAGCCCGCGACTCGCCGCCCAGGGGGACGGGTATCCCCAACGCCGAGCGGATGCCGTGCTCGGCGACGGCGTCCCGGTAATCGGGGAACCGGGTGTCATTGGGAACATCGCGCACGTGGACCGTCACGTTTTCGCGTGCGGCCCGCAGGCACGGACCGTCGTCGAAGGCGTACTGAATCTCGTCGGTCTTCCGGGCGAGCTCGCTGCTACTGGCAACCGTCCCCATGGTGCGGGGGCGGAGGAGTGTCAGCCCACACAGCACCTCACCGGAGGCCTTCGACGTCAGCGTTTTCGCGGCCAGCTGGGTGAGCCCGGTGAGAAAAGTGCTCACGTCGTCGCTATCCATCACCATGTCCAGCAAAACGTTGTGAATATCCGACTCCACCCGCTGGGCTTCTGACATGCTGTTCTCCACTTCTTGGCGTCCTTCAACGACCCCACACCTGACGGAGTCAACTGTAATCGGTGCGAGACTCGGGCGGGTTCTGGTCGGCGATCCGGTGTTGAATAGCTGCGCCGCCCAGTCTTGCCGGGATGGGATATAGTCATAGACAGGTTGAGCAGACAGCCACGGGAACCTCTCCTCGTAAACAGGATTTCGATGGCCTTAACGCTGCACGGATTGCCCCTTCGGGCCCCGGTCAAGACACCCACATACTCCCTCTCCGCGGGCATCTCTCAGACGGCTTGTCCCTCGGCAATTCCGCGTCTGTGAGGACCGCCCTGCGTCCGGCCAGCTGGTGATGTCACCCGTTTGGCCCTGCTGCTTTGTCAGCGCCTCCTCGTATTTAGTCATCTTGGAAGGACCCCCATGACCGACACCACCCGCCTCGCTCCCGATGAGGCGTTCCCTGACGACCTGACACAGTTGGAGAGCTCCGAGGTGATGATCCTGAACAGCAGGATTCATCGCGAACTCGACGCCGAATACGTCAGGTATGGGCTACCGGACCCTGAGACCGAGGGGCGACTCGAGGAGATTACCGAGGAGCTGGATCGTCGTGAGAACCAAAGCGACCGGTCGTCGTCACCACAGGAAATCGTCGGCGACTAGCCGGGTCCTCGGCTGCAGGAAGTCCGGGGTAGCTCCACGGGGAGTCATCCGGGCCTTCCCCAGTGGCGCACCGTGAGACGATAATTCCATGAGTAAACAGCAGAGTCTTGCTCAAACAGACACCACTCCGGCCCGTCTCCTGGAGTTCGTCGATTCCCCAGCCAGACTGGCGCGCCGCTGATCGCCATGGGATTCTTCTCCGCTGCCCGACAAGGGCGCAAGGACGATGCCGAGCTCGGCACGGGCGTCTGGCGGCGTGCCCATGACCGCTTCCGCCGCGGCCTGGACCGGTATCACCAGATTCTTGAAGGCGTGGCCGACGACGAGGTCTATAACCAGCTGGCCGGACTGGCCAATGAGCTCGGGCCCCTGCTGGAACGGGTGCACACCATTTGTGTGACCGCGCAGGCGTCATCACCCAGCCAGGGGTTGGACATCCCGGGCGCGCTCACGCCAGTACACAGGGCGCTTTCGAGGGCCGGAAACTCCCTCGCGACAACGGCCGAGGCGGCCGCGATGGCGAGGCTCGACGGCGAACGCTGGGGGCTGGCATCTGCTGGCCTGGATAACGTGAAAAGGCGAGCCGACCTGGTCGAAGAAGATATTGCCGAAGCTGAACGTCAATTGGCGGCAAGCCTGAACGTCTGACAATAAAAAGGGTGCTGACGAAATAATTCGGCGTGGATAGCGGTTCACTTTAGTGACATCGCATTCATTCACACGGCGAAAGGCATTCATGACTACCTCACCGAATCTCACATTCCACGACGGCGTTAGCATCCCCCAGCTCGGCTACGGCGTATGGCAGGTCGACGACGCAACCGCGGAAGACGTCGTCGGGCGCGCCTTCAAGGCCGGGTACCGCCACATCGATACGGCGGCCGCCTACCAGAACGAAGCGGGTGTAGGCCGGGCCATTGCTGCCTCCGGTCTGGACCGCGATGAGCTCTTCATCACCACAAAGCTGTGGAACGCCGACCAGGGTTATGAGAGCACGCTTAAGGCGTTCGACGTCTCGATGGAGAAGCTTGGCCTGGAGAAGCTCGATCTTTACCTGATCCATTGGCTGCAACCGAAGCAGGGTAAGTACCTTGATACGTGGAAGGCGCTGATCGAACTGCAGAAGCAGGGGCGGGTCACTTCGATCGGGGTGTCGAACTTCACCGTCGAGGCTCTTCAGGAGATCATCGACGCAACCGGAGTCGTTCCCGTGATCAACCAGGTGGAGACGCACCCGTTCTTCAACCAGGCGGAGCTCAAGGCCTTCCATCAGGAGAAGGGCATCCTGCACGAGTCCTGGTCGCCGCTGGGTTCGGGCAAGGGGCTCCTCGAAGACCCAGCCCTGGTCGAGATCGCCTCCAAGCACAACGCCACACCGGCACAGGTTGTCCTGGCCTGGCACCTCGCGCTCGGCAACGTGGTGATCCCGAAGTCAGTCACTGAGTCTCGGATTGTCGAGAACTGGGACGCCCTGGATGTCACGCTCGACGCCGGGGACATCGACGCCATCAACGCCCTCGATAAGGGTGCCGACGGGCGTATCGGCGCGGACCCGGCAACTGCCGACTTCGCCTAACCGCCAGGCGCGTTAGCTTCACGCGCTCCGGTAAGCAACCTGGACATCGGTGTGGGAAATTCCCTCACCGGTGTCCAGGTTGCTAACGCGTGTCCGGGTTGCTCACCGGATTAAAGAAGTGGAGCCTCCTGCCAGAGTCGAACTGGCGACCTTCTCATTACGAGTGAGACGCTCTACCGACTGAGCTAAGGAGGCTGAAGCTTCAGGAGACGCGCGTGAGCACGGCCCAATCCACAAGCGTCAACTCTATAAGAGCAGCCGCGTGCAGGTCAAAAGCAGCCACGGTGGGCGCGTCAGTCGCAGCTGACACCGTCCTCGGGCAGCGTGCCGTCAACGAAATAGTCATCCACGAGGTCCCCGATGCAGTCGCCGGCCCGACCGTAGGCGGTGTGACCTTCGCCGTCCCAGGTGACGTGGACTGAGGTTTCGAGCTGATCCGCCAGCGCCAGCGACCAGTCGTAGGGCGTCGCGGGGTCTCCGGTGGTGCCGATGACCAGCATTGGTGCGGCATCGGGGGCCGACGCCGGAGCGGGCTCGAGCACCGGCCCGTACTCCCACGCGTCGCAGGTCACCCCGCCGTAGGCTAGATAGGGGCCGAAGGTCGGCGAAGCCTCGGCTAGTTCGTCGGCGTCGGCCGCCAACGCCGCGGGGTCATTGGTCATCGGGTAGTCGAGGCAGTTGATCGCGATGAACGCTGCGTTGCTGTTGGTGAGGTAGCTGCCGTCTGCTTCGCGTTCAGCACCGAGGTCTGCCAGTTGCAGCATCGCGGACGGGTCGCCCTGCAGCGCCTGGTCGAGCGCGCCGGTGAGCAGGGTCCAGTTGTTGTTGTCATACAGCGGCAGGATGAAGCCGCTGAAGAAGGTGCCGATCGTGACCAGCCGGCCGTCAGCGGCGGTCATCGGACTTTCCTCGACCGACCGGAACAGGTCCTGGATAACTGCCACGCCCTCCTCGATTCCGGCGGGAAGGGGGCAGTCGCTGGAGAGCTGGCAGTCAGCCACATAGGTGCGCAGCGCCGTCTCGAAGGCCTGGGCCTGCCCCAGCGTGATCTCTTCATTGCTTAAGGACGGGTCCACTGCGCCGTCCAGCACCAGTCGCCCGGTGTTGGCGGGGAACAGTTCGGCGTAGGCCGCACCGAGTGCCGTGCCGTAGGAGAACCCAAGGTAGTTGAGGTCCTGGTCGCCGACGGCGGCACGCAGAATGTCCAGGTCGCGGGCCGCGCTGTCGGTGTCCACGTACCCGAGCAGCTCACCGGTTCGTTCGGCGCACTGTGCGGCGAAGTCCTCGGCTTCGGCGGTGAGCGTCTCAAACGCTTCCTCGTCGGAGATCTCCGGCTCCAGATATTCCAGCCTGTCCGCTTCGCGCTCCTCGTCGGTCTGGCAGTCGACGGCCGACGATTTCCCCACCCCGCGGGGGTCGAAGCCGACGACGTCGTAAGCCTCCCGCAACCGGTCGCTGGTGACGTACGTCAGTGCGTCCTTGACGATGTTGACGCCGGACCCGCCCGGGCCGCCCGGATTGACCAGCACCGAACCCTGGGATTCGCCCGTCGCGTCGCTGCGAATCAGGGCGATATTGATCGAGTCGCGCGCAGGGTCGGCGTAATCCAGCGGGACCTGGACGGTGGCGCAGGCGAACGTCTCCTCGCACAGCTCCCAGGCCACCTCCTGGGTGTAGAAGCTTTCGAGGTCCGCGGGCACATCCCCAACGACCTCGGGGTTCACTGATTCGACCCCCGTTTCCGGACCATCGCCCGGCCCGGGGGAGAGCAGCTGGCAGCCGGACAGCGCCAGCGCGCCGGAGAGGACGACGGCGGCTGAGGCCAGACGACGGTGGGGAAAACGTCTCACGCGGTGTAATCCTTTTCGGGGAGGAGGCTGACTGCCATGGCCTCGATGGCAAGCAACGGGGCAACGTTGGTGTTAACGATCCGGTCCCGCACTTTGTTGATGGCCTCAATCCGCACCAGTGTCCCCTCGGGTGTCCCGGACCGGGCGAACGCCTCCAGCTCGGGGCGCAGCGGCTCGTTCACCAGATCGCGACCGCTGGAAACCTGCAGCATCAGCACATCCCGGTAGAAGGACGTCAGGTCGGTCAGCGCACGGTCAAAGTAGTCGTTCTTCGACCGCTTGGCCCTGCGGGTCTGGTCATCCTCCAACCGCTTGACCTGCCCCCGGATAGCCGGCGGCAGGGTGCCGCTTTCGGGCGCGCCGAGGGTAGCGAGCAGTGTGGCCTTCTCCTGGGCATCCCGCTGCTCGAAGGAGCTCTGCGCCTCGGCCTCGGCTAGTTTCACCAGGTCCGCCGCCGCCTTCATTGCCCCGGCGACGCTCTTCAGATCAAGCGGCAATCTCACGATCTGGTTCCGCCGGTCCCGGGCGCCGTCGTCGGTGGCGAGCCGTTTGGCCACGCCGATGTGGCTTTGCGCTGCCCGCGCTGCGGCTTCCGCCGTCGCCGGATCGATTCCGTCGCGGCGGACCAACAGGTCGGCCACGTCCTGCACCGGCGGCAGTCGCAGGTTGACGGCCCGGCACCGGGATCTGATGGTCACCAGCACGTCGCCGGGGCTCGGCGCGCACAGCAACCAGATAGTCCGGGGCGGCGGCTCTTCGATGGCCTTCAACAGCACATTGGTGCTGCGCTCCTGCATCCGGTCGGCGTCCTCCACGATGATGACCCGCCAGCGGCCGGTGGACGGCTTGTCCTGTGCTTTACGAACCAGTTCGCGCGCCTCATCAATGCTGATTGTCACTTTTTCGGTGGTGACGTTGGTGATGTCGGCGTGCGAGCCTGCCAGGGCGGTCCGGCATGCCCGGCACTCCCCGCAACCTCGTTCGTCCAATGCGTCCCGGTCGCAGAGCAGCGCGGCGGCGAATGCCCGTGCGGCGTTGGACCGACCCGATCCCGGTGGACCGGTGAACAGCCAGGCGTGGTTCGGTTGACCGGCAGACGCGGCGCGTTTGAGCTGCTCAACCACGGGCTCCTGACCCATCAGGAAGGTCCATACGCTCACGCCAGATGCTCCTCGACTGCTTTGAGGATGGCGTCCGCCAAGTCAGTGACCGGGTTCCGGGCCGGCAGCACCAGATATTGGGCCGGGTCGGCGGCCGCCCGTTCGAGGAACGCCCCGCGGATCAGCGCATGGAAAATGTCCGGCTCGGATTCCAGCCGGTCCTCAGCCCCGTTCTGCATCCGGCGTCCGCGCCCCTCCAACGGGTCGACGTCGAGCAGCACCGTGAGATCGGGGCGCAACCCCTCGACGGCCCACAAGTTGACCTCCAGCACGCTATCCGTCCCCAGGCCGCGCCCGGCGCCCTGATAGGCCACCGAGGAGTCGATGTATCGATCGCAGACGACGACGGCGCCCCGCTCCAGTGCGGGCAGGATCGTCTGGTGGACGTGCGCCGCCCTGGACGCGGCGAAGATGAGGGCCTCGGTCCGGGGATCAATGTCGCCCTGACCGTGATCGAGGACCAGAGAGCGGAGTTTCTCCCCAATGACCGTGCCACCAGGTTCCCGGGTGCGTATCACTTCAAGGCCGCGTTTCTGCAGCGCGGTGGCCAGCAGACCCGCCTGGGTGGACTTGCCGGCGCCGTCGCCGCCTTCGAAAGCAATGAACAGCCCGGACGTGCGGCGTGCGGATGGTGTACTCACCCGACCAGCCTATCGAGGATCACCGACACACTTGTCCTGCCGGCCGTCACCCGGCCCAGGGGAGCGGGTCACATTTCACCCGGTCGCCACGGCCAACTACCCTGAACCCATGACCCACCACGATCACCACCAGCTCGCCCCGGACACGATAGTGGTGGCCGCCGGCCGCCCCCCGCGGGAGCACGATGCCCCGGTGAACCCGCCGATCGTGCTGTCCTCTACCTTCCACGAGGCGGTGGATCCAGCGGCGGGGGACCGCATCTATGGCCGCATGTCCAACCCCACCTGGGACCCGTTCGAGGAAGCCCTCGGCAAGCTCGAGGGTGCGGCGCTGCCGGCCCTCGTGTTCAGCTCAGGCCTGGGTGCTGCTGCTGCCGCGTTGTCGCTGGTGCCGACGGACGGCAACGTTGTCATGCCCCGCCACGCCTACGCCGGGTCGCTCAGCCTCGCCGGTGATGAGGCGTCGCGCGGCCGGTTCACTGTGCAGACGGTTGACGTCGCCGACACTGACCAGGTGCTCGCCGCCCTGGCCGGCACTGACCTGCTCTGGCTGGAGAGCCCCACCAACCCCATGCTCGAAGTGGCCGACCTGCGAACCATCATCAGCGCCGCGAAAAAGGCTGGAGTCACAGTGGTGGTTGACAACACGTTCAACACGCCGCTGGTTTGCCGGCCCCTGGACTTCGGCGCCGACGTCGTGCTCCACTCGGTGACCAAGTATCTGGCAGGTCACTCCGACGTCGTCCTGGGCGCCCTGGCCACCTCCGACCCTGATCTGCAGGCGAAACTGCTCAAGCACCGCACCCTGTATGGGGCCATTGCCGGACCGTTTGAGGTCTGGCTGGCGCTCCGCGGGCTACGTACGCTGGCCCTCCGGGTTGAACGGTCCCAGGCCACGGCCCTGTACCTTGCGCGCAAACTCCAGTCCCATCCGGCCCTGACCAGGGTTCGGTTCCCCGGACTACCCGAAGATCCCGGGCACCAGCGCGCCGCCGACCAGCTGAACGGCTTCGGCTCAATTATCAGCATCGAACTGGCAGATGTGGCAGCAGCCGAGGCCCTGGTCTCGGCGGTGCGCCTGTGGCTGCCAGCAACTTCCCTGGGCGGCGTCGAATCATTGATCGAACGACGACGGCGGCAGACCGGCGAGCCGGTGACCGTGCCGGAATCCCTGGTGCGGCTCTCGGTTGGGATCGAAAACCCCGAGGACCTCTGGGCGGATCTGGAGCAGGCCCTGGCCGGGCTGGGAGAACTCGACGGTTCCACCCGATAAGCTGGACCCGTGAACATCGCTTATGACATTCGGAACTATCTGTACCTGGCGCTCGGGTTGGTGGCGGTTGGTATTGAGATCTGGGCTCTTGTCGATTGCGTGAGGCGGCCCGCCGCGAACTTTGAGGCCACGATGAAGCGCACCAAGGGCTTCTGGACCGCGATGACCGGTGGGGCTGCCGCCGTTGGCGTGCTGACGGTCCTCGTGACCGCATCCGGGCTCTTCGGCCTGCTGCAGATCGTCGCAGTGATTGCGGCGTGCGTCTACCTCGCAGACGTGAAACCGGCCGTCTCCGAGGTGCGGGGTGGCAGCGGTCCCTACGGCCCCTGGTAACCCACCGCCAGTAACAGAAGTGCACGACGGATGAACCTGAGCCTCCCATACGGCAGACTAAACCCATGACTTCCTACAAAGTGATCCTGCTCCGCCACGGCCAAAGTGAGTGGAACGAGAAAAACCTCTTCACCGGGTGGGTTGATGTGCCGCTCACCGAACAGGGCCGTGCCGAAGCCATCCGGGGCGGTGAACTGCTCGTCGAGGCCGGGCTTCTCCCCGACATCGTTTACACCTCACGGCAAAAGCGGGCCATCATCACGGCCAACCTCGCTCTCGAAGCCGCTGACCGCAGCTGGATTGACGTCAAACGCCACTGGCGGCTCAACGAACGCCATTACGGAGCCCTGCAGGGCAAGGACAAGGCGCAGACGCTCGCCGAGTTCGGTGAAGGCCAGTTCATGGAGTGGCGACGCTCTTATGACACCCCGCCGCCGCCCATCGAGGACAGCAGCGAGTTCTCCCAGGCCAACGACCCGCGCTACGCGGACCTCGGCGACGCCGTTCCCCGCACCGAATGTCTCAAGGACGTCCTCGACCGGTTCCTCCCATACTGGGAATCTGATATCGCCCCCGACATCAAAGCGGGCAAGACGGTCCTCATCGCAGCTCACGGAAATTCCCTGCGCGCGCTGGTGAAGCACCTCGACGGCATCAGCGACGCCGACATCGCGTCGCTGAACATCCCCACCGGCATCCCGCTGATCTACGAGCTGGACGAAAACCTGGTGCCAGTCAAGGCCGGCGGCACCTACCTCGACGCTGACGCCGCAGCCGCAGCGATTGAAGCCGTCGCCAACCAGGGCAAGCACTAACAGTCAACCAACGACGACGACGGCCGGTCCCCCTCACGGGGCCGGCCGTCGTCGTTCAGGCCTGGGGGCTAACCCGGCGATATGTCGTTTTAGATCAGTGGTGCGCTGGGCTGCCATTCACCGGTCACCAGGTAGGTGACCTTACGTGCAACCGAGACGCCATGATCGGCGAATCGTTCGAAGTACCGGCTGGCCAGGGTCACATCGACAGTGATGGGAGCTGAAACATCCCATTCGGGTGAGGCGAGGGCCTTGAACACGCCAGCGTGCAGTTCGTTGATCCGCGCATTGTGGGCATAGATTTCGTTGCTCAGCTGGAGGTTGCGGGTCTCCAGCAGATGCTTCACCTTAATGGCGATCTGCTGATCCAGCTGGGCCATCTCCTCGAAGGTGGGTCGGATCGCCGCCGGAATTACGTGGTCCGGGTACCGGAGCCGGGCAAGCTGTGCCACGTGGCGGGCCAGATCCCCCATGCGTTCCAGCGAGGCGCTCATTCGAAGCGCCCCCACGATCATCCGCAGGTCGCTCGCAACCGGGCCCTGCAGGGCGAGAATGTCGATCGCGCGCTCGTCGAGGTCGTTCTGGAGGAAATCAATGCGTGCGTCGGCTGCGATCACATCCTGGGCAAGTTCGGTGTCAGCGGTTTCAAACGCGATGGTTGCTTTGTCCATCGCGTTCGCAACCAGCTGCGATATTTCGATGAGCTGTTCACCTATCTGGTGAAGCTCTGCCTGAAAAACCTTCCGCACGGGAGGCATCCTTTCCATAGAGATGACTGCGTACGTCTATGCACAGTCCCACACAGCACATTCTCAGTTGGTGATGAACTGTTATGCACCTTTGAGTGAACGTTAGTTGAACCACTTCCCTATTGCCACCGGAAGACTCAACCCCACACCAAAGGTGCGCATAAGCTAGGCATGTGGATCCCGTTCTTCTTATTCTGATCGCTGGGCTGGTGGGCGTCGCCGTGGGCACCTTCGGCATGGCTGCCTTCAGGCTGAGCGAAATCCAGCGGCGTTCCCTGCTCTTCGTGGACGAGCCGACCCTTCCCGAAGGGGCAGCGGAGGTGCTGTCGATTATTGGCCGGGCTTATGTGGTGGTGGATGCCATCGACGGTGTGGTGCGAGCCAGCCCCGCGGCGTACGCCTTCGGCCTGGTGCGCGGCCACACGGTGGTCCACGCCGAGCTGCTCGAACTGACGGCACGGGTGCGCCGGGACGGTGTGATCGAGCAGAAACAGCTTGAACTACCCCGCGGACCGCTGGGGCAGGGCACCATTATCGTGCTCGCCCGGGTGGCTTCACTGGGCGAAGAGTACGTCCTGATCCTCGCCGATGACCGCACGGAAATCACCCGCACCGAGGAAATCCGCAACGACTTCGTGGCCAACGTGTCACACGAGCTCAAGACGCCCGTTGGCGCCATTTCACTGCTCGCTGAGGCCCTGGACGACGCGGCCGAAGACCAGGAAGCGGTCCGGCGGTTCGCCCGCCGAATGCACAAGGAATCGGCCCGGTTGTCGGCCCTGGTCCAGGACATCATTGAACTCTCACGGCTGCAGGGCGCCGACGTCGTGCGGCGCGGTCGCCCTGTGGATATCAACACGGTGATCGCCGAGGCGGTGGACCGAAACCGGCTGCCGGCAGAAAGCAAGCAGATCGACATTGTGGTGGGAGGGCGGATCAACGAGCCCGTCTACGGCGACCCGGATCTGTTGATGACCGCCTTCCGCAACCTGATCGACAACGCCATCCGGTACTCACCCGAGCGCACCCGGGTCGGGGTCGGTCTGCGGTCCCGCGACGGACTCGCCGAAATCTCGGTCACCGATCAAGGAATCGGCATCACCGCTGAGGAGCAGGAACGGGTGTTCGAGCGGTTCTATCGGATCGACGCAGCCCGATCCCGTCAGACAGGGGGCACCGGACTGGGGCTCAGTATTGTCAAGCATGTGGTCTCGAACCACGGTGGCGAGGTGACCGTCTGGTCCCAGAACGGCCAGGGTAGTACCTTTACCGTCCGTCTCCCCGAAATGGAGGCCGACGCCGAAACGGCGGAGGAGCGTGTTGTCTCCGGCGACAGGCGAAGCGCCAAATCGCCAGGTAAGCCAGGCGGAAAATCCGATGAGAAGCCGGGCGGAAGCTCCGCCCATGAACAAGGAGTGAGCGTTTGACCCGCATCCTGATCGTGGAGGACGAAGAGTCCTTCAGTGACCCCCTGTCCTATCTGCTCGGCAGGGAAGGGTTCGAGGTGGCGGTGGTGGGAGACGGGATAGAGGCCATCGTCGAATTCGACCGGGCCGGCGCCGATCTGGTGCTGCTTGACCTGCAGCTACCAGGCCAGTCCGGCACCGAGGTCTGCCGGCAGCTGCGCCAGCGTTCAAGTGTTCCGGTCATCATGCTCACCGCCAAGGACGCCGAGATCGACAAGGTGGTTGGCCTGGAGCTTGGCGCCGATGATTACGTCACCAAGCCTTATTCGTCCCGTGAGCTCGTGGCAAGGATTCGCGCTGTCCTCCGCCGGCAGGCCGAACCCGAAGAACTTATTTCCAGCACCGTGCAGTCGGGCCCCGTGCGGATGGATATTGAACGGCACACGGTCAGTGTCAACGGTGATCCGGTATCCATGCCGCTGAAAGAGTTCGAACTGTTGGAGATGCTCCTGCGCAATGCGGGCAGGGTGCTGACCAGGGGCCAACTCATTGATCGGGTCTGGGGTTCGGACTACGTCGGCGACACCAAGACCCTCGACGTGCACGTCAAACGGCTCCGGGGAAAGATCGAAACCGACCCGTCGAACCCAAGCCACCTGGTGACAGTGCGTGGCCTGGGCTACAAATACGAGTCCTGAGGGTTACTCTTCCTCTTCGCCGGTCTCTTCCGGCGTTGGGGTGGGCTCAGGGGTGTAACCACCCGGGACGTACTCCCGGTATTCCGCGAGGGTCCCGTCCAGGACAGGCACCCGCAGCTCGACGCTCTCCGAGTTGACGACAAAGTTCAGATCTACCAGGGCGCCGGGGATTTCGCTGACGCCCTCGAGCACTCCGTCATCGGTGGTCTCGTCTTCAAAGACCCATTTGCCCTCTGCGGGGACAGTGACGTCGACCGACGAGTTTTCGCCCTCGATGGTGAGCTGCACCGCTGAGTCTGAGGGATTGAACACCGTTCCGAGGATGGTGCCCGGCTCCCCTTCTTCGGAGGTGATGATCAGGATGTTGCGGAGTTCAAGCGGGCCCACCTCGTCGACGATCCCATCCGATGCTGCGTACTGGATGGTGGTGGCTTGCTCGCTCGTCACGCTGCAACCGGTGGCACCAAGGACAGCGACCAGAGCCGCACCGGCAGCCAGGCTTCGCTTCGCCCGGATGTGCTGCAGGGGATTGATTCGGTCACTCTTCACAGCGCAAACTCCTACGGGGGTCGATCAGCATGGGGGAACAGCTAGTTGAATCTCTCCCTACAGCCTATCGGGAAAATCGGCCCGATGATGGAGCACTGCAGCACCCGGACAACTCTTTCAGAGCGACGTGGATCACTTAAAGCCTCATTCGTCAAGGGGCGAATCATAGCCACCTATTTCCATAAGTCCCGGCTGACCTGCGAAAACACGCCTTGGGCGTGTCGAATTCGTGATAAACTGATCTGCGGGAAAGGGGAAAGTCCACATGGTTTTTGAGGTCGGCGAAACAGTAGTTTATCCTCACCACGGCGCAGCGAAGATCGAAGAGATCAAGATGCGCGTGATAAAGGGCGAAGAGAAAATGTATCTCAAGCTCAAGGTGGCGCAGGGTGATCTAACCATTGAAGTTCCAGCAGAAAACGTAGACCTCGTTGGGGTGCGCGACGTAGTGGGCAAAGAGGGTCTCCAGCATGTGTTCGATGTGCTGCGGGCCGAGTTCACTGAAGAGCCAACCAACTGGTCACGCCGCTACAAGGCAAACCTTGAAAAGCTTGCCTCGGGTGACGTGATCAAGGTTGCGGAAGTAGTCCGCGACCTGTGGCGCCGTGATCATGACCGTGGGTTGTCCGCAGGGGAGAAGAGGATGCTCGCCAAGGCGCGGCAGATTCTGATCTCCGAGCTGGCACTCGCAGAGAAAACCGACGAAGAGAAGGCCGCAAGCGTTCTCGATGAGGTTCTAGCTTCCTAATCGGTCTAACAACCGGGTTTGTTGAGGGGCCGCCCTGGTGGGCGGTCCCTTTTTCATGTCCTGGCATAGGGTAATCAGGTGTCAGAAACCAGTTCCCAGCTCGAATCCGCCCACGCGCAGGTCGGGGTCATCATTGTCGCCGGCGGCGCCGGACAGAGGCTGGGCCGCGGCATTCCCAAAGCCCAGGTGAAGTTTGCTGGCCGGAGCATCCTTGAACACGCACTCCAGGGGGTCCTCGACGCGGAGATCGCCGCCGAGATCTGTGTGGTCGTCCCAGCCGGAGACGTTGAGCTCCGCGCCGCCGTCGTCGGCGTCTCCTCCGAGACTCCCGTGCGAGTGGTTGACGGGGGTGCTTCACGACCCGATTCGGTGGCGGCCGGCCTCTCAGGTTTGGGATCAGGCATCGGCCTGGTCCTGGTCCATGACGCCGCCCGCGCGCTCACCCCGCCGATAGTTTTCCGCCGGGTGGTCGCCGCATTACGCGACGGCGCCGAAGCGGTTATTCCCGTCATCCCCGTGGTCGACACCATCAAAACTGTCGACTGCGGATTGGTCATCGACACCCCACCCCGCGACACTCTCCGCGCAGTCCAGACACCCCAGGGTTTCAACCTGGACACCCTCCGTCGCGCCCACCAGCAACCGGGGGCAGCAGTGACCGACGATGCCACGCTGATGGAACGGCTGGGCATCCCGGTACGGGTGGTGGAGGGGGCGGACGCCGCATTCAAAGTGACCACTGCCCAGGACCTCCTCCTCGCGGAAATTCTTGCCCAGACCCCGACAGGGAAGACCACACCATGATCCTGCCCCGCACCGGCATCGGCGTTGACGTGCACGCGTTTGCCCCCGTGGATGCACCCCGGCCGCTGTGGCTCGCGGGTCTGCTCTGGGACGGCGAACGTGGTCTGAGCGGCCATTCCGACGGCGACGCCGTGGCTCACGCCGCCGCGGACGCGCTCTTCTCCGCCGCGGGAGTCGGTGACCTCGGCACCCATTTCGGCACCGATCGCCCCGAATTCGCCGGCGCTTCGGGGGTCAGCCTGCTGACCGAAGCCGCGCGGATTGTGCGGGACGCCGGATTCGAGATCGGCAACGTTGCCGTGCAGCTGGTGGGGAACCGGCCCAAGTTCGCACCCCGCCGGGCCGAGGCGGAAGCAGTGCTCAGCGCCGCGATGGGGGGACCCGTTAGCGTGTCGGCAACCACCACCGACGGGCTCGGATTCACCGGAAAAGGCGAGGGCATCGCCGCGGTGGCGACCGCCGTCGTCGTCCGGGCGGGGGACGGCACCAGATCGGCCGCAGGGTGAAGCAAGCCACCGCGACCGGCTAATCTGGAGCGGTGAGCCTGAGATTCTATGACACCGCAACCGCCCAGACCCGCGACTTTATCCCCGTCAAGCAGGGCGAGGTAGGGCTGTACTACTGCGGTGCCACAGTGCAGGGGATGCCCCACGTAGGACATATCCGCTCGGCGATCGCATTCGACCAGCTCTCCCGCTGGCTGACCGCGAGCGGCTACCGGGTCACCACGGTCCGCAACGTCACCGATATCGACGACAAGATCCTGGCCCGCGCCCAGGAATCCGAGCACGACGACGCCCTCCCGCCCCAGTTACGCGGCGAACAGTGGTGGGCGCTGGCGTACCGCTACGAACTGGAATTCCAGCGGGCGTATGACACCCTCGGGGTGCGCCGCCCGACCTACGAACCACGCGCCACCGGTCACATCCCCGAAATGCACTCGTTGATCCAGTTGCTGATCGATCGGGGTCATGCCTACCCGGCGAACGACGAGTCGGGCGACGTCTACTTCGACGTTCGATCCTGGAAAGGGTACGGCTCGCTGACCCGGCAGAACATCGACGACATGCAGAGCGCCACGGATGTCGAGCCTGAGTTCGTCAACCGGAAACGGGATCCGCGCGACTTCGCCCTGTGGAAGGGGTGGAAGGAAGGCGAGCCCGAAACCGCTGCCTGGCCCAGCCCCTGGGGACTCGGTCGGCCGGGCTGGCACCTTGAATGCTCAGCGATGGTCACCAAGTACCTGGGTACCGAGTTCGACATCCACGGTGGCGGCCTGGACCTGCGGTTCCCGCATCACGAAAACGAGATGGCCCAGTCGCAGGCCGCCGGCCACACGTTTGCCAGGTACTGGATGCACAACGGCATGGTCACTTTCGAGGGCGAGAAGATGTCCAAGTCGATCGGCAACACGGTGAGCCCGGCTGACATGCTCGAACTGGCGAGCCCCCGCGTGGTCAGGTACTACTTGGGGCAGGCGCACTACCGGTCGGTGCTCGACTACCGTCCCACCTCCCTGCAGGAAGCGGGCGCCGCCGTGGAGCGCATCGACGGGTTCCTGGCGAAGGCCGCCGCCCGGGAGTTCCCGAACGGGCTCGGGTTCGTTTCCCCCGGTGCACCGGAAGCCTTCAGCGCCGCAATGAACGACGACCTCAACGTGCCCCAGGCACTCGCGGTCCTCCACGACACCGTGAGGGCCGGTAACACTGCCCTGGCCGCCGGGGACAGCGAAGCCACCAGAACGGCGTTCGTCGATGTGATGACCATGACCGGAATTCTGGGACTCGACGATGTTCAGGACCCCGGCAAGGGCCCACGCAGTCCCGAGCACAAGGCGCTGGACACCCTCATCACATCGCAACTGCTGCAGCGAACGATTGCCCGCGAAACGAAGGACTGGGCGCAGGCCGACGCCATCCGCGACGCCCTCACCAGTGCTGGCATTGTCATCGAGGACACCGCCGACGGTGCCGCCTGGACCCTGAAAAACTGACCAATCGCTTCGTCTCCCGGGTGACGGTGAAGTCTGCGGCGTTCCCCGCGTAAACTGAGGTGACAAATCTTCTACCCAAAGGTGTTTTCCCCATGGCCACTCACGGACGTCCCGGCGCTGTGCGCAAGAGCAAGAAGGGCCCCTCGGGCGGAACCGGCGGCCTAGGACGCAAGGCGCTTGAGGGTAAAGGTCCCACCCCAAAAGCGGAGGACCGGCCTTACCATAAGGCTCACAAGAGCAAGCAGCTTGCCGAGCGCTCAGCAGCCAAGCACTCCGGCAGCCGCAATCCGGGGTCGGCCCGCAACGCACGCGGCAAGGGCACCGAGGAGATGGTCACCGGACGCAACGCCGTGGTCGAGTCGCTCCGCGCCGGCATCCCAGCCAAGGCATTGCACGTGGCCATCCGGATCGAGATGGACGAGCGCATCCGCGAATCGCTGAAGCTCGCCACCGAGCGCGGCATCCCGCTGATGGAAACCGGCAAGACCGAACTGGACCGGATGGCTGACGGATCAGTGCACCAGGGCATCATGCTCCAGATCCCACCCTACGAATACGCTGACGCAGTCGATCTGGCCACCGAGACCATCCAGAAATGGAAAAAGGGCCACATCAACAACGCACCGTTGTTCGTCGCCCTGGACGGCATCACCGACCCCCGCAACCTCGGCGCGATCATCAGGTCCCTCTCTGCGTTCAGCGGCCACGGCGTCATCGTTCCGGAGCGCCGCTCGGTGGGGATGACCGCATCAGCATGGAAGACCAGTGCTGGCGCCGCAGTGCGTGTGCCAGTGGCGAAGGCCGGAAACCTGAACTCAACCCTCAAGTCGTTCAAAGAGAAGGGCATCTTTGTGTTGGGCCTCGACGGCGACGGCGACGTCTCCCTCCCGGATCTGACGCTTGGCCGCGAACCAGTGTGCCTGGTCGTCGGCTCCGAAGGTAAGGGCCTGTCACGGTTGGTGCGCGAGAACTGCGACCAGATCGTTTCAATCCCCATTGACTCGGCGATGGAATCGTTGAACGCCTCGATGGCTGTGGGCATCAGCCTGTACGAGATCTCGCGCCAGCGCTCCGCCTGACAGTCGCACGGACGGTATTCATAGATCATGAGCGTCTCCCTCGAAATCAGCCCTCCGTCCAGTGAGTTTCCCTTGGGCGTACACCGGTCCCGAGCGCCGCACAACCTGAACGTTGCGGTGTACGCGCCCGGCGTGTCAGCGCTTGCAGTGCACTTCCAGTCGCAGGACGGCAGCTGGCACGATGTCCCCCTGACCGATTACACCCACGGGGTGCACCACGGGGCAGTGGAGGGGCTCGCCGACTCTGTGAGATACGGTTTCTGGCCGGCCGGAACTGGCCAGCCGGAAACAGGTCAGCTGCTGCTGGATCCTTACGCCCGGGCCATCGACACCGTCGATACCGTCGATGGGCCGGTGTACTGGTCGGTCTACGTCGAGGACGGCGGATTCGACTGGGGTTCCTCGGCTCCACCGCGCACGCACTGGCGTGACACCGTGGTGTATGAGGCGCATGTCAAGGGGCTGACCCAGTTGCACCCAGACATTCCGGTCGAGCTCCGCGGCACCTATGCTGGCCTGGCACACCCGGTCATGATCGGCTACCTCAAGGCCCTAGGGATCACCGCAGTGGAACTGCTGCCGGTCCACTTCCATATCGACGAACCCCATCTGGGGCCCCTCGGGCTGACCAACTACTGGGGCTACAACACCCTCGGGTACTTCGCCCCGCACCCCTCCTACGCGACTGAGGCAGCCCGCAACGCCGGCCCACGGGCGGTCCAGGACGAGTTCAAGGGCATGGTCAAACTGCTCCACGAGGCTGGCCTCGAGGTCATCCTCGACGTGGTGTACAACCACACGGCCGAGGGTCCGCCAGACCTTCCGGCGCTGAGCTGGCGTGGACTGGGCGACGAGCAGTATTACCGGCACGGCGACCACGGCCGCTACCTGGACACCACGGGTTGCGGCAATACCCTGAATTTCGCGCACCCACGGGTCATCGCCCTGGCCCTGGACTCGTTGCGATACTGGGTGGAGGAATTCCACGTGGACGGATTTCGCTTCGACCTGGCAGTGTCGATGGCCCGGGACGAAACGCACACCTTCACCCCACGTCACCCCTTCCTGGTCGCTGTTGGCGCCGACCGCGCGCTGCGCGGTGTGAAGCTCATCGCCGAACCCTGGGATATTGGCATGGGCGGATGGCAGACCGGCAACTTCCCGCAGGGCTGGGCGGACTGGAATGACCGGTTCCGGGACACGGTCCGGGACTTCTGGCTCACCGACCAGGCCAGCCTGGCGGCGGGCGGCGCCGCCGGATCGGTGGCGCGCCTGGCTGGATGCCTGAGTGGATCGGCCGATGTGTTCGGGCCTTCAGGACGCACGTCCATTTCCAGCGTCAACCTGATCACCGCCCACGACGGGTTTACCCTCGCCGACCTCTCCTTGTACAGCCGCAAACACAATGAGGCCAACGGGGAGGAGAACCGTGACGGCCACAACGACAACCGCAGCTACAACCACGGCATGGAAGGCCCCACCGACCAGGAAGGCATCATTGCGGCGCGGGCCCAGACCTCCCGCAACCTTATGGCCACCCTCCTGTTGTCCCTCGGCGTCCCCATGATCACGGCCGGCGACGAGTTTGGGCGGTCCCAGCGCGGCAACAACAACGCCTACTGCCAGGACAACGAGCTGGCCTGGCTGCATTGGGGTCACGACGACGACGCACGCCACCTCCTCGACCACACGCGTTCCCTGCTCCGGATCCGTAAGGAGTTCCTGGCCCACCAGCCGCACAGCTATCCGGCCCGCGACGACAGCTCCTACCTGCACTGGTTCAACCCGGCCGGCACCACCATGACTGAGGAGCAGTGGCGTGACGAGGGTTCCCGGATCGTGCAGCTCCTCCTCGGCTCACCCAACGGCATCCTGGATGGCCTGGTGGTCATCAACGGCAGCAAGGATGACGCCAAGATCACCCTGCCAAGGCGGGAGGCACTCCAGGAGAGCGGGCTTCCCTCCATCACCAGGTTCGAGCTGCGCTACACCACCGCAGCGGACCAGGACCGTCGGCGCGGGGCGCAAATCGGCTCTGGGGAGACCGACGTCGTCCCCGCCAACTCGATCAGCGTCTACCGGGTCTAGCCGGCCACGCAAAAGCGGCAGCCACCCCAGGAAACTCTGGTGTGACTGCCGCTGATGCTAAGCAGGCGGTTAGCCTGCAAGCTGTGATTGCCCGAGCGGGCTGCTACGCGTTGGCGACCAGACCGAGCTCGGACTTCGACGCCAGGCTAACGTGCTTGGGCAGCACCCGCACCGTGTACCCGAAGGACCCCGAGTGGTCGATCGTGACGCCACCCGAGAACAGGTACCGTCCCGCGCCAAGGTTCTCGGACACGTCGAGGTCGGCCAGGGCCACCTCGCTGAGCTCGTCATTGTCCAGGGCCCGACCGTAAGCCACCTCGACGGCGACGTCGTCGGGGGATAGCGCGCCAAGTGAGACGTAGGCGTTGACCGTCAGCGGGTCCCCGATCTGTGGATCCTCGGCCACGCCAACCGAATCTACGTGCTCCACCTGGACAGCCGACCAACCGTCGTTGATCCGTGAACGCCAGGCGGCGGTGTGCTTGGCCGCCGTGTAGTCCGACTCAGCCGCCAGGCAACCGGCACGCCAGGCGGGCTGGTACAGGTGGCTGACGTAGTCCTGCAGCATCCGCTCAGCGGATACGGCCGGGCCAAGGTTGGCCATGGTGTGCTTGATCATGGCCACCCACTGGTGTGGCACCCCATCATGGGACAGCTCAGACGGTCCGGCAGCGCCGGCGCCCTCCGAACGTACCGTGCTGTAGAACCGGGGAGCCACCTGCTCCTCAAGAAGGTCATACAGGGCCGAGGCTTCAATGTCGTCGCGTTCCTCGGGGGACGCGTCGTTGTTCGCCGTGGGGATGGCCCAGCCGTTGTCGCCGTCGTACATTTCATCCCACCAGCCGTCAAGAACCGACAGGTTAAGGCCGCCGTTGATGGCCGACTTCATGCCCGACGTGCCGCAGGCCTCCAGCGGACGCAACGGGTTGTTCAACCAGACATCGCAGCCGGGGAACAGGGTGCGTGCCATGGCGATGTCGTAGTTCGGGAGGAACACGATCCGGTGCCGTACCTCCGGGTCGTCAGTGAACCGGACCAGATCCTGGATCATCCGCTTGCCCTGCTCATCAGCCGGGTGGGACTTGCCAGCGATGACCAGCTGGATGGGGTTGTCCGGGTGAAGCAGCAAGGCCTTGAGTCGACCCGGGTCCCTGAGCATCAAGGTCAACCGCTTGTACGTGGGTACCCGGCGGGCAAAACCAATGGTCAGCACGTCAGGATCGAGTACGTTGTTGGTCCATGCCAGCTCGGCGTCGGCCGCGCCACGCTTCTTCCAGGAGGAGCGGAGCCGCTGACGGACGTCGTCGATCAGGTTCGAACGCAGGCGGCGGCGGAGCGCCCAGATATCAGAGTCTTCCACGTCGTACACCTTGGACCACTGGGGATCCAGGACCGACTCGGCGCCGAAACGCTCCCGGGCGAAGTCAGCGATCAGCGGGTCAACCCAGGTGGGCACGTGCACACCGTTGGTGACCGACGAGATGGGGACCTCACTGGTGTCGAATCCTGGCCACAGCCCGGAGAACATGCCACGGGAGACCACGCCATGCAGTTTGGCGACGCCATTGGCGCGCTGTGCCAGGCGCAGGCCCATCACCGCCATGTTGAACTTGTTCGGATCGCCGTCAACGTAGTTCTCGGCCCCAAGGGTGAGGACCTTCGCCGTCGGAACCGACGGTGCCAGACCGGCGTCGAAGAAGTGCTCAATCTGGGATTTCTCGAACCGGTCGATTCCCGCGGGAACCGGGGTGTGCGTGGTGAACACCGTGCAGGACCGGCCCGCGGTGAGCGCTTCCTCCCAGCTCATCGGCGACGCGCTCGAGGGATCCATCAGTTCACGGATGCGCTCGATGCCGAGGAACCCGGCGTGACCCTCATTGGTGTGGAACACCTCGGGGGCCGGAGTGCCGGTCAGCCGTTCAAAGATACGCAGCGCTTTCACGCCACCCATGCCCAGCAGAAGTTCCTGCTGCAGACGCTGGTCGCCGCCGCCGCCGTACAGCCGGTCGGTGACGTTCCGGGCGGCCTCGTCGTTGCCCGCGACGTTGGAGTCAAGGAGCAGAAGTGGAACGCGGCCGACGTCTGCCCGCCAGATATGGGCGATCAGTTGGCGGCCAGCGGGAAGCGGCAAGACTACCTTCGCCGGGGTGCCGTCCTCCTCGCGGAGCAGGGTCAACGGCAGGCCGTCAGGATCGAGGACCGGGTAGGTTTCCTGCTGCCACGCATCCCGGGACAGCGACTGCTTGAAGTAGCCGGCCTGGTAAAGGAGTCCGACGCCGATCAGCGGGACACCAAGATCCGAGGCTGCTTTGAGGTGGTCGCCGGCGAGGATGCCGAGGCCACCTGAGTACTGGGGGAGGACGGCGCTGATGCCGTACTCGGGGGAGAAATAGGCGATGGACCGGGGTGCGTCGGCGCCGAGCGACTGGTACCAGCGGGGCTCGGAAAGGTACTGGTCCAGGTCGTCGCCGAGTTCCTGGATCCTCGCGACGAGACGTTCGTTGTCGGCGAGTTGGCTGAGCTGCTCACGGGTCACCGAGCCGAGGAAAGCGACGGGGTCCTGGCCGCTTGCCTCCCAGGCTGCTGGGTCAAGATCGTGGAATAAGCGGGTGGTCGGAAGATGCCACGACCAGCGCAAGTTGCCTGCTAGCTTGCCCAACGGGGCGATGCTTTCAGGGAGGACGGTACGGACTGTAAATCTGCGGATTGCCTTCACCGGGAAAGGCTAGCGTATTTTTCCCGGCGTAGGACCGCTGGAGGGTTCCGATGAGAGCAAGTGAGAGTAAACGTTTGCGTTGAGCCCCAACTCGACTGCAAAAAGCACTGATGTTACGTCCGCGCGCCTTAGCAATCTCGGCAAATACTCGCTAACGTCTAACGTGTGACGACTTCAATAGAGCCACCACGTAAGGGACGCACCGCCAGGAAGCCGATAGACAGGGCTGATCTGCGGTACGGACGAATTCCAATTACCAATATTTCTCCGGTTGTCGATGGTGGGGCCTTCCCCTCCAAAGCGATCCCTGGATCAGATATTGCGGTGGGCGCTACAGTCTTCCGGGAAGGGCACGACCAGCTTGGGGTATCAGCGGTCCTGCTCTCCGGTAAAGGCAAGGAAGTCCAGCGGGTGCGCTTGGCGCCGGTGGGCCAGGGGCTGGACCGGTATGAAGGTCTCCTCCGCCCCCCAGCTGTCGGCAACTACACCTTCGTCATCGAAGGGTGGGGTGACCTGTACGGCACCTGGCACCACAACGCTGAGGTGAAGATCGCGGCTGGAGTCGACGTCGAGCTGATGCTCGCCGAGGGCGCAGCCCTGTTCACTAACGCTGCGACGACCCGTAAGAGGAAGGACGCGGTGGTCTTCACCGAGGCCGCACGGGTCCTCGCCGACACTGAGCTCCCGATCGACGAGCGGCTTGCCGCAGGTGAGTCGGCGGCTATCCTCGCGGCCATCAGCCGGGAGCCCCTGCGTGACCTGGTGACCGTATCCCAGCCTTATCCGATCAAGGTCGAACGCGAACTTGCGGGACGTGCATCCTGGTACGAGTTCTTCCCCCGGTCCGAAGGCGCCACTTACGAGCCGGGGTCGGGCGCGTGGACCTCCGGCACCTTCGTCACCGCAGCCGACCGGCTACCCGCGGTCGCTGACATGGGATTCGACGTCGTCTACCTCCCGCCCATCCACCCGATCGGGCGCACCCACCGTAAGGGGCCCAACAACACCCTGACGGCTGGCCCCGAGGACCCGGGGTCGCCCTGGGCTATCGGCGCCGCTGAAGGTGGCCACGACGCGATCCACCCCGACCTCGGCACCTTCGATGACTTCGACGCCTTCGTGGCGCGGGCCAACGAACTGAACCTGGAAATTGCACTGGACCTGGCGCTTCAGGCTTCCCCTGACCATCCCTGGGTCACTTCACACCCAGAATGGTTCACCACTCGGGTGGATGGGTCGATTGCCTACGCGGAGAACCCTCCGAAGAAGTACCAGGACATCTACCCGATCAACTTCGACAACGATCCCGATGGCCTCTCCCGCGAAGTCCTCAGGATCGTCCTGCTGTGGATCAGCCACGGGGTGAAGATTTTCCGCGTCGACAACCCGCACACCAAACCGGTGGTGTTCTGGGAATGGCTGATCCGCGAAGTCAACCGGAAGCATCCCGACGTCGTTTTCCTCGCCGAGGCTTTCACCCGCCCGCCGATGATGCACGCCCTGGGCCGTGCCGGCTTCCAGCAGTCCTACACCTACTTCACCTGGCGCAACACCAAAACTGAGCTCGAAGAGTATTTCACCGAAGTCAGTAAGGTCAGCGCGCCATATTTCCGCCCCAACTTTTTCGTCAACACCCCCGATATCCTCACCGAGTTCCTTCAGTACGGCGGACCCGCGGGCTTCAAGATCCGTGCGGCCCTGGCAGCGATGGCCAGCCCACTCTGGGGTGTCTACGCCGGATACGAACTGTTTGAGCACGTGGCCAGGCCCGGTGCCGAGGAGTCGATCGACAACGAGAAATTCGAGTATCGTCCCCGCGACTTCAAGCGCGCCGAAGCCGAAGGCAGGAGTCTGGCGCCGTACCTCACCAGGCTGAACCACATCCGACGGGACCACCCGGCTTTGGGCGATCTCGAGAACCTGACCATTCACCACAGCTCGGACACGGAAACCCTGGTGTTCTCCAAGCACAAGGAGAACGTCGGCGGCGACAGTACAGTCAAAGACACCATCATCGTGGTGGTGAATCTTGACCCGCACGGGGCCAGGGAAAGTACAGTCTCCCTGAACCTCGATGCGCTGTCCCTCGATCCCGAGGACTGCAATGAGGACGGTACCTTCTGGGTGGACGATCTCATCACCGGCCAGAGTTGGGTCTGGGGCACCCACAACTACGTCAGGCTGGATCCGCATGTGGAACCAGCACACATCCTTTACCTCAGGAGGAAGCCCTAGTGGCCAACCCGTTTCAACTCAACGCACCCGGTCTCGCGCATGACCCACACTGGTACCGCAAGGCCGTATTTTACGAAGTTCTGGTGCGCGGGTTCGCGGATGCGAACGGCGATGGCTCTGGCGATTTCTCCGGACTGATCGACAAACTGGATTATCTGCAGTGGCTTGGCGTCGATTGCCTGTGGCTGCCACCGTTCTTCAAGTCGCCCCTGCGCGACGGTGGCTACGACATCGCCGACTACTACAACGTCCTCGATGAGTTCGGCACCATCAGTGATTTCAAGCGTCTGGTCGCCGAGGCACACGCCCGCGGCGTCCGCGTCATCATCGACCTGCCGCTGAACCACACCTCGGACAAGCACCACTGGTTCGAGGAGTCCCGAAACGACCCCGACGGCCCCTACGGCGACTTCTACGTCTGGAGCGACACCGACGAGAAGTACGAGGACGCGCGGATCATCTTCGTGGATACCGAGGAGTCCAACTGGACCTTCGACCCCGTCCGCCGGCAGTTCTTCTGGCACCGGTTCTTCTCCCACCAGCCGGACCTGAACTTCGAAAACCCCAAGGTTATCGAAGCGCTCTTCGACGTGGTGAAGTTCTGGCTGGACCAGGGCATTGATGGTTTCCGCGCGGATGCCATCCCTTACCTCTTCGAGGAGGAAGGGACCAACTGCGAGAACCTGCCGCAGACCCACGCCTTCCTCAAGGACCTGCGCACCATGGTCGACGAGAACTATCCCGGCCGGATCATCGTCGCCGAAGCAAACCAGCTGCCCGAGGAGGTTGTCGAGTACTTCGGCGACGCCGAGGGGCCGGAATGCCACATGTGCTTCCACTTCCCGATCATGCCCAAGCTCTTCTACGCCCTGCGGGACCAGAAGGCCGGACCAATCATCGAGACGATGGCCGAAACGCCGAACATTCCCGCTGGCGCCCAGTGGGGTACCTTCCTCAGGAATCATGACGAGCTCACCCTCGAAATGGTCACCAACGAGGAACGCGAAGCGATGCTCGGTTGGTACGCGCCGGACTCAAGGATGCGTGCCAACGTCGGTATCCGCCGTCGTCTGTCGCCGCTCCTGGACAACTCGCGGGCCGAAGTTGAACTGATTCACGCACTGCTGCTGTCCCTGCCTGGCAGCCCGTTCCTCTACTACGGGGATGAAATCGGGATGGGCGACAACATCTGGCTTGAGGATCGTGACGCGTCGCGGACCCCCATGCAATGGAACCCCGACCGTAACGCCGGGTTCTCGACGGCTGACCCCGGGAAGCTCTACCTCCCCGTCGTCCAGTCGCTGGTCTACCACTACAACCACGTCAACGTTGAGGCACAGCTGGCCAGTTCAAGCTCGCTGCTGCACTGGATGCGCCAGATGCTTGCAGTGCGCCGGACCCGCCCGGCCTTCGGCCTGGGTTCGTACCGCAACGTGCCCACCGAAGCTGAGTCGGTGCTGGCCTTCATCCGTGAGGTGGAGGTCGATAATGCCGAAGGCGAGCAGCCAGAGGTGCTGTTGTGCGTGTTCAACCTGTCGCAACACCCGGTTGCCGCGCAGCTGAACCTGCCGGAATATGCCGGACGGGGTCTGCGGGACCTCTTCGGTGGCACGCCGTTCCCGACCTTCGGCGACGACGGTGCACTCACCCTGACGCTCGGAAGCCACGATTTCTACTGGCTCCGTCTCCGCTCAGCCAGCTCAAACACTGCTTCACCGCTTACTGAAGCCCTGCCAATAATTCAAGCCCCGGAGGCCGTAAAGTAATGCCCAAACTGACGCCGACCTTTCCAGAACTCCTCACTTCATGGCTACCGAATCAGCGGTGGTTCCCTGCCAGAGGCCGCGAGTTTGAACTTCGAAGGGTCGGCGGCATCCGGCTGGAGGATCCAGCCGGTGCGGTGGGCCTTGACGTTCACCTGATTGCCGTCGATTCCGGCCACCGGAGGGACATCGTCCAGATCCCGTTGAGCTACCGCGACGCACCCTTGAAAGGCGCGGAAGATGCGCTGATCGGCGAGGCGGAGCACACCGAATTGGGGCACCGCTGGATCTACGACGCCACCCATGACCCGGTATTCGTGACGGCCTGGGTTGAATTGATGCGCTCGGGCGGTGTCACCGAGGACGGCCGGACCAGGGGTTACCCGATGGAATCGTTCGCCTCGGCTAAACGGTTCGACAAGCCACTTCCGCTGACCGTTCTCAAGGGCGAACAATCAAACACCTCTGTCGTGGTGCGTACGCCGGCCGGCTCGATGATCGTGAAATTCTTCCGGGTGCTGGCACCGGGGGAAAGCCCCGACGTTCAGGTCAGCGCCAAGCTCACCGATGCCGGATCCGTCGATGTGCCCACCACGTTCGGGTGGGTCACCGGCAGCTGGGAGGACACGGGAGCCGGGGAGAAGCAGTGGTTGACCGGTCACCTCAGCGTCCTGCGGGATTTCATCGACAACAGCACCGACGCCTGGCGGACCGCCTCGGTTGCGGCCGCTTCGAACACCGATTTCACTGCGGAGGCGTCCGAACTGGGCCGGGTGACCGGGCGTATCCACGCGCAGTTGGCCGCTGCGTTCGGAAGCCGGGCAGCAAGCGACGTCGAACGCGGCGAATTCATCGAGACCCTGGTGCAGCGCATCGAATGGGCCTGGCAGGAAGCACACGACGTCGTTGGGCCGCTCGAGTCCGAGGTGGCCAAGGTTATTGAGCGGGTCCGCAGTGTGCAGACGCTCCCCGATCTTCAGCGCATCCACGCCGACTACCATCTGGGACAGGTTCTCAACGCACCTGACGGGTCTTGGCTGGTGCTCGACTTTGAGGGCGAACCACTGCGTCCCGCCGCGGAGCGCAGCGTCCCCGATGTGGTGCTGCGCGACGTCGTCGGGATGATGCGTTCGCTCGAGTATGCCGGTGCGGCAGCAGCCCATGGCAACGACGCCGCGACCGCCGACGCCGACCAGTGGACCGCGGCCGCGGGTGCCGCTTTCGCGGCTGGTTATCAGGACCAGACCGGGACGCTGGTTGACCCAGCAGATCCGCTCTTCCTCGCACTGTGGCTGGATAAGGCCCTGTACGAAGTGGTCTACGAGCTACGCAACCGGCCGGACTGGGTCGACATCCCGGTCCGTGACGTGCGCCGCGCCCTGACCGGGTCCACCAGCGCCACGCAGGAAACGCCATCATCTGCCGTTTCGCCGCCGCTAACCGCGGGGCCCGTGGACCCGGTAGTGGCCGTCGACGCCGTCGTTGGTTCTGATCCAGTCTTTAGTTCTGACACGGTCGCCGGTACGGACGCCGTCACCACCTCACCGGGGCGGATCGAACATTCAATCGACATCCTGCAACCAGTGTCGGAGGGCCGCTACCACCAGCCGCATGCTGTGCTGGGCGCACACCTCGACGGGCACGGGCTGGTCACTATCCGCACCCTCCGACGTCTCGCGCAGCGCGTCACCGTGGTGACCGGCAGCGGTCGCGTCGAATTGGAGCATGAACACAACGGCATCTGGGTTGGCACCCTTGCAGCGGAGATCGCCGGGCACGTCCCGGACTACCGCCTCGAAGTGACGTACGACGGTGAGCCGCAGATTGTCGATGATCCGTACCGGTTCCTCCCCACGCTGGGCGAAATCGACATGCACCTCCTGGCGGAGGGGCGGCACGAAACGCTGTGGACTGCGCTCGGCGCGCACGTCCGCCACTACACATCCGTGCTGGGCGACATCAATGGCGTCAGCTTCGCCGTTTGGGCGCCCAATGCCCAGGCCGTTCGCGTCAAAGCGGACTTCAATGGGTGGGACGGCTCAATCAACGCGATGCGTGCGCTGGGCAGTTCGGGGTTCTGGGAGATCTTCATTCCCGGGGCTGTCGCGGGTTCGCGGTACAAGTTCGAAATCCTCGGCAGCGACGGGCATTGGCGTGAGAAGGCCGACCCGATGGCCCGCGGTACCGAAATCCCGCCCCTCACCGGCTCGCGTGTGGTCGAGTCGAGGTACACCTTCCAGGACGACGAATGGATGACCGCGCGGGCTGCAGCAGATCCGCACAACGGTCCCATGAGCGTCTACGAGGTGCACCTTGGTTCCTGGCGGGTGGGTCTTGACTACCGGGAATTGGCCGAGCAGCTCACCGAGTATGTTCAGTGGCAGGGCTTCACCCACGTTGAAATGATGCCCGTCGCCGAACACCCCTTCGGTGGCTCCTGGGGTTACCAGGTGACCTCGTACTATGCGCCGACGTCGCGCTTCGGTCACCCCGACGACTTCAAGTACCTGGTGGATAAACTGCACCAGGCCGGGATCGGCGTCATCATGGACTGGGTTCCAGCGCACTTCCCCAAGGATGAGTTCGCGTTGGCGAAGTTCGACGGCGGGACCCTTTACGAGCACGGCGATCCCTTCCTTGGTGAGCACCCCGATTGGGGAACCCTGATCTTCGACTTCGGTCGTCGCGAAGTACGGAACTTCCTGGTCGCCAATGCCCTCTACTGGCTAGAGGAATTCCACATTGACGGGCTGCGCGTGGACGCCGTCGCATCGATGCTTTATCTGGACTACTCCCGCGAAGAAGGCCAATGGACGCCGAACCGTCTGGGTGGCAGGGAAAACCTTGAAGCGATTGACTTCCTTCAGGAGGTCAATGCAACCGCCTACAAGCGGGTGCCTGGCGTCGTGATGATCGCGGAGGAATCGACGTCCTTCCCCGGGGTCACCCGCGCCACCAGCGGAGGCGGCCTCGGATTCGGGCTGAAGTGGAACATGGGCTGGATGAATGACTCGTTGGAGTACATGGCTGAAGACCCGGTAAACCGTGGCTACCACCACGGCAAGGCCACCTTCTCCATGGTGTATGCCTACACCGAGAACTTCCTGCTGCCGATCAGCCATGACGAAGTTGTGCACGGCAAGGGATCGCTGCTGCGGAAGATGCCGGGTGACCGGTGGCAGCAGCTCGCCAGCGTGCGCGCCTACCTGGCGTTCCAGTGGGCGCACCCCGGTAAGCAGCTGATCTTCATGGGCACTGAGTACGCCCAGGAATCTGAGTGGTCGGAGCAGTACGGTCTCGATTGGTGGCTTTCGGACACCCCTGCGCACAAGGGCGTCCAACATTTGGTGCGGTCCCTGAACGGGATCTATCGAAACACGCCGGCGCTATATGTCCGGGACAACGATCCGTCAGGGTTCCAGTGGATTGATGAGAACGACGGCGCCCGCAACACCCTGTCCTTCATCCGCTGGGATGGCCAAGGCAATCCGCTGGTTTGCATTGCTAACTTCGCCGGAGCGCCCCATGAAGGATTCAGGGTGGGGCTGCCCTGGTCGGGGGACTGGGAAGAGGTGCTCAACACGGATGCTGAAGAGTTTGGCGGTTCAGGTGTTGGCAACCTTGGCGGAGTAACAGCTGTCGAAGGACCATGCAGCGGGCAGCCTGCTTATGCTGACCTGCGGGTTCCACCGTTGGGCGTCGTGTATTTGGCTCCAAAAAAGCCTTAGATCCGCGCGGGGCCGGGCATTTTGCACCCGGCCCCGAGGGCGATTTACAACTTCGGCAGAAGGGTGCTAGAGTTTATATCCGCGCTGGTCGAGGGAATTGACCGGCTGACAACCACCAGAACTACGGTTCGTCTCTAGCGCAGTATGGCTCAGGGATTGGAAGATCAGCCGATTTGACCTGAAGATGATCAGCCGGTAAGTTTGAAAAGTTGCTCCGGAGCGATGATGGAACTGTTTGGTTCTGTTTGGTGCCGGGTGTGTCTGTTGTTTGAGAACTCAATAGTGTGCCATGTTTGTTGATACCGATTGTTTTATTGATTGGTTGAATTTGGCTGCATAGCATCACCCCGTGGTGTTGTGTGGTTGTTTTTGGCTGGTTTCGAATTTTGCGCGTGCCTGTTTACTGGTTTTTCCTGGTGGTGGGTGCGTGTCTGTAATGCATTTACGGAGAGTT